>JAVBOW010000014.1:0-46748 GCA_031550125.1 Rikenellaceae bacterium
GTAGCGTCTCGCGGCCTGTTATGACACAGTGCCTAACACCCGGGGTCCCGGATGCGAGGCTGCCGGGACCCCGCGCATTATAGGTGATCCGCCTACAAAGAGACCATCGTCTTGTAGCGTGTGTAGGTTTTCATTACGGTATCCACGAATGCTATCGTCTCGGCGCTTCCGCCGAAGTTGCCGCACTTGACCGTCTCGTCGCCGCTGTATTCCGGCTCGGCCTTGCGGGCCAGGAAATTCGAGACTCCGGCCCAACTGTTGGGATCGGATCCGTATTTGCGGGCCAGATTGCGGGCGTCGAGGACGTGGCCTATGCCTCCGTTATAGCATGCCAGTGTTATCCTGCAACGGTCTTCTTCGGCAGCCGACGAAGGGATGACTAACGATTTGCCTATCTGAGTGAGCAGCATTGCCGCCAGCCTCACGTTAGTACGCAGATCGGCGATCTGGCTCTCGTCCACATCGAATTGGCGGGCGACGACAGGCATGACCTGCATAAGCCCCACCGCTCCGCGCGCCGAGCGCAGACCGGGCGTAAAACGCGATTCGGCATAGGCTATGGCCGCCAGCAGGCGCCAATCGTGGCCTTCGCGCCGGCTCTCCTCACGGATGAGATAGTCGTAAGGCGATATTCTCTGCGCCGCATGGCCGCGGACATCCCAGGAAGGGGCGTCGCTCCAGGCGAGGGAGGAATTCAGCCGTGAAAGTTCGGTGGCGTCCCTGAGCGCGTTACCCTCCGAAGAGCCGTAGGCAAGCAGGACGACGCCCGTCAGTAAAAAACAGAACGGTTTAAACATCGTATGGTTTTTGGCGGGCTGCCCTAAGGCCGCAATGTCAGTCGTAGAATCCCCACGAGAATCCCAGTTTCAATATCCTCTTGTTGAGTGGATAGTGAAGAACCGAGAAATAGTTGCGCGTACCCCACAAGTCGTCGTTCAGGTGTTGCATTTTCAGCATTATGCGCATCCTTTTCCATTTGGCTGCCGCAAAAGCGTCTATCATCACGTAATCGCCCATCTGCTTTTCACGCTGGTTGTAGAACTGCGCCGTGGCGGGCATATACCCGAAAGCGTAATACGGCGTGTTATACCTCCCGTCCAAACCCACCTGCATGTGCAGGACGTTTTTGACGACGGTGAAATCGTAGTAATAGGTCATGAACATACTTGCCATAGGCACTGGCACAACTCGCTGGGCCGTACTCCATTGCAGCAATACCCTGTTATCGAGTCGAAATCCGGCGAACCGGAAGTTCTTGGAAGCATACAAACCCGTAACGCTCACGCTTCCCGACGCCTGCGCAGGCATGCAATCGGGACCGTAAAAGATCTTGTCCGTCAGCACGCTCTGGTAGCCGCCCAGTTCGAGGGCCAGGTGCGGTACGGAGAAGGTGACGTCGAGCCGGGTTTCATTCTCCTTCTTGAAGGAGTTCGACCACGCGAAGTGGTTCGAGAAATAGTTCTCGTCCCAGAATCCGGGGGTGCGCAGCACCGAGCGGAAACTGCCCGAGAGGGAGATGGGCCTGTTCTTGGAATAGACATGCAGCGAAAGGTCGGCCCCGAAATCCAAATCGCCCTGCCGCCACCCCGCAGGGTGGAATTTAAGGTTGCCGCTCCAGTCGGCGTAGCGCATGAGCTTACCCTCCACCGAGCCGTAGACGTAAATGCTCTGCCGATCGGTCTTGCCGCCCGAAGGGCCGGCCAGATATTGGTTCATGCTCATCTGGTAGTAGTGGTGCAGGTCTATCCCCGCGCCGCCGTCTATCAACCCCACCACCGCGTCGCGGCTCCAGGGCTGTATCTGTATGAAGGCTTTATTAGAAAGCAGCGATTCGAATATCGAATCGTGCGTTGCGGCGGGGTTGACGTACCAGTTGTCGTAGAACACCGTCCCGTCTACGGGTTGGGTGCTTCCGTTGCGGGTATCGGCGTAAACCTTCGAGAAACGGCTGTACTGAGTCGACAGGCCTACGTACAGAGTAGTGCGGTCGGCTATAGAAAAATCGTCGTCCGAAAGCCTGCGCAGCGGGATACCGTAAGACTGCACCGCATAGTAAATGTTGTTCTTCAGCTTGTTGGTGGCGTCGTAAAGGTTGATGGGAATGACGCCAGTCTGCTCGAGGATGGTATCCGTTATCCATTTGTCGTCCTCTATGCCGCCGTTCTCTCGCAGGATGGCGGCGTTGTATATATATCCCGCATGGACGGTGTATTTCTTGCCGGTGTGGCTGAATGCGAGCGAGAGGTTTTTGTCGCGCGCCTTCTGCCAATTGTATATGCCTTTGGTTCCGCGGCTTTTATAGTCCATATTGAAGCCGGACGAGGGAGAAATGTTCTGGGCGTGCGAGAGGCCGAGGGTCTCTTCGGCACGCGCCTTCTGTCCCGCCGTAAAATAGGAAAACTGCGTGAAAGGGGTCTTGACGTTATAAAACGGCACGCGGCCGGGGGTGAAAAAGTAGACGTCGTAGGCCGAGGCGAACCCGAAATCCTCATACTCGGGTCGGGTGAAATAATTCAGAGGGATGGCCGCGCCGCCCAGGTTGCCCAGGTAAGCCGACCCCACGTCCTGGCGCAGGTAGGGATAATCGACCTGGAAAATATTGAGCATCGAATCTATGGTTTTCAGATTGATGCTGTTGCGCTCCATATCCAGGGTCCACACAAAATGGTTGCGCGCCCTTATGGAGTCGCTGAAAAGGTACGATTCGAGCGGTTTGCGGACCTTGGGAGGTTTCTCCGAGCCGGAATTGGCCGACGAGGTGTCGGCGGCGGCGCGCATATCGGCGTTTTGCTGCTGACTTCCCGCCGGGGAGGGCAGATTCTGCGCCGGAAGCCCCGTGCGGCACATAACCGCTGCCGCGAGAGCCAGTAAAACCGGCAAAGACTTACGCACTGCACACCTCATATACGAAAATTTCGCCCCAAAGGTAAGAAATTTTTCCGGATACGGTTCATTCCGTCCGCACGTCCGCCTTATTGCGCGGATTTTTTGCAGGCCGCCGCACGGACGGCGGATACGCCGACATAAGCCGCTACGACGATAAAAACGCCGTCCGCACGCATCCAGGCCAGTATCGCGGCGGCAAACAGCGCGAAACCGTAGCGCAGGCCGTTCTCCCGGAGGCCCCACGAATGGAATTTAAAGGAGAACATGCGTATGGGGCTGACCAGCAGGAAGCACATAAGGGCAACAAAAGCGATGATGGCCCACGGGGAAAAAAGAAAGGCGTCGGCCCATCCGCTCGCAGCCGAGGCCGTCATAAGGGCGCAGGCGGGGGTGGGCATGCCGCGAAACTCCTCCGTTTGCGTATCGTCGATATTGAAGCGCGCCAGCCTGAGGGCGGAGAATCCGGCGAGGACGAAAACGCTCCATCCCGCCGCGGCCTCGCCGCCGGCATAACAGAACAGATTGAAAAGCATGGCCGAAGGGGCCACGCCGAAACTAACCACGTCGGCCAGCGAATCGAGCTGCTTGCCTATTTCGGAATATTGGCCGAGCGCACGGGCGGCAAAACCGTCCAGAAAGTCGAAAACAGCCGCCAGCGCCACGAACAGAAAGGACATATACAACTCCCCGTGAAAGGCGTACATAGTTGCCACGCAGCCACTTATCAGATTAAGCAGCGTGATCGCATTGGGGATGGTGAACATCTTTATCTTCATCTCTTTCGATTTTACGGCGCAAAGTTACAAAAAACGGAGTTCTGTTTTGCTCTATTCGTTTTTTTATCTTATTTTGCATGAAATTACACCCTTTGACGATGCAGGACAAAAATAAATATTGCGTGATAATGGCCGGCGGGATAGGAAGCCGTTTCTGGCCCATAAGCCGCACCTCCAAACCCAAGCAATTCCTCGATATCCTGGGTACGGGGCGCTCGTTCATACGCCACACCTACGAGCGTTTCGCGCCGATGGTCCCGCCCGAGAATTTCCTGGTGGTGACTAACGAAGCCTATTCGCAACTCGTAATGGACGAGCTGCCCGAACTCGCCCCGGAGCAGGTGCTGGGAGAGCCTATCGGCCGCAACACCGCCCCATGCATAGCTTACGCCGCATTCAGGCTGATGGCCCGGAATCCCGAGGCCGACATGATAGTCACGCCGGCCGACCACCTGATCCTCGACCAGGAGGAGTTCCGCAAGGCGATAAACGAATGCGTGGATTTCGTACGACAAAACGACGCGCTGATGACCATAGGGATAAAGCCGTCGCGCCCGGATACAGGCTACGGATATATCCAGGTGGAAAGTACCCATGGAGATTCGGAAATAAAGAAAGTACGGACGTTCACGGAAAAACCCACGCTCGACCTGGCCAGGGTATTCGTCGAAAGCGGCGAGTTCTTCTGGAATTCGGGCATCTTCGTATGGAAGGTCAAGGCCATACGCGAGGCACTGACGGAGTTCCTCCCCGACACCGAGCAGCTCTTCGCATCGGGCGAAGGAGCCTACGGCACGCCCGGAGAGAAACAGCAGATAGAACGCATCTATTCCGAGTGCCGCCCCATATCCATCGACTTCGGAGTCATGGAGAAGGCCTCCAACGTGTATGTGCGCTGCAGCGATTTCGGCTGGTCGGACGTAGGCACGTGGGGATCGCTCTACCAGCACTCGCCCAAAGACGCTAACGGCAACGTAGTTCCCGAGAACAGCCTTACGTACAACACCTCCAACTGCATCATAAAAGTCCCGAAAGACATGATGGCCGTGGTGGAAGGCCTGGACGACTACATTGTGGTGCAGAGCGGCAACGCGTTGATGGTATGCCCGAAAGCCAACGAGCAGAATGTCAAGAAATTTATAGACGACATAAAATACCTGCAAAAGGAAGAGTTCGTTTAGAAACCGTCGCAGGCAACACCAACCACTTCCAGTCCATGAAAAAAATCGTCGTTCCGATCATCGTCTGCATCGCGCCCATGCTGGCGTGCGCGCAGATCCAGTTCAAATGCAAGGTGAACAACGCCGCCGGCAAGGGCCTGCCCTACGCCGCCGTTTATTGCTCGGGCAATAGATCGGCGGTTACGGCGTCGAAAAACGGAGATGTAACTATCCGGGTCGAAAACGCCGCGGACACCCTGCTGTTAGCCTATCCCGGATGCCAGACCAAAATGGTCGTAGTTGCCGATATGGCTCCGGGATCCGCCATAGTACTCGAACCCCAGGCCGTGGAGGCGTCGGCGGCGCAGGCTCCCGACAAACAGTATACGTTTCCGGACCAGGGCGACCGGAAAGGCACGGCGCTGGCATATGAATGGGCGGCGTACGCCGTCAGGGTACACGACAGCGAGCTGGCCGGCAAGACGATCGCGAAAATAGTCCTCACCACCAGTTCGGAATTCAACAAGGCGGGCGACATCGTCCCGAACAAGACCTTCGCAAGGCTCTACGCGGTAGGTCCCGACGGTAAGCCAGGAGCCGACCTGCTGAAGGAAAACGTAGAGATCGACCCCTACAACAGCGATTACCACACGGCCTCGGCCGACATCTCCAAATTCGGCATAGTTATGCCCGCCGAGGGGCTGTACGTGGGCGTGGAAACCGTTCCGGCAACACAATTCGCAAGGCCACAGAAAGGCGACCACCCGTGGCCCTACCTGGCTCTCACGGAGGGCTACGAAGAGTGCTTCACGATGGTCAAGGAAGAGATGTCAGGCACATGGAGACCGCTCAGGGAACTTCTTGAGGAGAACCTTTCCAAAATCACCGCGCCGAGCATCAATACCCTGGCCGCACTCAAATACCACAACGCCGTGCTGGGCGTAAGGGTCGCCAAGGAGAAGGGCGGCAAACGCTGATAATCACCTCAGCGCGTGTCTGCATAAACGTTTATGCAGACGCGCGCTTATTTTATAGCCAGACAACCTGACATGATCGAACCGGCCCATATAATCGACCTCGTCTACGAAAAATTCCGGCATTGCGGATCGGTATCCACCGACAGTCGCAGGATAACGCCCGGATCCGTATTCTTCGCCCTCAAAGGGGGTAATTTCGACGGCAACGCCTTCGTCGAGACCGCCCTCGCCCAAGGGGCGGCTTTCGCCGTGGCCGACGACCCTCGGGCGGCGCGGCTGGCGCGCGATAAATTCAAAGACAGGGTGATACTTGTTGGCGATGCCCTGTCTGCCCTGCAGCAAACGGCAGCAAGGCACCGCTACGAATGCGGCTTTCCTGTGCTGGCAATAACCGGCACCAACGGCAAAACCACGACAAAAGAACTTACGGCCAGGGTGTTGTCGGCCAAATTCGCCGTGGGCGTCACGCAAGGCAACCTCAACAACCATATAGGCGTCCCCCTCACCCTGCTTTCGATGGGAAAGGGGACGGAATTCGCCGTGGTGGAGATGGGCGCCGGAGCGCCCGGCGAGATAGCCCTGCTATGCCGCATAGCCCAACCCGACTTCGGCATTATAACCAACATCGGCTTGGCCCACCTGGAGGGTTTCGGGAATATAGAAGGCGTGAGGCGAGGCAAGGGCGAACTTTACGACTATCTGGCCGCACACGGGGGAGTGGCGTTTTGCCGCCGCGACGACCCCACGCTAACGGAAATGGCGGGGGAACGCCCCGGCCTGCGCGCCACATTCTACGAAAGTTCGCAGGGCGACATGCCCAATCGCCTCGAAGGCGATTACAACCGCTTCAACATAGCCGCCGCCGCCGCCATAGGCGAATATTTCGGCGTAGCGGCGGAAAAGATAACGCAGGCGGTGGAGGGATATTCGCCCGACAACAACCGTTCGCAGACAGTAATAACAAAAACAAACCGTCTTACGGTAGACTGCTACAACGCCAATCCGTCGAGTATGGCGGCGGCGCTGGAGAACTTCGCCGCCGTACGCGACGGCAGATACCCCGGGAAACTCGCCATTCTGGGCGATATGCTGGAACTTGGCGAGGCTTCCGCGTCCCAACACGCATATATTATAGGTATGGCCGGCGATCCGGCCATCGGCCAGGTGTGGCTGGTAGGCCCCAACTTCCGCCGCGCAGCCATCGAAAGCGGGGCGGACCGGGGCGGTAATTTCCACATTTTCGAGAATGCGGCGGCCGTCGCCGCCAGGCTCGCGGCAAATCCGCCCGAAGGAAAACATATCCTTATAAAAGGCTCGCGCGGGATGAAGCTGGAAACGCTCACAGCACTGCTTTAGACACCCGTCCATATTTCTTATGGAACTTATCTGAAATCAGCCCCAATACGCGCCTGAGTGCGTTTACGGCATGAATTCCGGCCAGATATCCGGTTACGCGATAATATCCGGAATGTCTGTTTCAATATCAAACCACGCATCGCTTGCAACGGCAGAGAAAAGCCAATATGCGACAAAAATTAAGCGCTTTTGCGTGTATTCAGCCGCGACAATAATGCCTGCCGCACCTTGCGGTTACAAATCGTAAGCAGTCCGCAATGATTCGCAATAAAATTATAACCGCAAGATAATTATTTAGTTAAGATTATCACAATGGTGTTTTTTTACCCGGTTTTATTTGTGTATATGCCCTGTTTCATGTACCTTTGTTTCTAATTTCATTTTCTCATTCAATTAAAATTAACCGCTTATGGTAAGAAAAATTTTACTATCGTTAATTGCGGTTTTGGGAATGTGCGCATATAGCGCTGTGGCTCAGAACCGTCAGGTTACCGGTACGATTACCGACACGAACGGTACTCCGGTAAACGGAGCAACCGTCCTTGTGGAAGGTACTACCAACGCCACATCGAGTAACGCTTCCGGCCAATTCACCATCACGGCCCCCGCAAACGGCACCCTGCTGGTGACCTTTATCGGTTTTGAATCGCAACGGGTAGCCATCGAAGGCAAAACCCGCCTCAGCGTAACGCTTAAGGAAAACATACAGGCGATAGACGACGTTATAGTCGTCGCCTTCGGTACGACAACCAAAGAGGCGTTCGTGGGTTCCGCGGCGCAAGTAAAGGCCGAAGATCTCGAAAAACGCCAAACGACCAACGTCCTCGACGCCCTCGTGGGTTCCGTTCCGGGCCTCCAGGTCAGGGGCGGCTCCGGCCAGCCCGGATCAGCCGGAGGCGATATCAATATCCGCGGTATCAACTCCATGTACGCAGGGACCAGTCCTCTGGTCATTGTGGACGGCGCTCCTTACCCCGCCAGCCTGTCGAATATCCCCCAGTCGGATATCGAATCCGTGACCGTACTTAAGGACGCCGCTTCGGCAGCCCTTTACGGCGCACGCGGCGCGGCGGGCGTTATCATCGTAACCACGAAAAGGGCGAAATCGAAAGAGGCCATCGTCAACGTGGACATGAAATGGGGCGTCAACTCGCGCGCAATCAAAGATTACAATATAATCACCGATCCAGGGGAATACTACGAGGCGTACTACACGCAGATATACAACCAGTATTACTATGGCCAGGGCATGTCCGCCTCGCAAGCCGCGTCTCAGGCTAACATCAAAATGCTCTCCGACCTGCAATACAACGTATTCACGGTACCCGACGGCGAGTCCCTTATCGTCAACGGCAAACTGAATCCCGGGGCCACGCTCGGCAGCAAAACCACCTACAACGGCGTGGATTACTGGATGCAGCCCGACAACTGGAGCGACGCCGCGTACCGCAACGGCCTGCGTCAGGAGTATACCGCCAGCGTTAACGGATCGACAGACCGTTCGTCGTATTACATGGGTCTGGGCTACCTTAACGAAGAAGGCATCATAGACAATTCCGATTTCGAGCGCATCACGGCCCGTTTCAAAAACGACTACCAAGCCAAAAAATGGCTGAAAGTAGGCTCCAACATAGGTTATGTACACTCGCTGCAGGATCAGAACTCCAACTGGGGTACCGATGCAGGTTCGTCCAACCTGTTCGCCTACACTTCCCGTATAGCTCCCATATATCCGCTTTACGTACGCGTTATCGACGCCAACGGCAATCCGGTAATCAAAACCGACGAGTATGGCAATAAAGCCTACGACTATGGCGTGGCGTCCACCGGCTACGGAGTTTCGCGTCCGTACCTCGGAACCGGCAACCCCCTGGGTGAGAACCAGTACAACAAATACCAGGTTGAAGGAAACCAACTGAACGGCACAGGGTTCATAGACATCATCTTCACCAAACACCTCAAACTGAATATCTCCAGCACGGTGACATGGGGCCAGACCAACACCATGCAGTTCGGCAATATGTACTACGGCACTCCCGCGAATACCGGCGGTTATACCGAGAAACAATCCACCACTTCGCTGCGTACCAACAATCTACAGACCCTGAACTACAACAATTCGTTCGGCTCCCATAACGTTACGGCATTGCTCGGCCATGAATATTACGACAGCAAGCAGCAAGTCCTTTACGGCAAAGGATCGGGCATGTTCTCACCCGATATCATGGAGATAAGCGCCGCCGCCACGAAAGATCCCGTCACGGCATCCAACACCGCCAGGTATAACAACGAAGGTTACTTCCTGAGCGGCCAATACGATTACGAAAACAAGTATTACGCTTCGGTATCTTTCCGCCGCGACGCGTCGTCTAATTTCGATCCCGACAACCGCTGGGGCAGTTTCTGGTCGGTCGGCGGCGCGTGGATACTCTCGAAAGAGGATTTCATGAGTTCGACGACGGGCCTGATAGACATGCTCAAACTGAAAGTGTCGATAGGCCAGCAAGGTAACGACAACCTTCCCGTAACGTACGCTTACACGGATATCTACAGCCTGACTCCGGGAAGCGCCACGGTGGTCACGCCGGTATACGCCCGTAAAGGCAATAAAGACATCACATGGGAAACGTCTACCAACCTGAACCTCGGCGCCGAATTCAGTTTGTGGAAAGGCCGTCTAAGCGGAAGCGTCGATTTCTTCAACAAGAAGACCACCGACCTGCTGTTCTGGGTATCCCTTCCTGAAGAGTCGGGTACGCGAGGCATGTACGACAACGTGGGCGACATGCGCAACACCGGCTTCGAGATAAACCTGACCGGCGCGATAATAAGAAACAAGATGATCGACTGGACCGTATCCGGCAACATATCGCACTACGGCACCAAGATACTCAAACTGCCGGCTTCCAAAGTCGATCCCGCCCTGGGCGGATACACCGAAGAATCGATGTGGTTCAAGGTCGGAGGCCCGATGTACAATTACTACTGCCGTTCCTACGCAGGGGTAGACCAGTACGGCAGGGCAATGTTCTATGTGGACACCGAAGACGAGAACGGCAAAACCATCCGCAAAGGAGGCACTACCTACGACTACAGCAACGCCTCCTATTACGAGCAGGGGACCAACCTTCCCAAAGCGTTCGGCGGCTTCGGCACCAACCTGCGCGTAGGCGATTTCGACGTAGCGATGACGTTCGACTATCAGATAGGCGGCAGGATATTCGACGGCTATTACGCCTCCGTTATCGGAAGCATGCCGGGATCGAGTTCGGCAGGATCGGCTATCCACAAGGACTGGACAAAATCGTGGAGTACCAACAACACCGGAAGCAGCCTGCCCCGCTGGCAGTATGGCGACCAGTACAACGGCAGCATAACGGCAGATCGTTTCCTGACCGACGCGAGCTACCTGAACTTCCAATCGTTCGTGGTAGGTTACACCGTACCGGCCAAAGCGCTCAAGCAATACAACGTGAAGATGCGTATTTACGCCGCAGGCGAGAACCTGTATTTCTGGTCGAAACGCAAAGGACTCGATCCGCGGTACTCTTTTGAGGGCAACTCCTGGGTAGTATCCTTCTCACCCTACCGCACTGTTTCCGGCGGAGTTCAACTCACATTCTAATCAGAAAAGAATCTAATTATGAAAAACACAATAAATATTTCGCTTGCCTTGCTTGCCGTCTCGTTGCTGGCGACAAGTTGCATCAAGGAAACTTTTCCACAGGGAGCCAGCGCTACCAGTCAACAAGTAGATAACGCTCCTAACGCCTACAGGAATTACATCGAAGCCATTACCTCGTCGCTCGTCGGCCAGTTCACCGCATACGGCAACGAAGACACGGACCCGCGCGATTTCGGCTACCCGTCATTCTTCCTGCAAAGGGACGTAATGGGGCAGGACATCGTTATTGAAGACTCCAGCTCGGAATGGTATAACAGTTGGTATCAGGTATCCGGACTCGGCGAAAATACCAGGGTCGCCCAATTTCCGTGGTGCTACTACTATAAATGGATCAAGAACTGCAACATAGTCATAGGCAAGATCAGCCCCGACGATGAAACATACAAGGCGGGAGTAGGCATAGCCCACGCCATGCGCGCTATGTTCTACATGGAGCTGGCCTGTATGTATTTCGACAAGAACGCCCCCGAACGCGGCACGGTACCCATAGTGACCGAAGCAACTACCGACAAAGAGTTGGTAAACAATCCGCGTGCGCCGAAAGACGACATGTGGGCGTTCATCCTCGACGACCTCGACCTGGCTGAAACATACCTGGCCGACTACGTGCGCACGGATATCTATACCCCCGACGTCACCGTGGTGTATGGTTTGAAAGCTCGCGCCTATCTGACCATGGAAGATTATCCTAACGCAGCCAAATATGCAAGGATGGCCATAGACGGCGCGGAATACAGCGCTATGACCGAGAGCCAGTACCTGGATCGCATGACGGCGTTCAACACCCCTAACGACGCGTGGATGTTCGGCTGCAAATTCAAAGACAGCGACCCCAACATCACTCTCAACGACTCCGACTCCAACTGGGGTTCGCAGATGTTCCTCGAAGTGGAAGGCGGCCTGTACGGAAGCGCCTACGGCGCACCCAAGCACATAGACGCCCACCTTTACAGCACAATTCCCGCCACGGACTTCCGCAAAAAGTGCTACATAGATCCTTCGCTGGACGAAATGAGCGACGGGGACCGCACCGCAGCCCTGGCTGCATATACGGATTTCCCTGACTTTATAGATCAGGCGGTGGACGGTTCCGCTTCGCTGGTCTACGGCTACCTGGCCCTCAAATTCCGCGCTGGCGGCGGCCTGGAAGGTCGCACCAACCCTTACAAGGCCACCGTCGTCTCCGTTCCCATGATGCGAGTTGAAGAGATGATGCTGATCGAAGCCGAAGCCGTAGGAATGCAGGCGGGCAAAGAGGCCCAAGGTATAGCGCTGCTGACCAATTTCGCCCTTACCCGCAACCCCGGTTTCGTATACGACGTGGCGGAATCGTTCCGTAACAACGTCTGGTGGCAACGCCGCGTAGAACTTTGGGGCGAAGGTTTCGCCACATTGGACATCAAACGCCTCGGCAAAGGTATAGTACGCAGCTACGCAGGGACCAACCACCCGGCCAACTACCGGTTCAACACCGCCGACGTCCCCCAATGGATGAACCTCGTTATAGTAAGGACAGCGTCGGCTTATAACACGGCCATTGTAAACAATCCTAATCCGGAGCAACCCAGCGGAGATTCTCCCGAATATACATTCTAATCTAAAACCGATTTTCGCGTATGAAAAAATACATATATGCAGCACTGATCGCATTAGGCGCTATCGCCATGAGCGGCTGCAAACAAGTATCAGAAGGCACCGACGCCGGATCCGACTCCAAGGCTTTGGTCACACCCTACCTGTTCGCGCCCAAAGGATCGCCCGGGGAAGGACAGCCTCCCTATAACTCCGACGAAGACGTTTCAATACGTTTCGTGTCCAACAACAAAGTAGCGGAGTTTTATTACTATATCGAACTTCTGTCCGATAAAGACGCGTTCATCGAAGAGAACGGCGCCGATGCATACAACGATTACGTTATCGCGAACGGCGACAAAATCGACGAGGATCTGGATAAGGATCCGGAAGTTATTGTCACCGGCCTGCCGGGAACGTACGCCATCTCCATTGTCGCCCTCAACAGCGGCGGCAAGAAGAATGCCTCCGAAGCCATTTTCTACGGCCTGACCTGGACGACGCTCGCGACCGGCACGTACAATTACCAGATAACCAACTTACTCGGTTATACCCCGGCGACCGCTACCATTGAACTCCAACAGTGCGACACCGACGAGAATCTGTTCAGGTTTAAAGACCTTTACGGTGTAGGTTACAGCCTCAAACTTACGGCTCTTCCCGACTATACGGCGGTGGACGCAGGCAGTACGTTCGTATATTGCCGCATCGCTCCTCAGAATACTCCGTTCGTGCATTCAACTCGTGGAAACGTTTCTGTCCGCGACATAGGCTACTGGCAAGGAGACATCGGATTCATTACTGACGGCGGCTATGAAAGCGGCATTTGCATAGACGGGCCTGATTTGAATTTCGCATACATCTCTCCGCAATATTACGGCCCCGGCGGCAGCATAGGCTACGGATTTAGAGGAAATGCATATCTGGAAATATTCGAGCCTAACGATTAACACAAGTACGAGTTTCCGAACCGTACCGAATAAACAAAGCGATTGGGTGTCTCTGACGAGACACCCAATCGCTTTTTCCTGCAAGACAGTACATGCAAATAACGTTGCTTCAATTGTACTTTACGGCACAAAAAACCTGTGTCTGAGTTTTCAGACACAGGTTTTTGCGTGAATCGACAGTTATTTTCCCAGAAGTTCCCTGACTTCTTTGTAGACGGTGGCGGCGGTGAAACCGAATTTTTCGTCCAGCACGGCGAAAGGGGCCGAGTGGCCGAAGTGGTCGAAGCCGTGGATGCGAGCTTTGTCGCCGGCCAGCGGGCGCAGCGTAAGGCTCAGGCCGGACGTGAGGGCGTAGCGCGGCGCGGCGGCGGGACCGTCGGGCAGCACCTGCGACTGATAGGTCTGTTCCTGATCGCGGAAGAGGCCTTCCGAGGGGGCGCTCACTATCCTTGCCTTTATGCCGTCGGCAGCCAGCAATTCCGCTCCCGCCACAAGGGTGGACACCTCCGAGCCGCTGGCTATCATAACCACGTCGTGGTCTGGCGCATCGGCCACCACGTACGCACCCCTGGCACACCCTTCGGCGGCTTCGCTGCGGCGGCCTGCGGTGGAGACGGCGGGAATATTCCTGATGTTCTGGCGCGAAAATATCAGCCCCACCGGACGCCGGCACTCAAGGGCCAGTTTCCATGCCGCTATTGACTCTTCGGCGTCGGCGGGACGCAGGACTACCATCGAGCGTTCGCCGTTATGGTTATGCAGGTGTTCGAGCAACCTTATCTGCATTTCGTGTTCCACGGGCTGGTGCGTAGGGCCGTCCTCACCCACGCGGAAAGAGTCGTGCGACCACACATAAATCACCTTGAGCCTCATGAGCGCCGAAAGCCTTATGGCCGGCTTCATATAATCAGAAAAGACGAAGAACGTGCCGCACACGGGAATAACTCCGCCGTGCAGCGCCATGCCGTTCATAAGACACGCCATCGTAAGTTCGCACACTCCCGCATGCAGGAAGCGGCCGCTGAAATCGCCCGGCGCTATGGCTTTGGTGTATTTCAGGAAACCGTCCGTGCGATCGGAATTGCAGAGGTCTGCCGACGAAACGATCATATTTTCCACATTACGGGAATAATATCCCAGTACGGTGGCCGAAGCAACCCTCGTGGCGACGCCCTGACCGGCCTCAACCTGCGAATAGTCCAGCTCGGGCAAGCCTCCGCCAAGGAAGAGGTCCAGTTTGGCGGCCAAGGCCGGATTATCCTTGCGCCACGCCGCTTCGACGGCTGCGCGCTCGGCGCGCCATTTACGCAACGCTTCGCGGCGGACGCCGTACAATTCGGCGCTTTCCGGAAATATGGCGAAAGGATCGGCCGGATCGCCGCCCAGGTTGCGTATAGTCTTCTCTATATCGCCTCCGGCGGCTGTAAGCGGCTGTCCGTGCATCGAAACCTTACCTTCGAAGCACTCGCCGTCCTTGCCCAGGGCGCATTTGCCCATAACGGTATGGCCTATTATAAGCGTGGGACGCGACTCCTCCTTGCGGGCGGCGGCAAGCGCCGTGCGTATCTGCGCGGCGTCGTTGCCGTCTATCTCTATCACGCTCCAGCCCCAGGCTCGGTATTTAGCCCCCACGTCCTCGCTCGTAACCTCGTCAACTTTGGTGGACAGCTGCACGTTATTCGAATCGTAGAACATAACGAGGTTCGACAGGCCCAGGTGTCCCGCCGTACGGCCGGCACCCTGCGAAACCTCTTCCTGTATACCGCCGTCCGATATGAAAGCGTATATCTTGTGCGACATCCATTCTCCGAAGCGGGCGACGAGGAAACGCTCTGCTATGGCAGCGCCCACGGCCATGGCATGGCCCTGGCCCAGAGGCCCGGATGTGTTTTCCACGCCGCGGACAACATCCACCTCGGGATGTCCTGGCGTTACGCTGCCCCACTGCCGGAAATTCTTCAGGTCCTCCAGTGTGTAGCGGCCTGAAAGGCAAAGTACCGAATAGAGCATGGGAGACATGTGTCCCGGATCGAGAAAGAAACGGTCGCGGTGAGGGTAAAAGGCGTCGTCCGGATCGTAATTCAGGAATTCCGAATAAAGGACGTTGATGAAATCGGCGCCGCCCATAGCGCCGCCGGGATGCCCCGACTTGGCCCGTTCGACCATAGATACCGACAATAAACGGATATTATCCGCCGCACGAAGTGTTAGATCAGCCATTATATAATATTTTTTAATTTTCCCTTACACAAAAATAGAACAATTAGCCAATATCCCCAAATCAATAACGGAATGTTGCGAATAGTCGCTACCTGACGCACGGCTATGCGCAGCGTCGCTACCGTAAGGAGCAGCTTTTCTTGCGCCGTACGTCTGAACGCAAGTTATTTTTCAGGCTGATCCCTTAAATATAACGGAGCCGGGGCCGGACGGTAATAAAAAAATGCGGCAAGCAGTTGTGGTGCATTGCCGCAGTTTTTCGCAAATTACGCCGGACTAATTAAGTTTCAGCGTCATAAGAACCGGATTGTGGTCACTCCAATTCAGCAGTGGCGAATAATAGTCCACTCCTTTTATCGACGACGAGTATATTATATAGTCTATACGGAGTATCTTTTTCATCGCCTGGTAGGTGTATGCGTATCCCTTGCCTGCTTCGAGGAATCCGTCTGTGCGTTCCGCCGGCTCCCTGAACGAGGTTTTACCCGTCAACTGGGCGTAGGCGTACGAAGAGGGGGTGTCGTTGCAGTCGCCGCAGTACACCACCGGCAGCGAGCATGTGTCTATCGCGGCCACTATGTTGTCTACCTGGAATGCGCGGCGGGTGAAATTCCGCTTCATGATGTTGGATATGCGTATCGCGGCCCGGGCCTGATCTTCCGTCGTCCCGAGGGCTATCTGGCGCTCCAGGTCGTCCTTCTCCCAGTTGACGCTGGTAGTCTGGAGGTGACCGTTGAAGAGGCGTAACTTATATCCCTCGACGTCCACATCCGTCCACATGGCGCTGTTCGTGGAGTTTTTGAACACCAGAAGGTGGGTGTTCTCTATCGGATAGCGGCTGAATACGGCCAGATCGTCGAAATCCTCACTGTTGTGGCCCAAGGCGAAATAAGGCAGACCGAGGGCGGCGGCTACGCTGTCGGGCGGATATGCGGGATTATTCATGAACTCCTGAAAGCAAACCACGTCTATGTTCTCGTTTTTCAGGAAAGTAGCCACAAAACCAACGGCGCGGCTATAGTCGTCGTAAGAAAAATAGTTGATGTTATAGGTAGCCACGCGAAGGAGCCTATCGCCCTGCGACGCCGTGGCGGCAGTTTTGTCGTCCAACCGGAAGATACGGGGATAGTACTGGTAATTGGCGACCAGGGCCAGAAGCGGGAAAAAAAACCACCAGCGACGCCTGAAGATCCAGTAAAAGACGAACATAAGGTCCGCTATGAGCAGCAAAGGCAAACCGAGACCCATCAACGCCACGAAACCGTTGTCGTTGGGATTTACCATAGCCGCCAGCATAGCCGCGCCGGTGGCAAGCACCGTAGCCAGCGTAAAAATTATAAGCACCGTATGAAGTAACAGCCTTACCGCTTTTTTGCCCATATAACTCCTTATTTTCGTTAATTGTGCAAATATAGTAAATTTATTAATCTATAAACACTTTATTTGCAAACTGTCCGTAATACGTTTAATTTTAACTCCGGGAAACGCCGGAGATCATCCCCTGCAGGCGAATCTGCGGACGGCGGCCGTGAGCGAATCTATATTTTCCGCAGAGGATATATACGGCGGCATAAGGTAAACCAGCTTGCCGAAAGGCCGTATCCAAACGCCGTCCTCCACGAAACATCTCTGCGCCAGGGCCATATCCACCTCACTACGCATTTCCACTACGCCTATGGCTCCCAAAACCCTCACGTCGGCCACCGCCGGGGCTGCTCGCAGCGGAGCGAGGCCCTCTTCCAGCCTCCGGGCAATAGCCTCTATACGGCCGGCCGGAGGATCTTCGGCCAGCATATCGAGCGAGGCGCACGCCACGGCGCACGCCAGTGGGTTGCCCATGAACGTGGGGCCGTGCATAAAGGCGTGGGGCGGCGCCGAAGATATCGTATCGGCAACCCGGTCGGCGGCCATAACGGCGGCGAAACTCATATACCCGCCCGTGACGGCTTTACCCAGGCACATGATATCGGGGCTGACGCCGGCCCACTCCGAGGCGAAGAGGCGTCCCGTGCGCCAGAATCCGGTTGCTATCTCATCGAGGATAAGCAGAATGCCCAAGCCGGTGCATTCCTCTCGCAGCATCCTGAGATATTCGGGATGGTAGAAGCGCATACCTCCGGCCCCCTGCACAACAGGCTCGACTATCACCGCGGCTATGCTGCCCGAGTTCTCCCTGAGCAACCGCCGCATAGGCTCGAAATCGGCCGCATTCCATTCGGCCCCGAAAGGCGTCCGCGGACGCGGGGCGAAAAACTGCAGGGGTAAACGCCCGTTGTATATGGAATGCATGCCGCCAACAGGGTCGCACACCGACATGGCGTGCCACGTATCGCCGTGGTAGCCGCCCCCTATGGTGGCCACGGCGTTTCGCGACCGCTCGCCTCGGGCGTGCATATACTGTATGGCCATCTTTACGGCCACTTCCACCGCCACCGATCCGGAGTCGCAGAAGAACACCTTGCCAAGCCCCTCCGGGGCCATATCGACAAGCCTGCGGGCAAGCCCTACGGCAGGGGCGTGGGTCAGCCCTCCGAACATAACGTGCGACATGCGGGCCGCCTGCGCGGCAAGCGCGGCGTTAAGCCTCGGATGGTTATAGCCGTGGATGGCGCACCACCACGACGACATGCCGTCGACCAGCCTGCGCCCGTCGCAGAGATTTATATAAACGCCGTCGGCGGATGCCACCGGATAGACGGGCAGAGGATCGGCCGTAGAGGTGTATGGATGCCATATATGGCTGCGGTCGAATGCCATATCGTCCGCATCCAACAGGCCGTAAGCCATATACGGCGTCATGAGGATATTATCGTCCGCATGTGAGGATATGTCGGTCATCTGCACTGAATATTTAGGGGCAAAGTTAATTCTTTTTCTTCGCATCCGCGTTACAATACGGCATTGCACCCAATCGTAGCAAAAGGTATTTATCTCCGTCTGCATAAGCCATATTATCAATAATATGTAAAATATAGTCGCAAATATCTGCATTTCATGCCATATAATATATCGCTTTTGCAATATATTATTGTATATTTGCGACAATGAAAAGTCCTTAACGGACAAATTTTAGCCGCACGGTTTACCCAAACAACGTAAAAACCGCATCGCAATGAATCCCAGGCCCGATCAGACGCCCCAGCAACCTGTCATAGCAAAATACGTGCAACCAGTAAGAACAGGCATCCAGCTGCAGAATTTCACCCGCAACAGTATAGGCTACGTGACGCACGGCTGCAAGTATATATATTACGGCGACCTGCGCCACCAGGTGCAGAGCGGAGAGTTGTTCTATATGGGCAGCGGCTCGTATTACATCGAGGACATCCCCGACGAGAAGCATAGTTTCGAGCAGATAGTGTTCTTTTTCTCCTCGGAGCAGCTCTCCCGAACCATATCCGGCCTGAGTACGATATACAATTTCAGCATAAGCAACGAGCATACCTGCGAGAAATGCAGCTCTTTGCCGCACGTGACATTCCCGGCATGGGCGGCCATGCGCAACTTTTTCTCCGGCATAAACCAATACCTGCGCCAAAACGTATTCTCGCACGACAGCGCCGCCGAAGGAATCAAAATAACCGAGCTTATATATCTGATAATATCGCACCCGGACTGTTGCCTGAAAAGCAAGCTCATAGGCGATACGGGCAGTTGCGACGACGGCTTCAAGGAGCTGATATTCTCCAATATATTCACACGTACATCTATCGATAAACTGGCCGACATGTCAGGGCGGAGTCTTACGTCGTTCAAAAAGACGTTCCAGTCCATCTTCAACGATCCCCCGCACAAATGGTTCCTGCGCCAAAGGCTCATGCATTCGAGGCTGCTGCTGGTATCTTCCGGAAAGCCGATAACCTTAATAAGCGAAGAATGCGCATTCCTCAACACGTCGCATTTCATCAAACTTTTCAAAAAAGAGTACGGCCAAACGCCGGCAAATTACCGCCTCAGACACGCTAACCCTCATAAAATACACAGTATAAACACAATACCGGCCGAAGACCAAGCAGGGCGGGCATGAGCGACACCGCCTAAAACCGAGGCAGCCCCGGAAACCACACCGTACATCGCAGTAATACAAAAAACATAGACTGCCGCCGCAAAATATAGGATATCTCCATACGGAGATATCCTTTTTTTTGTTATATTTGCATGTGAATCTCCGAAACGAGATTAATTTCTGACAATCAACATATTACACATCACCCAACTTATGTGTAGTATTTTATGGCATTAGCCATTCAGGGCCTGCCGAAAGCAGGCGGGCAGGAGAAGGCAGCGCAACCCGGCACTTATTGAAACCGACCGAATATACATTCATTCTAAAAGCAGTTGTATGGGACCGGAAATGCACGCTATCACTTATGACAATGAACTGATCACACTGCTCGAACAATCGGCGCACATCGGATGGTGGAGGGCGGATTTCGGTAAACAGACCCTCGTCATGTCCGAATACCTCACAAAACTGGTAGGCGTCCGGCCCGGAGAGATCCCCCTCGAGGAGCTATTCAATAAGATCAAGCCCGGTTTCAGGGAGAGGATGATATCGGAAGCCTCGTTAACCACCAGCGAGATAGGTTTCTTCGAATACCGCTTTCCGCTCTGCGGCGCAACGGGCGAGGTGTGGATGCTCGCCAGGATGTGCAAAACGACGCTCAAGGACGACGGCAGTTTCATCGTGGAAGGTTTCGCCCGATGCCTGGACGACAGCGACGAGCAGCTCACGGCGTCGGACGTCATGGAAAAAGTGGAGCCGCTGCTCCACTGGCAAACCGTAGCCTCTAAACTCGTGCTGAAGATGATCTACGGCGAAGATCCGGCCGTGGTGTTCCGCGACACCCTTAACGTCGTCCGCGACCGTTACAAATGCGACAGGGCGTTCATGGTGATGTTCGACCATAAAGCGCAACAATTCAGCTGCAAATACGAATCGCGTGCGGAAGGCTGCGAACCCGCGGAAAACCTGATCGACAAAAAGGATTTCTCGCGAGCGCCGTGGGTGGTGCCGGCGATGGTTTCGGGACAACTCGTAGTACTCGACAACATCGACGACATGCCGCAGGAGGCGGCGCTGGAGAAAGCCTTCCTCGCCCGGCACGGCGTGGCATCGACCATAATATCACCGCTGATATCCGAAAAAGGGGCGTGGGGATACTTCGGAATAGCCTCGTCCACCCCGAGGCAATGGAACGGCATGGAGCGCGAATGGCTGGTGGCAATGTCTTATTTCCTGAGCGTTTGCTTCGAGTTGAGCCGTTCGCAGCGTAAACTGGCGCACGAGAGCGAAAATCTCAAATCGCTCTACATGAACATGCCGCTGGGTTTCGCACGACTCAAGCTGATCTACGACGGCGAACAGCTGACCGACTTCGCCGTGATGGATACCAACAACACCATGGCAGACCATACAGGATTCCAGCGGTCGGAATTGATGAAAGTGGGCAAGCGCGAGATAGACCAGGTCTTCAAAGGCTTCGACGACATGATGGGGCTTTTCGAGCGGGTGGCGTCATCGGGAGGGATAGAGGATAGGGAGATACTCAACACCCTCACCGGGCGGCATTACCGTCAGACATTATATTCTCCACGCAAACAGGAGATGGTGGTGTTGTCGATGGACATAACCTCCAACATCAAGGCGTCCGCCGCCCTGCACCGCAGCGACCAGCTCCTGCGGATGGTTTACCAGAATATACAGGTAGGCATAGAGATATACGACAAAGACGCCATGCTGATAAGCGCCAACGACGCGGCTTACAACATCTTCCACATCGACAAAAACGCCGATATAACGGGCATCAACATGTTCGACTGGCCGTCGTTCGCCATGCAACCCGACATGAAGGAGAGAGTGCTGCTCGGCGAGGAGGTTGCCTTCGACATGACTTACGACGCCAAAATGGCCAACCCGGAGATGGCCAAGGACACGCCTAAACACCTGTCGTTCCAGTGTCTGATCATACGCGACCAGGAAAGTAACGTGGAAAACTACCTCCTGATAATAATAGACAATACAGAAAAGATACAGACATATCTCGACCTGAAAAAATTCCAGCACACGTTCGATTCGATATCGGAATTCGCCGAACTCGGCATGTTCGAACTCGACCTGACGGACAACTCCATCATGGCCACCGACCAATGGTACCACAACATGAACCTTGAGTGCGGATCCTCGCTCGAGGACGTAAGAAAGGTGCTGCATCCGGACGACATGACGGTAATGCAGAATTACGTAAAAGAAATACACGCCGGCAGCAGGGCCGACTTCGCATGCGAACTACGCATACGCAACGGCCGCGGCTGGAAATGGATCAGAAGCATGTGCCAGGTTACGGAATGCGGCCCGGGGAAAGGGAATTTAGGCATTTCCGGCCTTAACCTGAATATTTCAGGAATGAAAGCGGTGGAACATAACCTCCTGAAAGCGAAATTGAAAGCCGAAGAATCGGACAGGATAAAATCCGCTTTCCTGGCCAGCATGAGCCATGAGATACGCACGCCGCTCAACGCGATAGTGGGTTTCTCGAGCCTTCTCGGAGAGACTGCCGACGAAAATGAGCGCAACAACTACATAAACATCATAGAACGCAGCAACCGCCAACTCCTGGCGCTGGTTTCGGATATCCTGAACTTCTCTACCATAGAGGCCGGCATATTCAACATCATTCCTGCCGACGTGAACGTAGACCAGATGATGGGAAAACTGGTCGAATCGCTCATCTCCGACATGCCCGACGGCGTGCGGCTGATATACGAATCCACGGGCGACGACGTAACCATCTACAGCGATTGGAGCCGCATACAGCAAATCGTATCGCAATTCATCAACAACGCCGGCAAATTCACCCGCAAGGGCCACGTCCGCGCAGGTTACAGGATGGACGGGCAGGAAATAGAGTTCTGGGTGGAGGACACAGGCATAGGGATGACGCCCGAGCAAGCCGCCGCGGCGTTCGACCGTTTCGTCAAATTCGACGAATTCGCCCAGGGGACGGGCCTCGGGCTGTCCATATGCAAAAGTATAGCGGAGGTCATGGGAGGAAAGATCGGTGTAGAAACGAAGGCGGGGCGCGGTTCGCGGTTCTGGTTCAGGATACCGGCCACCGTCAATCCCGGTCCCGTAAATACCAAAAGCGCGGAACTGCCCGTAACGGCGAACAAGCACGTGATACTCGTGGCCGAGGACGCCGAGCTGAACTACATGCTGGTACTTTCCATGCTGCAGAACGAATACCGCATACTTCACGCCCGCAACGGGCTGGAGGCCGTGTCGATGTACCGCAAGCACAAACCCGACCTCGTGCTGATGGATATAAAGATGCCGGTAATGGACGGACTCGACGCGACACGGCTCATCCGCCAGGAAAACGTATCCGTGCCGGTCATAGCCCTGACGGCCTTTGCCATGGACAACGACCGCAAGTCCGCATTCGACGCCGGATGCACAGGATTCCTATCCAAGCCGATCATAACCGGCGAGATACGCAGCGTACTGCGGAAATACCTGAGCGAAGACCAGGCGTAAGCCGCATCTGTCGGAAAGAGCGGATATGCATAAAAACAGGCTGGTGTTCAGAGGCGTCGCGCAAAGAGGCGCGACGCCTTACAACAACGGCGCTGCGTGCGGATAGCACAGGTTGAAGCCGGTCCGGTTTGACGCCGGCCAGTAAAAATCCCGGGGGACGATAGCGTCCCCCGGGATTTTTACTGGCCGGCGTCAAACTTTGCCGGAAAAGAGTTGCGCCCTATTCGGCGGTGGTTTCGGCTCCACCCTCTACGGCGGCCTCCTGCTCGTCGGCGAGGGTCTCCTCGGCGGCGGTTTCGGCCGAAACTGCCTCGGCAGCTTTCTTGGCGGCTATGGCCTTGGCTTTCTCCTCGCGTACCTTGACCTCGTCGGCCAGGCGGGACTTTGCGTCGGCGCGTTTGTCATCCCTCAGCTTGCCTGTCTTGGCGCTGATCTTGCCTGCCTTCTCTTCGAGCCACTGGTCGAATTTGGTGTTTGCTGCAGATTCGTCGAAAGCGCCTTTGGCGACTCCGCCTAAAAGGTGTTTCTTATATAATACCCCCTTGTACGACAGGATAGCCCTGCATGTGTCGGTGGGTTGCGCGCCTTTTTGTAACCATTCCAGAGCCTTATCGAACTCGAGGTTGATGGTAGCAGGATTAGTGTTCGGATTGTAAGTGCCAATCTTCTCGATAAACTTACCGTCACGCGGCGCCCTGCTGTCTGCGACAACGATATGGTAGAAAGCTGCATCCTTTTTACCATGACGTGCCAATCTGATTTTTACAGGCATTTCTTTAAAATTTTAAGGTTTGATCCGCATATTATTTATGCGGTGGGCAAAGGTATGTTATTTTAGTTTATATTCCAAATATTGTTATATTTGTAGTATGAAATTTTACCGGACTTGGCTCATAACCTTGCTTTTATCGTCAGGTCTCCAAACCCTCTCCGGGCAGGACGCCGGCATCGAGGCCAGGCTGCGAAAGGCGGGGCTGACGGACATCTCCTCCGTCGACCCCTCCATAAAGGTGCGGCTGGCCTACTCCACCGCCGACAATTTCGTGGGGGCGGACATGTACGGCGATCTCGAAAAAGCCTATTTCCAGCCCGAAATAGCCCGTATGTTGGCGTCGGCGCAGGCGGAGCTGCGGCGCATCCGTCCCGGATATTCGTTGTTGATACTCGACGCGGCGCGGCCGATGAGCGTCCAGGCGCGCATGTTCCGCCTGGTGGCCGGCACTCCGCTCAACGTCTATGTGGCCAACCCGGCCAAAGGCGGCGGCAGGCACAACTACGGCGTTGCGGCCGACGTGACGATAGTGGACGGGAATGGCGCTCAGCTCGACATGGGTTCGCCGTTCGACCATTTCGGCCAAACGTCCCATACAGGGCAGGAAGCCTCGCTCGTGGCACGCGGATTGATATCGGAACAGGCGGCGAAAAACCGCGCGCTGCTTACGAAAGTTATGACAGGAGCGGGATTCGCGCAGCATCCGAAGGAGTGGTGGCATTTCCACAAATACGGCATGGAGGAGCTTAAAATCAAATATAAACCTTTAAATTTCTGACGTATGAGAATTTCTGTCGCTATCCTGACCGCCGTATTTTCATGCGCCGCCCCTGCGCTCAGAGCCGGAGAGCCGGTAAAGGGGCCTTTCGTGAGCAACGATTTCAGGGACAACTGGTATCTCTCCCTTGGTACGGGCGGTCAGATATATATTGGCGACGACAATGGCAAAGCCCCGTTGGCAGACCGCATAACGGCCCCGCTGGAGATATCGGCGGGAAAATGGCTCCATCCGGCCTACGGACTGCGGGTGCAGATGACGGCCGGCAACAACAAAGGTTTCGCCACGGCCCCCAACGCCGTACTCGTGAGCGGCCCGGAGAATTCCGACGGACTCTACCCGCAGGAGTGGAAGCACGTATGCATACACGGCGATTTCATGCTCGACCTTAGTACGCTGATCGCCGGTTACCGCCCGGGGAGGCTCTATTCGGCGCTGCCGTACCTGGGTACGGGTTTCGACGTTATGTTCGACATGAAGAAGAAAGGCCACGGCCATGCCGCGGTACACATACTGGGACTGGTGAACCGTTTTCGCCTTAGCGAATCGCTGGACGCCAACATGGAGATGAAACTTACCGCCATAGACAAGAGCTTCGACCACTACAGGTCTAACAACGGCCTGGAAGGCTACTTTACCACAACCGTAAGCATAACGTGGCGCATAGGCAAGGCGGGGAGGCAGCATTTCAAAAAAGCACTGACAACCACAACTGTAGAATAGGCAACCTTACGAATCCTGCTCGAAATACTCGAAGGCGTCGATAATGTCGAGGTAAACGCCGTCGAAACCGGCGGCGAGGATGCGGCCCAGGTACGAATCGTCGCCGAGGCATATGATGTCCTGCCAGCGCCTGTCCCAATATCTTACCTTGAAATTGCCTTTCCAGTCGGGATTTTCGGCGCACATCCACTCAGGGCTGCCCGGCCGCCAATCCGGCCGCCAGTAGTAACGGTAGGACTCGGCCTCGCCTATAGACATGTACGCCAGCACGAGCCTGCGGCTTCCGCAGGCTTTTCTCTGTAGGCGTTCCAGATCTGCGGAGGACAAAGGCTGTCCGTCGTTGAAGAAAAGGTCTATTATAAGCATGTCGTAGTCGGTGGCCGACACCGCCGAGATAAAGTCGTCTTTCGAGGCGAAACGCGCCGGATCGATAAGATACAGAAAATTACGCACCCGGCAGAGCGCGACGGCGTCGTCGCGGTTAACGCCCGGAAACGGCAAAGGATAGAGAGGCACCGCATCCAGGCCGCGCCTGTGCGCCGCAAACGACACATAGCCGCGGGCGGCGTTGCGGGCATAGGAATCGTCCACTTTGGACGGCGTGCGACAATAGTCGGTCACAAAGACTCCCTTACCGGCGGCGAGGGCTATGTCCAGCAGCGGCGTAAGATAATCGGTATCTGCTTTGCGCGTAGGGCGGTCATCGCGGGCATATCCGTAAAAAAGATCCTCCTGACCCTGTCCGTCGATGGCGGCCAGGTAAGCCTCGTGCGGGCCACGGCCGTCGTCCGACAAAAGCTCCGCCCCGTTTTGCGGGATCACTATAAACCCCGGATGCATACGCCTGGCTTCGGCGCTTATGGAAGCAACGAAATCGCGCATATATTGGCGGTAAGGTCGCTGAGCCGTCCCAGCCGCGCCACACGCGACAAAAAGAAGAAAGATAAGGCTCCTTTTCATCGCCCTATCGAGGCACGGCGAGCAGGAACAGGCAATCGTGTCCGGCGACAGTACGGGTGTACGATCCGGCGAAGCGGCCCAAATCCTTTTTCTCGTACAAATCCCTTAGTTTAAGCTTATCTTCGAGGCCGGCGGCGGCGAAATCAAGCCTGAATTCCGCAGGGGAGGCGTTGCGATTGAGCATCAGCACGGCGCGGCGGCCGCCGGAGAGTTTCTTGACCCATACCTCCAGGCCGTCCTGCCGCCATACACGTCCGCCCTGCCCGGAGGCATCCTGGTCTACGGCTATGCACTCGGCGTTCAGCAGAACGTACCTGTCTCCATCCGTAGTGTTGCGGGGATCGTTGCCCAGCATCAGGGGCGCGGACATAATGCACCAGAGGGCGAAATGGGCCTTCTCCTCGCCCGGGGCAAGGCCCTGACCGCCTATGGCCAGCATGTCGGGATCGTTCCAGTAGCCATCGCCGGCGGCGGCGGCGCATCTGTCGTTGACCTCGGCAATGCTCATCACCGCTCCTTTGGCCTTGGGCCTGTCGAAGACGGCCCCGCCGTTCGAGCGGCATTTGATGTCGGCCGTGGTGCGGGCCATATTGCACACCCCGGGATACCAATCGCGGGACTTGTATGCGCTTATACTGAACAGGATGCCTGAAGGATACAGCAATTCGCTCCATTTGCGGTAGACGCCCTCGACCTTAGTTTCCGTCCAGCCTGTCTCCATGGCCGGCTTGGTGAGATCGTCGGCGGTGAAACGGCACAGGTCTATCTTGAGGAAATCCACCCCCCACTCCTTGAACTGGGCCAGATGCAGCTCCTCGCGGCCCCAGGAGCCGACAGGGTCGCCGCCGCAATCGGCCGTACCCGGGACTATGTGCAACCCCAGTTTGAGTCCTTTGCTGTGGGCGTATGCGGCAAGAGGCGCTATGCCGTTCGGGAAACGCTCCGGATGGGCGGCAAGCAGGCCGTCGGGGCCGAGGACGGCGTCGCGCCAGCCGCCGTCTATTATTATATAGTCGTACCCCGCCTCCTTGTAGCCGTTTTCCACAATGGCGTCTATGACCTCCCTTACGGCCTCTTCCGTTATATCCTTCTTACCAAACCAGTTCCAACTGTTCCACCCCATGGGCGGCGTAGGGGACAGGGATGGATTTTTCTGCGCGGAGGCAGAGCCGGCGGCACACAGCAGCGCCGCGGCAACGATAAAATGCTTAACGTTTATCATAGAGACAAGATCAATCTATAACACCGGACCCCACAAGCTCCTGCCCATCGTACCACGCGGCGAATTGCCCGGGAGTGACGCCCCTCTGCGGCTCGTCGAAGACTATGTATGCGCCGCCGGCCGTCATATACAGCGCGGCGGCCTGCAGAGGCTGGCGGTAACGTATGCGCACCAGGTAGCGCCTCTCCTCTCCTGGCGTCATCACCATATCGGGACGCACCCAATGCACCTGCGGCAACGGAATGAACAGGGCGCGGCGGTAAAGGCCGGGGTGATCCTGGCCCTGCCCCGCGTAAACTATATTGGCGGCGGTGTCGGTGCCGATGACGAACAGCGGCTCGGCCTTGCCCCCCACCCCGAGGCCCTTGCGCTGACCTATGGTGTAGAAATGCGCTCCGGCGTGTTCGCCCGCCCTCACGCCGTCCGAAGGCGAGTAGACCCAGGGGGCGGCCATATCCGAAAGAGTACGCGGGGCGCAGGAGGTTTCGCACTCCGCGGCGGCGTAGCCCGGCCATGAGGCGGGGATCTCTATTATGTCGCCCGGCTTCCTGGCCAGTTTCTGCTGCAGAAATACGGGCAAATCCACCTTGCCGACGAAACATATCCCCTGCGAATCCTTCCGTTGGGCGGTGGCCAGCTTGTATTCGGCCGCCAGACGGCGCACCTCGGGCTTTTCGAGGTGGCCTATGGGGAAGAGCGCCCTGGACAGTTGTTCCTGAGAGAGCTGGCACAAGAAATAGCTCTGGTCTTTATTGGCGTCCGCGCCCGCCAGCAGGCGATAGACGGTCTTACCCTCCACGACGGTCTCTTCGCGGCGGCAATAGTGGCCCGTAGCCACGTATTCGGCTCCCAGGTCGAGGGCGGCCTTGAGGAAGAGGTCGAACTTAACCTCGCGATTGCACAGCACGTCGGGGTTGGGCGTACGTCCCCGGGCGTATTCGGCGAACATATAGTCCACCACGCGGCTGCGGTAACCCTCGCTGAGGTCAACCACGTGGAAAGGCAGGTCGAGGCGCTTGGCGGCCAACTCGGCGAACATGCGATCGTCGTACCACGGGCAATCGCCCGACAGGGTGCCGGCCGTATCGTGCCAGTTTATCATAAACAGGGCTATCACCTCGTGGCCCTGCTCTTTCAGCAGCGCGGCGGCCACGGAAGAGTCGACGCCGCCCGACATTCCTATTACTACTCTGGCCATTTATTCGTTAAGGTCTATAAGCCCTTCGGGCAGGATGAAACGTATTTCGCGGCGGCGGCGGTCTATCTTGCTTATCAGCTCCGCGGCGGCCGGGACGAGTATCTGCCTGCCGCCGGCAACGATGCCGAAAAGGGGGTTGGGACCCTCGTCGAAAAACTCCTCCACCACGCCTTCGAGGCCCCCGCCCAGGATGGCCCTGTAGCCTGTCAGGTCGGACGAAGCGTCGCCGCCGTCGCGCCCGCTCTCGCCGGGCAGGAAGATCTCTTTGCCTATGAGTTCAGACGCGCGGCCGACGGTGTCGATATCGTCGAAGGCCACAACGGCGGACGACTGTCCGCGCGGCGCGAAACGGCCGGCGAACAGAGGTACGTCGAGGCCGTCGACGACCGTATAAAAAGGCTTATCCAACTTCGGCGGACGGGGAAAACCCTCGTAAAGCGTCAGGACAAGCTCGCCCTGCGACCCGAAAAGTTTGGATATGCGTCCCACAATATTTTTTCCCATCCTGCAAATTTATATAAATAATGCTGTTTCCGACCTTTATTTTATACATTTGCATAAATATTAAACATGCGTATCATGAAAAAAGTATTGAAAATTACCGGAATAACGATAGCTGCGATAGTGGTGTTGATGGCCGTGCTGCCGTTTCTGTTCAAAAACAAGATAAAGGAGGTTATCGTCAAGGAAGGCAACGCGATGATAGACGCTCGCTTCGATTTCGGCAGCCTTAATATAAGCCTGTTCCGCGACTTCCCCTCGGTATCGGCCACCCTGCGCGACTTCTACGTCGTAGGCAAGGAGCGCTTCGAAACCGACACGCTCGTCAGGGCCGGAGCGCTGGGCATATCCTTCGACCTCTCGTCGCTGTTCGGCGACTCGGGCTACCGCGTGAACAGCATACGCGTGGAAAACACCATGCTGAACGCCATAATGCTCGAAGACAGCACGGCCAACTGGGATATCATGAAACCGGCGGACGAAACGCAGCCCGAGGACAGCACGGCGGCGGCGGCATTCAGCGTAAAACTCAAAAAACTGACTATCAAAAACCTCAGTCTGTCATACGATGACCGCGTATCCAAGATGTACGCCAGAGTGGCGGGCCTGGACGCCATGATGGCGGGGGACCTGAGCGCTTCGCGTTCGACCATCGCGCTTCTGGCCGACGCATCCGGCATCGACTTCCGCATGGGCGGCATAGACTGGCTGCGCCAGGGCCGGTTCCACACAGAGATGGACGTGGACGCCGACTTGGAAAACAATAAATACACCCTCAAAGACAACATGTTCCGCCTGAACGCCATCGAGGCGGGCCTGGACGGATGGCTCCAGCTGCAGGAGGACGACGCCATGGACATGGACATTAAATTCTCTACGCCCAAAATCAGTTTCAAGGAGATACTCTCGCTCATACCGGCGATCTACGCACGCGATTTCGAGACAGTGGAGGCCGCCGGCAGCGTGGCGCTGGAGGGCTGGGCCAAAGGACGCATGCAGGGCGACACGCTTCCGGCGTTCGATCTGAATATCAAAGTCGCCGACGGGACATTCCGCTACCCCGCCCTGCCCAAAGGGGTGGAAGCGATAAACATAGCGGCCAATGTGAACAATCCCGGCGGATCGGCCGACCTGACGGTGGTGAACGTCAATCCGTTCAGTTTCAATATGGCAGGCAATCCATTCAGTGTTACCGCCTTGATAAAGACGCCGGTGAGCGACATGTCCGTGGCCGCGTCGGCGCACGGCGTACTCGACCTGGGTATGATAAAAGAGGTGTATCCGCTCGACAGCATGGAACTTAACGGCGTGGTTAGGGCCGGGGTGGACGTGGCCGCGCTAATGTCGGACATAGAGCATGAGCGTTACGAGAACGTAAAGGCATCGGGCGAGGTGGCGCTGGCCGACATGCTCTTCAAAAGCGCCGGCATGCCCGACGTGCAGATCAAAAAATCAACCCTCTCCTTCTCGCAACGTTACCTGGAGCTGAGCCAGACGGAGATAGCCATGGGCCGCAACGACTTCACCATAGACTGCCGAGTGGAAAACTACATAGCCTACGCGATGAAGGACCAGACGCTGCGCGGGACGCTAAACCTGAAATCTAAATACCTGAACGTAAACGATTTCATGGGAGGCGAAACTACCGAAACCGCCGCCGACACATCCGCACTGAGCGTAATAGAGGTGCCGCGCAACCTTGAGTTGCAGGTGGCCGCGTCGATGACAAAGGTTATCTACGACAAACTGGAGATAGACAACCTCGCGGGGCAAATAGCCGTATCGGGCGGGGCGCTCGACATGAAAAACCTCTCCATGCAGACCCTCGGCGGCGCGGTGCGCATGAGTGGACGGTACAGTACGGCGAACAGCGTGGAGCAACCCGAATTCGGGGCGTCGTTCGGCATGGACGGGCTGTCTTTCGCCAAAACGTTCTCGTCGTTCGTGACGATACAGAAAATAGCGCCGCTGTTCGAGAACCTCAACGGCAAATTCTCCGGCAGCATGACGTTAAACACCCTGCTGGACAAAACGATGACCCCCGTATTGCCTTCCTTGCAGGGCAAGGGGTCGCTCGCGACGAAAGATCTGTCGCTGGCCGAAGTAGGCGTCATATCCAGCATACTCGACCTTGCCAGGATCGCCGGGGTGAAAGACCGCAAGGTGAAAGACCTGAAGGTGGATTTCACCATCCAGGACGGCAAGGTACGCACCGCTCCGTTCGACATAAAGATGGGCGACGTGTCGATGAATCTCTCCGGCACAACCTCGCTCGACAGGACGATCGACTACACTGGCCGCGTACAACTGCCTGAATCGGCCCTCTCTGCATATGTGGGCAGCGTCAACCTGAAGATAGGCGGTACGTTCGCCTCGCCGCAAGTGAGCCTCGACACCAAGAACATAGCTTCGCAAGCCATACAGGGCGTGGTGAACAACCTGCTTGGCGAGACGAGCAAAAAGCTGGGCGTGGATCTCTCGGACGCCACGAAACAGAAAGAGGCTCTGATAAAGAGCGCAAAGGACGGAGGCGAAATAATAATGGCCGAGGCACGCAAACAGGCCGACGCGCTCACCACGAAGGCGGGTAAGGATCCCATATCCCAACTCGCGGCAAAGAAGGCCGCCGCCACGATGATATCGCAGGCGCAGATGAGGGTGGACAAGATGGTGGAGGAGGCCACGGCCAAAGGCGACTCCATAATATCCAGGGCGAGCAGATAGAGAGATTATGGCGAAGGTAAAAAAAGCATATTTCTGTCGCGAGTGCGGCCACGAAGCCGCCAAATGGATGGGCTGCTGCCCCTCGTGCGGACAGTGGAACACCTTTGCCGAGGAGATAATCCGGAAGGAGGACGGCCGCACGGCCGGCATGCGTTTAACGGCAGGGCCGCCGCTCCCCATAGACCGCATAGAGGAGCAGGCTTTCCAACGCATAGACCTGCGCAGCGCCGAGGTGAACCGCGTGCTGGGCGGGGGACTCGTACCCGGGTCGCTGGTGTTGCTGGGCGGCGAGCCGGGAATAGGCAAATCGACGCTGAGCCTGCAACTGGCCATGCGCGCCGCGGGGCTGCGTACGCTGTACGTATCGGGCGAAGAGTCGCCGCAACAGATCAAAATGAGGGCCGTACGGTTGGGCGGCGGCAATCCGGAATGCCTCGTATATGCCGACACCCTGCTGGAGAATATAGTCGTCCAGATGGAGGAGCTGCGGCCTCAACTGGTGGTGATAGACTCCATCCAGACCGTCTACACCGAAACGATAGACTCCTCGCCGGGAAGCGTGTCGCAAATACGCGAATGCGCCGCAGCATTGCTCAAGTATGCCAAAACCACGGGTACGTCGGTGTTCATAATAGGACACATCACCAAGGACGGCGCGATAGCCGGGCCGAAGATACTGGAACACATAGTAGACGTGGTCCTTCAGTTCGAAGGCGACAATAACAACATTTACAGGATTCTGCGCGGTATAAAAAACCGATTCGGCGCGACGTTCGAGATAGGTGTGTTCGAGATGAGGGCCGAGGGCCTGCGCGAGGTGGACAACCCGTCCGAAATACTGCTGTCGCATTACGACGAACCGTTGAGCGGCATATCCGTGGGCGCGTCGGTGGACGGCATAAGACCATACCTGATCGAAACCCAATCCCTCGTAAGCAACGCGGCCTACGGCACGCCGCAGCGCACGGCAACAGGTTACGACCTTAAAAGGCTGAACATGCTGCTGGCCGTACTCGAAAAGCGGGCGGGCATGAAGATGTTCCAAAAAGACGTATTCCTGAATTTCGCCGGAGGTTTCAAAATAGCCGACACGGGAATGGATCTTGCCGTGGTGGCGGCCATAGTGTCGTCGTACTACGACAGGGCGCCGGCGACAGGCACATGCCTGGCCGGAGAGGTGGGGCTGTCGGGCGAGATACGTCCCGCCCCGCGGAGCGAGCAGCGCATAGCCGAGGCGGCAAGACTGGGGTTCAAACGAATAATAGTGTCGGGGTACCTCAAGTTGCCCTCTGCCAAACAAATGAAAGGGATTGAAGTTGTGGCCATAAATTCCGTATCGGAGCTTCCGAGGGCGCTTTTCCAGGGCGCACAGTGATTTTTTTCGGCTAAACGGCATATTTTTATATGTCCGCGATAACACTTTTTTCAAAAACGATTTACTTTTGTACTCTATAAATCAACCCAATCACGATGAGAGTACTCATACACGACACAGCCCACGAAGTAGCCGTATGGACAGCCCACCATATAGCGGCGCGCATAAACACAGTGGAGGCGCTTAACGACCGCCCGTTCATCCTGGGATTGCCGACCGGTTCCACTCCGCTAAAAACATACGAAGAACTTATAAAACTGCACAAACAGGGAAAAGTATCGTTCCGTAATGTAGTGACGTTCAACATGGACGAATATCTCGACCTTCCCAAAGAGCATCCGCAGAGCTACCACTACTTCATGTGGACCAACTTCTTCAACCACATAGATATAAAGCCCGAAAACGTAAACATACTCAACGGCACCACGGCCAACCCGGCCCAGGAATGCAAAGAGTATGAAGACAAAATAGCGGAATACGGCGGCATAGACCTCTTCCTCGGAGGCGTGGGTTCCGACGGCCATATAGCTTTCAACGAACCCTACTCCTCGCTTACCTCGCGTACGAGGGTCAAAATGCTCACGCACGAGACCATAGTCGACAACTCGCGCTTTTTCAACGATATAAACGAAGTTCCCACCCGCGCGCTGACAGTGGGGGTAGGGACCATCCTTAGCGCCGGAGAGGTGGTGATACTGGCCACCGGCTACGCCAAGGCCCGCGCCCTCTACCACGGCATCGAAGAGGCGTACAACCACGCCTGGCCCATAAGCTCGCTGCAAACACACCCCAGCGCCCTGATAGTGTGCGACGACAGCGCCGCCACCGAACTCAAGGTTGCCACATACCGGTTTTTCAAGGATGTGGAAAAAGACAATATGGCGCCCGAAAAACTTTAGGCCTCAGGATCCGCATCGTCGTACATAATTGGGTCGGCCTGAAAAACAGGCTGGCGTTCAGATGTGCGGCGCAAGAAAGCGCTGCCGACAGATAATTGAGACCGATCCATAAAAAAGAATAAGCTGTCTCCCTGGAGACAGCTTATTCTTTTGCGATATGGAGGGGCTTATTCTTCCGCTGAAACGGAGAATTTTACCACGCCTTTGATATCTTTGTAGAGTTTCACGGCGGCCTCGTATTGGCCTACGGTCTTTACGCTCTCAACAGCTATGCTCTTGCGATCGATCTCGACACCGGATTTGGCAAGCGCCTCGGCTATGTCGGCCGACGTTACCGAGCCGAATATGCGGCCGTCCTCGGCTTTAACCTTCAGCGACACCTCTACGGCGGCGAGCTTGGCGGCCATGGCCTCGGCCTGGGCAACCAGCTTGGCTTCCTTGTGGGCGCGCTGTTTGAGGTTCTCGGCCAATACCTTACGCGCAGAAACTGTGGCGGATTTGGCGTAACCCTGCGGAATGAGGTAGTTGTTGGCGTAACCCGGGGCGACCGACACGATATCGTCGGCGTAACCCAGTTTCTCGACGTCTTTTATGAGTATGACTTCCATGTTTTCTTCTCGTTAGGGTTATTTCATCATGTCCGTTACGTAGGGCAGCAGGGCCAGGTGGCGGGCGCGTTTAACGGCTTGGGCCACTTGCTTCTGGAACTTCTGCGAAGTACCCGTAAGACGGCGGGGAAGTATCTTGCCCTGCTCGTTGAGGAACTTCTTGAGGAATTCGGGATCTTTGTAATCCACGTATTTGATACCTGCCTTTTTGAAACGGCAGTATTTCTTTGTCCTTACCTCTACCGTGGGAGGATTCAGGTACCTGATCTCTGATTGTGCGTTCGACATGGCTTATTCCTCCTTTTTAGCGTTTTTATTGCGGCGTTTTGCCGAGTACTCCGCGGCGTATTTGTCCTGCTTGAAAGTCAGGAAGCGGATGATGCGCTCGTCGCGGCGGAATTGCAGCTCGAGGGTCTCCACGATGGGACCTTCGCCGGTGAATTCCATAAAGAAGTAAAATCCGGTGGTCTTCTTCTGGATCGGGTATTCGAGCTTTTTAAGGCCCCATTCCTCCTCGTTGACGATCTGACCGCCGTTTTCGGTGATAACACCGCGGAATTTGCCTACAAGCTCCGAGAGCTGCGTCTCCGAAAGTACCGGAGTGGCAATGAAAACGGTTTCGTAATTGTTCATATACTTTTTATTTGGTTAAGAAAAGTGGCGCAAATATACGCCTTTTTCGGCTGAATTACAAATATCCGGGCCATTATTTATCTTTTGTACGCCCTGCGCGGCTATCGGGGCCGCCCTAATACGTCCAGCGCCTCGCATATACGGCCGAAAACCTCGTCTACCGTACCCAGGCCGTTTATGGCCACGTACTTTCCCTGGCGGGCGTAGAAATCGGCCACCACGGAGGTTTGGGCCTTGTATACGGCTATACGGTTGCGGATCACGTTCACGTTGGCGTCGTCGGCACGGCCGCTGTCGGCGGCGCGCAGGCGTATGCGGTCCACCAACACCTGGTCGGGGACTTCGAGCGACACCATAACGTCCACGGGAGTGCCGTGCGCCGACATTATGCCGTCGAAAGCCTCGGCCTGCGCCACCGTGCGCGGAAAGCCGTCGAATATGTTGCCCGGCCCGCCGCGGTGCTTCTCGACGTGTTCGGCGATTATGTCTATCACGAGGGGGTCGGGGGCCAGTTCGCCGCGCGATATGTGTTCCTCCACGCCGCGCCCGAGCGGGCTGCCGGTGCGTATCTCCCTGCGTATCACCTCTCCGGTGGATATGTGTTCGAGGCCGTATTTGGCTTTTATCAGCTGGGCCTGAGTCCCTTTGCCTGCGCCGGGAGGGCCGAATAGTACGATGTTCAACATTGTCGGAAATATTCGGCAAAAGTATGGTTATTTTTGCGGCGATGCAAAACTTAACCTACCTTTGCCGATATTTTTTTAACGCGATGCAACAAAAAAAACGGACTGAAATATCGGCCATAGGTCAATTCAAACTCGTAGAGAGGCTTACCTCGGGCTTCGTGGCGGCCAACCCGTCCACGGTCAAAGGCCCGGGCGACGACGCCGCCGTGATCGAATACGGCGACGGGTACGCGTTGCTGTCGACGGAGCTATTGTTGGAAGGAGTGCATTTCGACCTTACCTATTTCCCCCTGCGCCACCTCGGCTACAAGGCCGTCGTCGCCGGATGCAGTGACATATACGCCATGAACGGACGTCCAGAGCAGATAACCGTCGCGGTGGGAGTCTCGGCAAAGATATGCGTCGAGCAGCTTGAGGAGCTTTACGCAGGCGTCCGCCAGGGCTGTGCCGATTACGGCGTGGATCTTGCCGGGGGCGACACGTCGGCTTCGGTAAACGGGCTGGCGATATCGGTCACCGCCCTCGGGCGCGTGGATAAAGATAAGGTGGCTTACAGGTCGGGGGCATCGGTAAACGACCTTATATGCCTGACCGGCGACCTCGGGGCGGCCTACATGGGACTGCGCCTGCTCGAGCGCGAACGCCGCGTACTGGAGGGTCACGACAACCCGCAGCCAAAATTCGAAGGATACGAATACCTCCTGCGCCGGCAGCTCAAACCCAGGGCGCGGCGCGACACCATCGAGGCGCTCGCGGAAGAGGGTCTCGCGCCTACGGCCATGACTGACATAACGGACGGCCTTGCCTCCGACCTCATGCAAATATGCAAAGCCTCCGGGTGCGGCGCAAGGATCTATCTCGACCGCCTGCCGATAGCCTCGCAGACATATGCCATGGCAGAGGAGATGCACGCCGACCCCGTGGTGGCCGCGCTCAACGGCGGCGAGGATTACGAGCTGCTGTTCACCGTACCCGTGTCGATGCAGCAGAAAGTTATCGACATGGGAGGCATAGAGGTAATAGGACACATAACAGCCGAAGATACCGGCGTGATGCTCGTTACGCCCGACGGAAGCCGGATAACCATGAGCGCGCCGGGCTGGACGGGGGTGGTGTGAACGGATTGTTCGGAAAAATGTTGATTAGAATCCCGTCGTAATAACTATCTTTACGATCCGAATCCGATATCCCCGATGGCAAAGACCTACAACCCCTCGCAAAAGAACCGCGAAGCCTACGAATCGCTCGCCGACGCGGCCACCGTACCGCCCCAGGCCGTAGAGCTCGAAGAAGCCGTCCTCGGCGCGCTGATGCTCGAGAAAGACAGCATCATAGCCGTACAGGAATACGTCGAACCGGCGGCATTCTACAAAGAGGCGCACCAGACAATATACAAAGCGATACTCGACCTGTCGGCCGAGTTGCAACCGATAGACCTCTACACCGTAACCGAAAAGCTCAAACTCAAAAAGGAGCTGGCCAAGGTTGGGGGCGCTTCTTTCCTGGCCCAGCTCACGCAAAAGGTGGGTTCGGCGGCCCACGTGGAGTTCCACGCCAAGATAATAGCCCAAAAATACGTACAGAGGGAGCTTATACGCGCCACGACCGACATCCAGCGCCGAGCCTTCGACGAGGGTACGGACGTAACCGACCTGATAGATTTCGCCGAGGGAGAGATATTCAAGGTCGCAGAGGGCCACGTCAAGCGCGACGTGCAGCACTCGCGCGACATACTCGCCCGGACGATGGACGCCATAGAGGAGGCCTCCAAACGCGAGGGCGGTTTCAGCGGCGTGCCGTCGGGCTTCACCCACCTCGACCGCATGACGCTCGGCTGGCAGCCGTCGGACCTTATTATCATAGCGGCCCGCCCCTCGATGGGCAAGACGGCCTTCGTGCTGTCTATGGCGCGCAACATGGCCATCGACCATGAAAAAGGCATAGCGTTCTTTTCGCTCGAAATGAGTTCCACCCAGCTGATGCTAAGGCTTATCGTGGCCGAATCGGGACTCGACTCAAGAGACGTGCGCAACGGCAAGCTCACCGACGAACAGTGGAAGCATCTCGAAGCGTCGATAAAACCGCTGTCGATGGCCCCGCTATTCATCGACGACACACCGGCGCTCTCAATATTCGAATTCCGCTCCAAGGCGCGCCGCCTCAAGACCCAATACGACATACAGTTGATCATAATAGACTACCTGCAGCTTATGACCGGCAACCAGGAGACGCGCGGCAACAGCGAACAGGAGGTGGCCTCCATATCGCGCTCGCTCAAGGCCATAGCCAAGGAGTTGAACATACCCATAATTGCGCTTTCTCAGTTGAACCGCTCGGTGGAGTCGCGCGGAGGAAGCAAGCGCCCGCAGCTCTCCGACCTGCGCGAGTCGGGCGCCATAGAACAGGACGCCGACATAGTGGCGTTCATACACCGTCCGGAATATTACGGTCTTACGGTGGACGACGACGGCCTTCCGACCGTCGGCATGGCCGAGATCATCGTGGCCAAACACCGTAACGGCGCAGTGGATACGGTGAAACTGCGCTTCCGCAAGGAGCAGGCGCGGTTCCTGGACTACGACGCCGACGATGCGGGCGGATACAGCATAGAAAGCTCGATGGGCGCGGGAATGTCGCCATCGAAAGGCATGGGCATGGGGAGCGATTTCGACATGCCGTCCCCCGCCCCGTTCGGCGGCTCGTTCTCTGAAGACGCGCCGTTTTAGCGCCAACCGCGCCCTCGGCATCTATCCGGCAAGAGCCGGCGGCCTGAGACGGAGCCGCTCGCCGAAACTGCGCGCACGGCAGGAGCGGAGTTAGGGTTAAAGCCTGCAAGCAGCAGGAAAACCGGCGATATTTCCCGCCGGTCATATATGCAGCCAACACAAAATACCGACAAAATATGTTTGTCAAAGCTTTCGCCAGTACCATAGTGGGTGTACGGGCAGTCACTATAGAGGTGGAGGTCAACATAACCACCGGCATAGGCATGTACCTCGTCGGCCTGCCGGACAACGCCGTCAAGGAGAGCGGCGAACGCATCCGCGCGGCGTTCGAGAACAGCGGCTACCGCATGACGGGACGCAAAACAACCGTCAACCTCGCGCCGGCCGACCTGCGGAAGGAAGGATCGGCCTACGACCTGCCGATAGCCCTCGCCATACTGGCCGCCTCGGGGCAGATAGTGGCGGAGCGCCTGGCGCGATACGTCATCCTGGGCGAGTTGTCGCTCGACGGGTCGGTAAAAGCCGTCAAGGGGGCTTTGCCGTCGGCAATACAAGCCGCCGCGGAAGGTTTCAAAGGGATTATCGTCCCCGAAGAGAACGCAAGGGAAGCCGCCGTAGTGGAATCACTGGAGGTTTACGGCGTATCGTCGCTCCGCCAGGTGGCCATGATGCTGGGCGGCGAGATAGAGATAGAAAGGACGGTGCTGGAAACCGAAGATTTCGAAGAGGCGGCCGCAGGACGCTACGATGAGGATTTCAGCGACGTAAAAGGACAGGCGCACGTAAAACGCGCGCTGGAGATAGCCGCGGCAGGGGGACACAACGTGATAATGATCGGAGCGCCTGGTTCGGGCAAAACCATGCTCGCCCGCCGCATGCCCTCGATAATGCCGCCAATGAGCCTGGCCGAAGCGCTTGAAACCACCAAGATACACTCCGTAGCAGGGAAGCTTGGCAGTCAGTCGGGCCTGCTGTCGCGGCGTCCTTTCCGCGCGCCGCACCACCTGGCCTCGCAAGTGGCGCTGGTGGGCGGAGGCTCCAATCCCCAACCTGGCGAGATATCGCTGGCGCACAACGGCATACTCTTCCTGGACGAACTTCCGGAATTCGGGCGCAACCTGTTAGAAGTCATGCGCCAACCACTGGAAGACAAAAAGATAACCGTCTCGAGGGCAAAATACAGCGTAGAGTATCCGGCCAACTTCACACTCATAGCCTCCATGAATCCATGCCCTTGCGGCTATTACAACCATCCGGCAAAAGAGTGTGCCTGTCCTCCGGGGAGCGTACTGCGCTACATGAACCGCATATCAGGTCCGCTGATGGACCGCATAGACATGCATATACAGGTAGTGCCGGTGGCGCTGGAAGAGATGAACCGCACGTCGCCGGGCGAGCCGAGCGCCGCCATAAGGCTGCGCGTCAAGCGCGCCAGGGAGATACAGTCGGCGCGTTTCGCCGGAACTGGCGCACACACCAACGCCATGATGAACAGCAAGATGATAAGGGAACACTGCCGGCTGGAGGGCGAAAGCGCCGCGCTTTTACAAAAAGCCATGGAACGCTACGGCCTCTCGGCCCGAGCCTACGACCGCATACTGAAAGTGTCGCGTACGATAGCCGACATAGAAGGCGCAACCGCCATAAGCCCCGCCCATATAGCCGAAGCCATACACTACCGCAGTCTGGACAAAGCCAGTTGGGGCTTATAAATACCTGCGGCGGAGGCCATCCCCGCACGCCGGGCCGCCTCTCACAGGTTTACCAAGCGCATGAGCCGTTGTTTATCGGCCAACAGTATCTCCTTGCCGTCGACGCCGATAAGCCCTTCGGCCTCCATCGCTTTCATTTCGCGTTCCAGAGCCTGCCGCGACACTCCGAAATATTCGGCCAGTGAAACGTGCGTGCGGTCGAGGCGTACAACTCCCGAAGCGGCCTTTTTCGACAGATCCAGCAAATACATGGCCAGTTTCTGCCGTATGGTGCGGAAAGACATGAAATGGAGTTTACCGCTCAACCGCGCCGCAAACCCGGCCGATATATTCAGGTAATTCTCCAGCAGGCGCTCGTTGCGGGAGAGCATTTTAAGTACGGTCTGCTTGGGTATGACCACAGCCTCGCCGTCGGTGGCGGCAGTGGCCTGCACGGGAAAGCGGTTCGCCGGGCCGAACAGGAACAGGATGGCCAGCGGGTTGGGGGCCTCTATGTCGTCCACTTTCACTACGCGGCCCGAAGAGTCGCTCATCTCTCCCCTCACCGCCCCTGACAACAATATTATCAGTCGGTTGCACGGCTCGTCCTGAAGGGCCAGTATCTCGCCCTTTTTGAATTTAGTGGCGGCTATCCTGAACTCGGCCAGCATGGCCTCCAACTCCCGGGCGTCTATGCCCGCGAAGAGTTCGGTGCGCGCAAGCGCTGCGTGATCCATAATCGTTATTTTACGGCAAAGATACGAAAATGCAATAAAGGTGTCAGAACCGGGCGGACCGGCGGATGTAGTTTTGCATAAAAATAATTCAGGTGAAACGTACCGTTATAAAAATCGACGAAACCCTGTGCGACGGATGCGGAGCATGCGTGACGGGATGCCACGAGGGTGCGCTGCAACTCATCGACGGCAAGGCGGTGATGGTTAGCGACCTTTATTGCGACGGCCTGGGGGCGTGTATAGGGGAGTGTCCCGCAGGCGCCATCTCATTCGAAGAACGTGAAGCCGAGCCTTACAGCGAGCGCGCAGTAATGGAGCGAATAGCGCCTAAAGGCCGGCCGACAATCGAAGCGCACCTCCGCCATCTGCGCGACCACGGCGAAAACCTCCTGTTGGAGCAGGGATTGCAATGGTTGGAGGAGCATAATATAACTATAGATATGAAAAATACGAAAGAAGAGAAACTTGCTTGCGGTTGTCCCGGGTCGATGATGAGGGATTTGAGCGGAGAGAAGGCCCCGACGGCCGCAGGCAGGGGATTTACGTTCGCACAACCGTCTGAATTGCGGCAATTCCCGGTGCAGTTGCACCTGCTCAATCCGTCCGCGCCGTTCCTGGCGGGAACCGACCTGCTGCTGGCCGCCGACTGCACGGCCTTCGCCTGCGGCGACTTTCACAGTCGCTTCCTGAAAGGCAAAACGCTGGCCGTGGCGTGTCCCAAACTGGACGGCGAAATAGCGCGCTACGTAGACAAGCTGGCCGAAATGATCGACGCGGCCAAGGTAAACACAATAACGGTTGCGATAATGGAGGTCCCCTGCTGCGGCGGACTGGTGCGGATCGCCGAAGCGGCCCGTGAAAAGGCGGCGCGCAAGGTCCCGCTGAAGGTGGCGGTTATCTCCGTGCAGGGCGAAACCATAAGCGAAGAGTGGGTGTAGAGCCGGTTAAGTTCCATCAAGAGTTTGTCTAAATTTTATTCACATAAAACTTACGACTATGTTCTGTTTTCAATGCCAGGAGGCGGCCGGGGGAAAAGGCTGCACGATCAAAGGCGTTTGCGGCAAAGAGCCGCAAACCTCATCGCTGATGGACGCGCTGCTTTACGCCGTGCGTGGGGAGGCGGCAGTAAACCGCGCGCTGCGCGAGAAAGGGGCCTCCAATAAAGACGCAAGCAGGGCGATCCTCGACGCTCTGTTCTGCACCATAACCAACGCCAACTTCGACGACGAGGCCGTCAAAGCGCGCATAAGACGCGCGCTGGCAGGCAGGGACGCCCTGATCGACACTGCAAAAAAAATAGGCGTAACGCTACCTGAGATGGATGAGATCCGCTTTTCAGTCACACCGGAAAACTATGCGGATGCGGCGGCGCGTACGGGGGTCATGTCCGAGGAGAACGAAGATCTTCGTTCTCTCAAACAGCTGATAGTTTACGGGGTGAAAGGCGCAGCGGCCTATGCCGAACACGCCCTGAACCTGGGCTATGAAGACGACGCGGTTTACGAATGCATAGAGAACGCCCTGGCCGAAGTCAGCCGCAAAGACATCTCCATGGGAGAGCTGGTGTCGCTCGCCCTGGGCGTAGGCGAATGCGGGGTCAAGGCCATGGCCCTGCTCGACAAAGCCAACACCTCCACTTTCGGCCACCCGGAAATAACCAGGGTCAATATAGGCGTGGGCAGCCGTCCAGGCATACTCGTGAGCGGTCACGACCTTAAAGATTTCCACCAGCTGCTCGAACAAACCGAGGGGACGGGCGTGGACGTTTACACCCACAGCGAAATGCTGCCGGCCAATTACTATCCCGCATTCAAGAAATATAAGCATTTCGTGGGCAACTACGGAAACGCATGGTGGCGGCAGCGCGAGGAGTTCGAATCGTTCAACGGCCCCATACTGTTCACCACCAACTGCATAGTGCCGCCGACGTCCAACGCGGGATATGCGGGCCGCATATACACCACCGGCTCGGCGGGCCTGCCCGGAGCGACGCACATACCGGCCGGAAAAGAGGGCGGCATGAAAGACTTTTCCGCGATCATAGAACACGCCAGGCAGTGCGCCCCTCCCGTCGGGATAGAAAAAGGCGAGATCGTAGGCGGGTTCGCCAGAACTCAGACCCTGGCCCTTGCAGACAAGGTGATAGAGGCCGTAAAATCGGGGGCTATACGCAAGTTCGTGGTCATGGCGGGATGCGACGGACGTATGCGTTCGCGCGCATATTACACCGATTTCGCGCAGGCGCTCCCTCAGGACACGGTCATACTCACGGCCGGCTGCGCCAAATATCGCTACAACAAACTCCAGCTTGGCGACATAGGGGGCATACCGCGCGTTCTGGACGCAGGCCAGTGCAACGACTCCTATTCGCTCGTGGCGATAGCCCTGGCGCTAAAGGACGCCTTCGGCCTGAAAGACGTAAACGAGCTGCCGATAGTGTACAACATAGCGTGGTATGAGCAGAAGGCCGTCATCGTCCTTCTGGCGCTCCTCAGCCTGGGCGTCAAAAACATACACCTCGGCCCCACCCTTCCCGCGTTCCTTTCGCCCAACGTGACCGGAGTGCTGGCCGACAACTTCGGCATAGGCGGCGTCTCGTCGGCGGACGACGATATTAAAGCATGGATCTGACATATCGGCCTGAAAAACATTAGGGGTCGCGCGGTAACCGCGGGACCCCTATACGTTTTAACAACCGGACGGATTTCGCATGGGGCCGGGCTTATTTTCAAAACGCCTCGTTTATATTGAATATAAAGCCGTTCTGCCCTTCCTTGCCGAATCCGTAATCGAGCCTTATGTTAACCCTCTTCTTGAATTCCCAGCGGTAGCCGAGGCCGTAGTTGGGCAGGGTGTGGCTCCAGTCGAAACCGTCGAACGACGGGAAGACATTGCCCGCGCCCACCCAAACGGCCGCGCCGGACCGACCGTAGATCTTCTGGCGTATCTCGGCCTGTATCTCTATTATATGGTTGTCGCGGTATCGCCCCTCGTAGTATCCCCTCATGCGGTAGGGGCTTCCAACCTGCGCCATCATCGTCCAAGGCGCTCCGCCGTAGTTGAACTGGGAGTGGACGTCGACGGCCGCCACCGCGCCTTTCCACGCATGGCGGTAATAGTCGAAAGTAAACTCCGTACGCGCAAAATAGCCGCTGTTACCCGCAAATGCGGGATAGAACGTCTGCTGCAGCCTCATATACAAGCCTTTGTAGGCGTTGTTGATAAGGTCGCGCGAGTCGTAGACTATCGATCCCGACACGCCGGCGTTCATATATTCCTCGGACTCTCCTTCGGGTATATATTCGGGGTGGGTAAATTTCCGGCCTATCACGTAATCGTAACTCAATCCGGCCCCTATGTATGTGTTTTTCATCATCCGGAACATGAAATTGGCCTCGAATTGCGTCTCGAGGCGCGTGTAAGAGCTGCGCTCGTTGTTCTCGGCCGCATCGTAGCCCACGCCCCAGAAGTATGTAGGTTTGTAGAAGAAATAGACGTTGTAGTCCATCCTGTGCTTCTGCTCCCTGAAAAGAGTATTGCCGCGTATGCCCACCATAACGAAGCCGGTGGTCGATATGTCGCTGTATAGCGACGTATTGGACGGGGGCATGGTCAAATCCGAGCGATCTATCCGGTAAAGCGCCGCCGCCACAACCCCTATGCCGAATCCCGTGTTAGAAGAGTAGTTCGGCCCTCCTATTACACTGAAATCAATCTTTTTAGTCAGCGTCTTATCCGTATTCGAATTCTGGAAATACTTTATTATGCGAGTGATCACGGACGAATGCCTGACGGTGTCGGCACTGTGCGACGCGGCGTCTTCGGAAGGACTCTGGGCCGTTGCCCGCAGGCATAGAACGATCGTGGCGACAATAAGGGGCAGTGTCTTTTTCATGGCAGAGGTAATCTTGCCTCGTGATAATGCATTTTTAGTACCAAACTCGCGCACGAATCCGTCAAAGAAACCGCGCAACGCCAAATACTTCGCCCTGCGAAAAATCAAAAAACAGGGATTTCGGGATTATTTTCCACTTTTTTGACATATTTAAGCCACAATGTTTTGCGAGAAGTGAAAAAATGTCATATTTTTACGACCTGATTTCGATTCTCGAAAAGAAGAACAGACCAGAATCATTATGGATATAGTTAATTCCGAGTACAAAATACTCATTGTCGACGACATCGTTTCCAACGTACTGCTGCTGAAAGTGCTGTTGGCCAAGGAGGGTTTCAACGTAGTTACGGCCATGAGCGGCAAAGAAGCCATCGAGGTAGTAGAAAGGGAAAATCCCAGTCTGATACTTTTGGACGTGATGATGCCCGACATGGACGGGTTCGAGGTTTCGAGCAAACTCAAGGCCACGCCCCCCTACAACGAGATACCCATCATCTTCCTCACCGCACTGAACGGCGTGACGGATATAGTCAAAGGCTTCCAGATGGGCGGCCACGACTTCATCTCCAAACCGTTCAACAAAGAGGAACTCATAATCCGCGTAAGCCACCAGCTCTCGATGGTCGCGGCCAAACGTATCATAGAGCAGAAAACGGAAGAGCTGCGCCGCACCATCATGGGCCGCGACAAACTCTATTCGGTAATAGCGCATGACCTCAGGGGGCCTATGGGTTCGATAAAGATGGTACTCAACCTGATGATACTCAAGCTGTCGCCCGCCATTCTGGAAGACGATATGTTCAACATGCTCCGCATGGCCAACCAGACGACCGAAGAGGTGTTCTCCCTGCTCGACAACCTGCTCAAATGGACCAAGAGCCAGATAGGACGCCTGAATGTGGTTTACCAGGATACCGACCTTAACGAAATCGCAGAAGGCGTCATAGAGATATTCTCGATGATGGCCAAGATGAAAAAGATAAATATCCGCCTCGAAGCCCTGCCCCAGCCCGCAATGGTTTACGCCGATATGGACATGGTTAAGACCGTGCTGCGCAACCTACTGAGCAACGCGCTGAAATTCAGCCCACAGGATGGCGAGATACTCGTAAAGTTGGAGAACGGGGAGAAAGAGGTGACGATAAGCGTCATAGACCATGGTGCCGGTATAAGCGAAGAGGATCAGAAGAAGCTCCTGCGCCTCGACACGCATTTCAGTAAATTCGGCACCAACAACGAGGAGGGCAGCGGCCTGGGCCTGTTGCTGTGCCAGGATTTCGTCAACAAGAACCACGGGCGTTTCTGGTTCACCTCGGAACTGGGCAAGGGATCCACATTCAGTTTCTCGGTACCCAAAAAAGAGTTTCAGGATTTATCCAAAGACGTTCCCGTAGCCGATTAATAAGGATCGCCGCAAATAACGGGAGGCCGCCGCAGGGCTGCCTCCCGTTCTGTGCGGCGATCCATCGTATTTTACGGAGCAAAATAAGACCTTTGCACA
>JAVBOW010000010.1:0-110890 GCA_031550125.1 Rikenellaceae bacterium
TACGCTTACCGCGACCGTAAGAACAAAAAGAGGACTTTCCGCAGCCTGTGGATACAGCGTATAAACGCCGCGTCGCGCAGCCACGGATTGACCTATTCGGAATTTATGGGACGCCTCGCCGCCAAAGACATCAAGCTCAACCGCAAGGTGCTTGCCGACCTGGCGATGAATCATCCCAAAGCATTCGAGAAAGTGGTTAAAACAGTTAAATAGACAGCCGCAAGGCAAGCAGGCCCCGGAAGAGATTCCGGGGCTTTTTATTTCCGTTAAAAATTTTTACCTTTGACTGGCGCGCCGTCAAACCGGACGAGGACGGGAAACGGATCAGTCCGAAAAGTAGGTTGGCGTTAATATGCGTGACGTAAAAAACGCTGCGCCTTACGATAACGACGCCGAGCATAGCGTACGTCAAGTTTCGCTTATCGTTTGAGCTTCAGACCAAAGCGGGCTGAAGTCCGTGAAAACGTGAAACGAGAAGGATAAGTGAAAGATGATGTGCGATATGCGCGGCCTGCATAAAATCGAACCCCTTATGAAACATTTAGCCTTTGCAATATCCATATTTGCGGCCGCATGTTCCGCTCCCGACAGCAAAGAGACCGGATGCAATCCCGTGGGCGACAACAAATACATCCCCATAGAACTCACGCGCGCGGAAGCCCTGCAGGTAGAGGCAGACAACGCCTTCGCCCTGGACTTCATCAAACGGGCCAACGCCCTGGAACCAGGCAAGGACATATTCGTTTCGCCGCTGAGCCTGGCCTTGGCCCTGGGGATGGCGTACAACGGCGCGGCCGGCGGGACGAAAGCGGACATAGAAACCGCCCTGCGAAGGAACGGTCTGACGTCGCAGGAGATAAACGACTATTACCGCAAGATAGCACAGGCTCTATTGTCGGCCGACGCGACTACGGACATGCGCATAGCCAACTCGATCTGGACCCGCCTGGGCTTTCCTGTCCTCGAAAATTTCTATCAGGCCAACCGGTCGTATTACAACGCCGAGGCGCGCGCGCTGGATTTCGATTCGCCACAGGCCGCAGACGAGATAAACTGCTGGTGCAGCGACAATACGGAGGGGAAAATAAAGGCCGTAATAGACCGTATACCCCCCGAAACGGTGATGTACATTCTCAACGCAACATATTTCAAAGGCGTATGGGCCAATAAATTCGACCCGGGGAAGACCGTCGAGGGCGATTTCACCGCCTCCGGCGGCCAGGTAAGGCGGACACCGTTCATGAAACGGACGCTCAAGGCGGGATACTGCTCCGACGCCACAATAGAGGCGGCCGAGTTGCCCTACGGCAACGGCGCGTTCTCGATGGTGGTGGTAATGCCGCGCACGGGTACGGTGGACGACATGGTCGGCGGGCTGACGGCTGAAAAATGGGCGGCATGGACAACTTTCCGCAATGTGGAATTACACCTCGAACTGCCAAAATTCAAAATGGAGTACGAACAGACGCTCAACGGCATACTCTGCGACATGGGAATGGGCGTAGCTTTCGATGCCGCCAGAGCCGACTTTTCGGCCATAAACCCCGATGGGGGGCTTTTCATATCGACCGTAAAGCAAAAGGCATTCGTCTCGGTGGACGAAGAGGGTACTGAGGCCGCCGCAGTGACGGTGATAGGTATCGGAACCACCTCGATAAGCGATCCGGAAAAAGTCCCGTTCGTGGCCGACAGGCCGTTCCTGTTCGTCATAAGGGAGAGAAGTACGGGCGCAATAATTTTCGCAGGCATATATGGCAAATAGATTCCTTTGTTCCATCCTGCTGGCGCTATGCGCCGCAGGCGCGTCGGCGCAGGATAAACGCGTGCGTTACGGCGATCCTTTCATCCTGTTGCACGACGGCGTCTACTACGCCTACGGCACGAGTCTGAGCGACGGTTTCGAGGTTCTCGTCTCGGACGACCTGCACGCTTGGCGGCGTCCGGGCGGCGTACGCACAATGGCGCTCAAAAAAGGCGACGCGTGGGGCGAGGATAAATTCTGGGCGCCCGAAGTACACCGGCGCGGCGACACCTTCTACATGTACTACAGCGCCGGCACGCGCATATGCGTCGCCACGGCCGCCTCGCCCCTGGGACCGTTCACGCAGGACGAACGCAAACCCCTGCTCGACGGAGAGCAATGCATAGACAACTCGCTCTTTACGGACGACGACGGACGCAGTTACATGTTCTTCGACCGTTTCAACGACGGCCTGAACGTATGGGTGGCCGATATGGACGAGAACCTGACGGCGCTCAAACCCGAAACGATGACAAAATGCATAGCCGTAAGCCAGCCGTGGGAACGCTCGCAAGGCCGGGTGAACGAAGGGCCGTACGTAATAAAACACGCCGGACGCTACTGGATGACCTATTCCGGCAACGACTTCCGCAGCAAGGACTACGGCATAGGGGTGGCCACCGCAGACTCCTTGCACGGACGCTGGACGAAATACGACGGCAACCCCGTGTGGCAGAGACCGGGAGGCCTGGTAGGCGTGGGACACAGCGCCATGTTTGTAGACAGGCAGGGGACGCTGAGGATAGTCTTCCACGCCCACAGCGACACGGCCAAAGTGTCGCCGAGGGCAATGTACATATCGACGGTGCGCTTCGAGAATAAAGGCGGAAGAGAGGTTATGACCGTCGGCCCTGAATACATAACCGCCGTAATGGCCGAATAAACCGCATGTTCGGATCGATCTGAGTTTTGTCGACAATTGAGACAAATCCTTAACACTTTAAAATAAACTTCTAACTAAAAAGCGGAATTAGGCAGAGCGTAGCAATTCGACTGAAATCGTGTGAGTTACGCCCTGTTTTGCTTAGTATTGCAACAGACGAAAAACCAAATCTAAGCAGAATTGCGCAGGAGTTCCGTTACTATCCCGTTACTTGGTAACAAACGCAACTTTCTTGCTATCGGGTTCTTTTTCAGCGTCTTGCGCCGTTTTGCATACCGTCCGGTAACTCAATGATAACTAATTTTGTAACCAGTAAAAACATTGAGTTATGCGATCAACATTCAAAGTCCTCTTCTACGTGAAGAAAGGCAGCGAGAAGCCCAACGGCAACCTGCCTTTGATGTGCCGTATCACCGTAGACGGCGAAGTTAAACAATTTAGTTGTAAAATGGATATTCCGCTCCATTTATGGGATGTGAAGAACAACCGGGCGGCTGGAAAGAGCGTACAGGCGCAGAAAATCAACCAAGCTATCGACCGTATCCGGGTAGACGTGAACCGCCGCTATCAGGAATTGATGCAGACGGACGGCTATGTTACCGCCGAGAAGCTGAAAAACGCCTATCTCGGTATCGGGGTAAAGCAGGAAACCCTGTTAAAGCTGTTCGAGCAGCACAACGCCGAATTTGAGAAGAAAGTAGGACACAGCCGGGCGCAGGGTACATTCTCCCGCTACCGTACCGTATGCAAGCACGTCCGGGAGTTTCTCTCCCTTTCCTTTCATCGGGAAGATATACCCCTTAAAGAACTGAACCTTACCTTTATCAACGATTTCGAGTACTACCTGCGGGAGGAAAAGAAATGCCGTACCAATACCGTGTGGGGGTATATGATTGTCCTGAAACATATCATCTCCATTGCCCGGAATACCGGACTATTGCCGTTCAACCCCTTTGCGGGCTATATCAATAGCCCCGAAAGCGTGGATAGGGGTTATCTCACCGAAGAAGAAATCCAGACGCTTATAGAGGCTCCCATGAAAAACCAAACCTACGAACTGGTGCGCGACCTCTTCGTATTTTCTGTTTTCACCGGGTTATCGTATGCAGACGTGAAGAACCTCACCACCGACAACCTACAAACGTTCTTCGACGGCAACCTGTGGATCATCACCCGCAGGCGCAAGACCAACACCGATTCAAATATCCGCCTGTTGGACGTTCCCAAGCGGATAATAGAGAAGTATAAAGGCTTAACGGGCGATAACCGTGTGTTCCCTGTTCCGAGTAACAGCAGTTGCAACGAAAAGTTGAAGAAGATAGGTAAACAGTGCGGTATCAAGACCCGGCTGACATTCCATGTCGCCCGACATTCTGCGGCTACCACAATTTTGTTATCGCACGGGGTACCAATAGAAACCGTGAGCCGTATTCTCGGACACACCAATATCAAGACCACGCAGATATACGCCCGGATAACCAACCAGAAGATAAGCCGGGATATGGAAACCCTATCGCATAAGTTAGAGGGCATGGAGAAAAATATCTGCAAGGCTATCTGATACCGTTCGCTGTATCGTTTATCCGCGACCGACCGGGAGGGCTTTTAGAAAAGCCATAGCTTATTAGGGCATTTTCTTAACGCATCCGTTTCACTACTGCTAAAAATGCCCCAATAAGCCAAAGGGATAAACCCCTCTGGACACCCCCCGGCGGTCGTACCGACCGTAACCGCTTTGGGCGGTAATCACGGCAAATTATCCACCTTAAAATTTCCCTCAAATGGGCTATGCAGTCTTACATATACAGAAGCCGAAAGGCAACGACAGCGGAACGACCGCCCACATAGAGCGGACGGTCAGCCCCGCCAACGCCGATAAGGAACGGACACCCCTGAATCAAAACCTGATCCGCTACCCGGACGGGATAGAAACCCGCACCCAAGCCATACAGCACCGGATTGAGAACGCCGGGATAAGGCGCAAGATAAGCCATAACCAAGTCCGGGCGTTGCAGGTCATGCTATCGGGTACGCCCGAAGATATGCACCGCATACAGGCGGCGGGAAAATTGGACGATTGGTGCAGGGACAATATCAAGTGGTTGCGGGAGACGTTCGGGGAGGATAACGTAGTTTCCGCAGTTCTGCACATGGACGAGAAAACGCCCCATATTCACGCTACCGTAGTTCCTATCGTTACCGGTGAAAGAAGAAAAGCCCGCAGGAAGAAAGAGGACGGAAAGCCGGAGCGGGAGAACAAACCGGAGCAGGACAAGCCCGCAAAAAAGCAGTACCGCAAGAAGCCCGCCGATACCGTCCGGCTATGCTCGGACGATATTATGACCCGCGAGAATCTGGAATACTTTCAGGACAGCTACGCCCAGGCGATGAACAAATACGGCTTACAGCGGGGTATCAAAGGCTCGGATGCTCGGCACATCACCACCCCGCAGTATTACAGGGAGTTATACCGACAGAACGAATACCTCAAAGAAGATATAGAACACCTGCAGGAACAGAAACAGGAGGTTTACGACAAGGTTCGGGACTTGTACGACCGCAAGGACGAGGCGCGGGATAAATTCCTCGATATGCACGATTACGCCCGAAACAAGGAGAAAGAAATCGCGGACATGGAATCCCGCCTGCAACAACTCAAACAGGAGGGCGAGCCGTACAAAGCGCAGGAAGATATAAACCTGCTGCTGGCTATCCTGCCGACACTGGGCGAGAACCTGCGTATGGCGCAGCTATGCAAGGGCGTAGGATTGACCGTAGAGGCTATTAGGAAGCTGTTTAGGGGCGAAACGCTCTCCGTTACTGGCAAGCTACAATCGGCTGAACATCATCGGTCATTCGAAGTGCAGGACGCCAAAATGCAAATCTTAAAGGAGCGAGGCGAGCCGAACGCCCCCGACAAGTACCGCCTATCTATCAACGGGCAAAATATAATCGACTGGTTCAGGGAACAATACCAACGGGTGAAACAATCCGTAAGACCGCATATAAAACCTATCCCACCCAAACAAAAGAGAGGTCAAGGAGTATAGTATAGCCCACTAATATGACAAGTACAAATAAGGGCAACGGTTTAAGAGGTAATTTGCGTTGAATCCCAAATATTTGCTAAATTTGCAGTAGAAATATTTGAGTCTTCAGAAGCTTACGATAAATAATAACACCCGACAGCCATGTAATGGAAGCAAGTTATCCAAAAGCTAAAATTAGCTTCGATAATAAGCTAATTTCCGGTTAGGGGGCGTGGCAGATAGTACAAGAAATAAAATGTTTAAATAACAAAAAAAAAGATAAAATGGCAAAAGTGGTACTTTACATTGCAACATCATTAGATGGATACATTGCAAGAACCGACGGAAGTTTAGATTGGTTATATGCAATTCCCAATCCTGAACAAATAGACCATGGATATAACGATTTTTTCAGCAAAATCGGCACGACAATAATGGGAGGTAATACATACCGAGAGATTATTGGATTTGGAGTCGATTGGCCATATACTGAAATAGACTCTTATGTGGTCAGTAACAATAGGAACACATTGATTAAAAGTCCGAAAACGCATCTTATTTCTGAAAATCTTAAGGCTTTTGTGAATAAGATGAGAGAGACAGAAATACAAGATATTTGGCTTATTGGCGGCGGAAAGTTAATAACTCACTTCCTAAACAATGATTTAATAGATAAGATGATTTTAACGATAGTGCCAACTATAATCGGTAATGGAATTAGACTGTTTCCTGATAATCCTAAAGAATCTACTTGGAATTTAACGGATGTTGTTAAATTTAGTACAGGTGTGATTAACCTAACATACGAGAAATGATAATAGCGCCACCTAACTCACTGTACCTGTTTTCAAGCAGGGTGACGAGCGGTTTGCACCGTCTGTCACTCGTTACAGCGTCTGTCTCGGTGGATAGTTCCGCACCCGCAAACCCGCTCGAAAGTAGCTGTGAGAACGTTGGGCGAATTGTTGTAAAGAAGATACAATATTTGCTTAGCAAATCCTGATAAACGGGATAATCCTTTATTTATCTGAACACAAAGGTATATTCCAAGAGCGAAACGTCAACACCAAGCCGCAAGCGGTTTTTAGAAATTTCTTCCTTTTTGCTTCACAAAAAGAGTAAATCTCTAAAAAGTGTTGCCTTATTCGCTCTTTCCATAGGACGGGTGTTTACCAGATAAAAAAAGGAAAATATATACTTGAAGTACCAAAGAAATTCCGTACCTTTACACCCGAGTTATTTGACAGTATAGCACCGCAAATCGCTGAAATACGCACGGTTACTAACTCGTTACCTCTGAAATTCCAAAACTCCGCTAAGAGTTTATTTATCAATTAGTTATGTCAAATCGTTGAAAATCTAAAATAAATTATTATGGAAGAAAAGGTATTGAAGGCCCTCTCCGGAGGACGCGCACTGAAAGCCGCCGAAGTTGCAGAAGAGGTAGGTATCACAAAAGACGAGGCCGCTAAAATAATCAAGAAGCTCGTAAAGGACGGCAAGGCCTATTCGCCTGCCATGTGCAAATACGAAGTCAAGAAGTAAACTCTCTTTCAGGGGATCGTTTACGCCTACGGCGGCCAGCCCGTTTCAGGGCCGGCCGCCTATCTGTCAAAGCAAACGTCGGGCAGGCCTGCCCGACGTTTGCTTTATTCCGATAAAATAGCCTAAATTTGCACCCGCAATCCAAAATTAGATCAGTCTGAAAACAGGTTGGCGTTAAGATGCGCTCTCGCAAGGAAGCGTCGCTCCTTACGATAACGACGCTGTGTGCGGCCAACGTATAATTTAGACCCATCTCCAAAATCTGTTATCCAAGATGAACACCACCTTCCTTACCATAATAGAGGTTTTAGGCACGTTAGCCTTCGCCATCAGCGGCATACGTCTGGCGGCGGCGCGGCGGTTCGACTGGTTCGGGGCATACTCCGTGGGACTGATAACGGCAATAGGCGGCGGTACGCTGCGCGACGTATTCCTGGGACTCACGCCTTTCTGGATGCTCAACGGAAGCTATCTGGTAACCACGGGCATAGCGCTGGCCATCACTATCATTTTCGGGCGCTATCTGGTTAAACTCAACAACACCTTCTTCATATTCGACACCATTGGCCTGGCGCTTTTCGTGGTTGTCGGCATTGAAAAGAGCGTAGCCTGCGGATTCCCATTCTGGGTGGCCATAGTGATGGGTACCGTAACCGGCATAGCCGGCGGGATCATGCGCGACATACTCATCAACCAGGAACCGCTCGTATTCCGCAAAGAGATATACGCCCTGGCGTGCATCATGGGAGGGTTGGTCTATTGGCTCGCCTGGTCGCTCGGCGCAGAGAAACATATAGTCAGCATCCTGGCCGCGCTAACCGTAATAGCTTCGCGCCTGCTGGCGGTGAAATACCGGCTGGGGCTGCCCGTGCTTAAACAACTTTAGAAGACGGAGACCTATTTGATCTTGAGCGCCTCGCGTATCTTCTTCGGGATATCGGTATTGTCCATAATCCCTGTAAAAGCCTCGGCGCCCGCGCCGTAAGCGAAGACAGGAACCATTACCGCCGTGTGGCCGCCGGTGCTGAAAGAGGGTTTGAGACCCTGGTCGCCCAACAGGAAATCGGCCTTGCCCGAGGGAAGGGTCAGGCCTCCTGTCTCGTGGTCGGCGGTGATTATCACCAATGTTCCGGGGTTGCGGTCGGCGAAATCGAACGCAGCGCCCACGGCATTGTCGAAATCCACGGTTTCTGTGACGACGAAATTTATATCGTTCTCGTGGCCGCCGGTATCTATCATGGAACCCTCCACCATAAGGAAAAAACCCTTTTTCCCCGCCCCGGCCAACAGCCTGAGGGCGGCGTCGGTAGCCTGCGGCAGGTAGTCGCCGCGTCCTTTGGCCGCAGGGGCCATGTGCGACGGCGCGAGTATGGCGGCCAGGCGACCTTTCTTAACGGCCAGCGCCTCGTCTACGGTATAGGCGACGGCGTAACCCCTGGCGCGCAGGGAGTCAGTAAGTTTCGCCCCGTCGGAGCGTTTCTCGAAGTTATTCAATCCGCCGCCCATGAACACGTCCACGCCGCAACGGGCTATCTGCAAAGCTATCTTCTCGCTCGATCCCCGGCTGGACTGGTGCGCCATGAATGCTGCGGGCGTAGCGTCGGTAATGTCTTTGGTGACAACCACGCCCGTGGCCAGACCCGCCTGTGCGGCCTGTTCGCGGACGTTGGCTAAAAAGCCCCCCGCGGCGTCCATGCCTACCGTGCCGTTGTTGGTTTTGACGCCGGTGGAGAGCGCCGTACCGGCCGCAGCCGAATCGGTGACGCGGTTATTGGCCGACTGCGTCTTGCACAGCCCCGCAAAGACGGCCCGCTCCATGGACAAGGGCTTTTGAGAGGAGAGCATGGCCGCGTTAACCTGAGCCACGCCCATGCCGTCGCCTATCATGAAGATCACGTTACGTACAGGTTCGCCCGCTTTGGAGAAAAGGAAAAACAGAATGAAGATAGTTCCCAGCGATAGTTTTTTCATAGTCATTATTATATGCGTTACACAAATATAGCTTAAAATGAGGTTAAATCGAAATATTGTGGCGAAAATATGCGGCAATTTACAAAAGAATAATTATATTCGCTTCACTAAAACTATCTAATTGCTATGAAAAAGAAAATGTTCGAACTCGACTCCGCCCAGCTCAAAACCATAGCCGAAACCCTGAGCGAAAGGGTGGCCGAAGGCTTGGTCAAAGAGGAGCAGGAGATACAGTGCATCCCCACCTACATCAAGCCGCGCACCGATATCAAGAACGGTAAGGTGCTGGTACTCGACCTCGGAGGTACAAACTGCCGCGTGGCAGTAGTTGAATTCAAAGACGGCAAACCCGAGATACATCCCGACGGAGGTTGGAAGAAAGACCTTTCGGAGGTGATGAAAAAAGATGGCGCCACGCGCGACGAACTTTTCAAGAATATAGCCGACATGGTCGCCACGCTGAACCTGGAGGGCGTGGAGCGAATAGGATACTGCTTCTCCTACCCGGCACAGTCCGAGCTTAACGGAGACGCAAAACTGCTACGCTGGACGAAGGGAGTGAATATAAAGGAAATGATCGGCAAACACGTAGGGGCCGAATTGATGGAATACCTCAACACTACCCTCAAAGGCAAAGCCAACTTCAAGAAAATAAACGTAATAAACGACACGGTGGCAAGCCTTTTCGCAGGCCTCACGGACACCGGGGCGCAGGCGCATATAGGACTCATAGTAGGCACCGGCACCAACATGGCCACATTCTTCCACACCAACGCCATACCGAAAACAGACAAGGGCTACAAGGAAAAAGGGCTGGTACCAGTAAACCTCGAATCGGGCAACTTCCGCCCGCCATTCCTGTCCGTGGCCGACGACAAGATCGACCGCTACTCCGAAACCCCTGGCGCGCAACGCTTCGAGAAGGCCATATCGGGTTTCTATCTCGGGCGGATACTGGAATACGTCTTCTCGTGCGACGAGCTGGAAGACAACTTCGACGCCGCAGGCCTTACCCGCATCATGAGCTATCCCGATATGTACAAAGAGGATTACGTGGTCTGGTCGCACATCATCTACGAACGCTCCGCAAAACTGGTGGCGGCCTCCCTCGCCGGACTCATTCAGCAAATGAAAGCTAACGATACCAACATAAAGGTCATACGCCTGGTTGCCGAAGGCAGCCTGTTCTGGAGCGAAGACCGCAAAACGACCCGCCGCTTCAAGAGCTACAAAGACATCGTAATGGATGAGCTGGCGATGCTGCTGGGCGAACTCGGACTCGGCGACGTGAAAGTGAAGGTAGAACCCCAGGAAAACGCCAACCTTATCGGCTCGGCTATCGCCGGACTGTCGTAAGGCGGACGGACCCGAAAGGCTCGTATAAAACTACGGCGACCCTCTTAATAGAGGGCCGCCGTAGTTTTTTGCCGATCCGTCCCGATTACGTGCAATTCTGCACGTAATCGGGCTATGAACGGTTATATGCTGTTAAGCAGGTCTACCTTACCTTCGTTGACCAGCTTGAGGATCAGTTCGCCGAAGAGGGTATTCTGCCATGCGAACCATGCGCGGGTAAAATCGGCCGGATTGTTCTTGTTGAACGACTCGTGCATGAAACCCATATTGTTGTCGGTGGCCATCAACATTTTTATGCACTCTTTGATCTCCTGGTCGTCGGTGCTGGTGAAGGCTTTCATCATTATGCTCATGGGCCATACCATATCGTAACCGATATGCGGGCCGCCTATGCCTTCGCCTGCCGAGCCTTTGAAAAAGTAAGGGTTGTCGAGGCTCCAGACGAATTTGCGGGTATTCTGGTAGACAGGGTCGGTTACGGGTACGTCTCCCAGGTAGGGCATGGCCAGCAGGCTGGGTACGTTGGCGTCGTCCATAAGGAAACGGTTGCCGAAACCGTCCACCTCAAAAGCGTAGATCTTGCCGTATTTGGGATGTTCGACCACGGCGTACTCTTTGAGCGCCTTTTCGACCTCGTCGGCCAGGACGCGGCAGTTTTTGGCCGTATCGCCTTTTTTGTTTACGGCGTCGAGTATCTCGGCGGCCTTACGCAACGAAGTTACGGCAAAGAAGTTAGAGGGAACGAGGAAAAGGAATGTTGTGGCGTCGTCCGAGGGACGGAAGGTGGAGGCTATCAGGCCCACCGGATTGACGGGATTGCCTTTGCCGCCGTTGACCACGGTATCCAGCTGGCGTTCGGTCTTGCGCATGAAGGTGTAAGGGCCTACGCCGTCCTTGCGCTGTTGGGTGCGGAAGGTGGTAAGCACGTTCTCTATAGCCTTAATCCACTCCTCGTCGAAGATCGAGGCGTCGCCGGTGACTTTCCAGTAGTGGTAGGCCAGGCGGATGGGATAACATAGCGAGTCGATCTCCCATTTGCGCTCGTGCAGTTCGGGTTTCATTTTGGTTATGTCGCTCATCCACTCGCCTCCTTTGGGGCCGTCGTTGAAAGCGTTGGCGTAAGGATCGATATTGATGCACATGAACTGACGGCGGATGACGCCGGCAAGCATGCTCTTAAGGTGTTCGTCCTGGTTGGCCAGCTGAACGTAGGGCCATACCTGGGCTCCGGAGTCGCGCAGCCACATGGCGTGGATGTCGCCGGTGTAAACGAAGGTGTCGTCCTTGCCGTTGAGTTTGCGGTAATGGACGGTGGTGTCGAGGGTGTTGGGGAAGCAGTTCTCGAACATCCAGCGCAGCTTGGCGTTGGTGAGCAGGGCTTTGACGCGTGCAATCTCCTTTTCGACGGCCTGCGAGGCGAAGAGACGGTCGGCGGCGGCAGGACGATTGGTTACCATGTAGTTGGCGGGGCGGGTGTTATCCTGCCTTACCCTCTGCTCGAGGTCGATGGCGGAGGCTTTCACGGGCGACGTCGCCGCTACGGCGAAGGCCAGGCCGCAAGCCGCGATGGCGGCGGCGATGATGGAAGTCTTGTTCATTTTTATTTGTCGGTTTGTTGGTTTTCGGCGCAGTATTCGGACAGGCGGGCCATGATCTCCACCGTGGCGGCCTGGCTGAGCAGCCATAGCGGCGCTTCGGCAAGGCGGGCGTTGCCCTGTCCGCTCCAGTCGGTGTAGATGAAGCCCTGCGGGCTGCGGGCGTTATCCCAGGCGTACAGTACGCTTCGTTTGAAAGAGTCCATGTAGACGGGGTTTCGGTCGGCGCGATAAAGTTCGGCGAAACCGCGCATCATCACCGCCGTGAACCACATGTTGGTTTCGCCGCCCAGGCGGAAAGTCTCGCCTCCGGGCGTGGTGAATTCCCTGAGGAAACGCATGTGGCACGACGAAGCTATCTTCTGAGCGTCTTTCAGATAGGCGACGTCGCCCGTAAGCCCGTAAAGCAGCGCGGCGGCCTGCATCATCTGGCCGCTGTTGTATGAGAATTTCTTGCGGCTTATGCGGCCCGTCTGTATGCTTACGTTGTCGTAATACAGGTTGTCTCCGGGATCCTGCAACGTCTTTTTTGTCCAGGCGTATAGCTTTTTCGCCTTTTCAAGGTAGCGGTCATGGCGCGTGGCTTTGTAAAGTTTGCAGGCGTAGACCGTTCCCGGAGCGTTGGAGCAGGTGTTCTTGCTTCCTTTCTTCTGCTCACACCAGTAGATGCCGCCCCCCAGGATGTCGTCGGTGCCGCTCTCTATGAATTTCCAGACGTCTTCGGCCTTTTCGAGGTAGCGTTTATCCCCTGTCTTGAAGTATATGTCCAGGAAATCTATACCTATCCACACGTTGTCGTCGTAGAAACGGTCGGAGGGACGGCGGCCCACGTAGGAGGCGTAGGCCGCGGGCTGGCGGCGCGCGTCGTAATATTTTTCGAGGCCCGGCACCACCTTCTCCTCGAGTATTTTCGCATAGGCGTCGCCGGCCGTCGTTCCCACAAGGGCCGCGACGGCAGAAAGCGTACCCGAGAAGGGCCACAGGTAGGAATAGGGATTGCTCGAGGCGGCCTGGCCTGCGGCAAGGTAATCGGCACGGAAGGTTTTGTCGTAAGGATAGTTTTCCCTGAGCAGGGGCGATCCGGGGACGGAATAATATTTATATAAGGAGTCGAGTGTCCGCGAGGCCATCCCGGCGAACCGCAATGCGTCCGAAGGTTGCCCGAAACCATGCGACAGGACGGCGGCGAGCAAAAAAACTATCACGGCGGGCTTCTTCATAAAAACTGCAATTTCGACAAAATTAGTCAGATTTGCCGAAAGGAAAAATTATCGGAGGAATATTTCGTATCTTCGCCAGGAGATAAAACCTAAAAACCCACATAATGAAAAAACTTTTGACAATTTTGTGCCTCGCGTGGTCGGTAGCCGCAGCGGCACAGCCAAAGGAGGGTACCGTGTACATGGTGTCCAACGCGCACTTCGATTCGCAATGGAATTGGGACGTGCAGCAATCCATATCGGTGTACGTACGCAACACCCTTACGCAGAACCTGTACCTGCTGGATAAATATCCCGACTACGTGTTCAACTTCGAGGGAGGGATAAAATATTCCTGGATGAAAGAGTATTACCCCGAACTTTACGCCCGCATCAAACCGTACATCGCGTCGGGCCGCTGGCACGTAAGCGGCGCGTCGTGGGACGCCAACGACCCCAACATGCCGTCGCCCGAGTCGTTCTTCCGCAACATCCTGCTCGGACAGGAGTTCTACAAGAAGGAATTCGGCGTCAAGTCCACCGACATCTTCCTTCCCGACTGCTTCGGATTCGGATACACCATCCCCACCGTGGCGTCGCACTGCGGGCTGATCGGATTCTCGACGCAAAAACTGCAATGGCGCCTGAAACCTTTCCACGGCGACAAGAAATATCCATTCCTCTTCGGCCTGTGGCAGGGTGTAGACGGGTCGCGCATAGCCGCCCTGATGGACGGAGGCAACTACGGGCAGCGCTACGACGGCGAAGACCTGAGTAACAACGCCAACATAAAGGATATAGCCGCCAACACAGTAAACCACAAGGGCATACGCTACTACGGCACCGGCGACATAGGCGGATCGCCCACCATCGCGTCGGTGGAGACCGTCCAGAAGAGCGTACGCGAAGGCAAAGGCCCGGTTAAGATAGTCAGCGCCGCCTCCGACCAGCTTTTCAAAGAATATCTGCCTTTCGACAAGCATCCCGAGCTTCCGGTATGGAACGGCGAGTTGCTTATGGACGTACACGCCACAGGGTGCTACACCTCGCAGGCCGCAATGAAACTCTACAACCGCCGCAACGAGGTGCTGGCCGACGCCGCCGAGCGCGCGTCGGTGGCCGCAGAATGGGTGGGCGGCCTGGATTATCCTCAGGCCAAACTCAACGAGGCGTGGAAACGCTTCATATGGCACCAGTTCCACGACGACCTGACAGGCACCAGCATACCCAAGGCCTATACATGGTCGTGGAACGACGAACTGCTTTGCCAGGCCGATTTCGCCAACATACTCACCGCCGCTACGGCTAACGTGGCCCGCGGCATGGACACCGAAGTTTCCGGGACGCCCCTGATCGTCTTCAATCAGCTGGCGCAGGAACGCAAAGATATAGTAGTAGCGGAGGTTCCGATGGCCAAAAAGCCCGCAGGAGTTACCGTACACTCGCCCAAAGGCAAGGTGAACGCGCAACTGCTTTCCTATGAGAACGGCAAGGCAAAAATAGCGTTCGCAGCGCAAGCCGCGCCGGCCGGATTCTCCGTTTATGACGTACGCAGCGGCTCCGCCGCCGCTTCGGGCGCGTTGAAAGCCTCGGGCAACACCATCGAAAACAAGATATACAAGGTGACCCTGGATTCCAACGGCGACATAGCCTCCATATTCGACAAGCGCTACAAGCGCGAACTTGTGGAAAAAGGCAAAGCCGTGCGCCTGGCCCTGTTCACCGAGAACGAGTCGTTCCGCTGGCCGGCATGGGAAATACTCAAGCCCACTATAGACGCCGAGCCGTCGGCCGTGACGGGCAAACCCGCGATAACCGTGGCGGAGAAAGGAGAGGCCCGCGTGACGCTTCGCGTGGAGCGCAATTTCGACGGATCGCAATTCGTGCAGTACATATCGCTTACGGACGGGGCCGCCGACGACCGCATAGACATCTACAACGAAATAGACTGGAAGCACACCAACGCCCTGCTCAAGGCCGAATTCCCCCTTTCGGTAGCCAATCCCGAGGCCACGTACGACCTCGGCATAGGCGCGGTGCGCCGCGGCAACAACACCGAGACGGCCTACGAGGTTTACGCGCAGAAGTGGGCCGACCTTACAGCCCCCGACAACTCGTACGGGGTGTCCGTACTCAACAACAGCAAATACGGCTGGGACAAACCAGCCGACAACACCATCCGCCTGACGCTGCTTCACACCCCTAAAACGCAGCGCGGATATGCATATCAGGACAAGCAGGATAAAGGATTCCACACGTTCACGTATTCCATCGTAGGACACAAGGGAAGCTACTCTGAGGCAGGCATCGTACGTAAGTCGGACGAGCTGAATGCCCCCATGTACGCCTTCAACAGCGCGAAACACAAAGGCCCGCGCGGGAAGATGTTCTCGATAATAAGCAGCTCGACGCCCCAGGTGGACGTTAAAATGCTCAAAAAGGCAGAGGACGGCCAGGGATATGTGGTGCGGGTGTACGAGACGCAGGGCAAAAACGCAGGCAACGTCAGCCTGACGTTCAACGCTCCCATAGTGTCGGCGCGCGAAGTCAACGGCATTGAAGAAGAGTTGGGCGCGGCGCAATTCGCAGGCAACAAGCTGACTTTCGGCATCACGGCCTTCGCCCCCAAGACTTTCGTCGTCAGGCTGGCTCCCGTCTCCGCCCCCCAAAAGGCCTTTGCTTGCAAACCACTGGAGATCAAATTCAACAGCGACGCCTTCTCCAACGACGCCTTTGCCGGTACGATGGGCGATTTCGACCGCCGCGGCAACACTTACGCGTGGGAGCTGCTGCCCGAAACGCTGCACAGCGAGGGCGTCGACTTCCGTTTCGGTCCGCTCGAGCGCGCCAACGCGCTGCGCTGCAACGGCGACACGATACGTTTCGCGCCGTCGGCGGCGAATAAAACACTCTACCTGCTGGCGGCCTCTTCGGAAGGCGACACCCAGGCCGACTTTACCGTCGACGGCAAGTCGAAAAGCTATTACATACCTTACTATTCGGGCTTCTGGGGCCAATGGGGCGGTTTCGAGCAGGATTTCAGCGGTTACGTCAAACACGCCGACGTGGCTTACGTGGGAACGCACCGACACAACCGCCAGACTGGCAACGAACCGTATGTCTATACCTATATGTTCAAGATAGCCATCCCTGTGACGGCTTCGACCGACATGGTTATCCTTCCGCGCGACCGCAAAGTGAACATATTCGCCGCCACGCTTTCGGAGATAGATCCGCAGGAGGTTACGCCCGCTTCGCAAATGTTGTTCACCTCAGTAAAATAACGCTTAATTATTCGAGTGAGGGCGGCCTGGCGGCCGCTCTCACTTTAAACGACATAACAAATGACAACCTGCAAGGCTTCGTTGATAATATCGATATACGACAACGTAGAGTTCCTGAAATGCATACTCGACGCGCTCGAATATCAGACCGAGCAGAACTTCGAGATCATAATCTCGGAAGATGCGGAACACGCGCATGTGCGTGATTTCATACAAAATTATCCTTTCAGGCAACCTTGCCGGCACATTACGCAAAAAGACGACGGCTGGCGTAAAAACAAGGCGCTCAACAGGGCTATACTCGCCGCCCAATCCGATTGGCTGGTCTTTATCGACGGAGATTGCGTACTGCATCCGCGATTCATGGAGTTCCATATAAAATATGCCGAAGAAAACCGCATACTGGCCGGAAAACGCGTCAAACTGAATCCGGAATTGACCGCGCAGATGCTCAAAGACCCGTCAATGGTCCTTAAAATGCCGGCCATACTCGGTAAAATGTTCTGGGGCGGCAGGCGCGGCGTGGCATTCTGGGAAGAGGGATTCTTTATCAACCCCCGGGGTATTTGGGGATTCGTGACCAGGATCAGGAGTATGTACCAGCTCAAGGGATGCAACATGTCTTTCTCAAGGAAGGCGGCCATGGCGATAAACGGTTTCGATGAGGATTTCACCGCCCCCTGCATAGGTGAGGATATCGACCTGGTGTGGCGCTTCGAAGCCGCGGGTTTCCGGTTGAAGTCGGTGAGGAATTTGGCCGTGCAATACCATTTGCACCATTTCGAAAAACAGAGGGATCAATCTCTGAATGCCGCTATAATGAACGGCAACAGACGTAACAACAGGTATGTGGCTGAAAATGGACTGAAAAAAGACAAAACGGGCTCTTAAGATGTAACGGCAGCGCGCCCGCAGCTGATCCGCCTCGATATCATCCTGAGGCGGATCAGCTGTTTTTTTATAAAATAAGTACAATTATTGAATTAATCTCAAATAATTATTTAACTTTGCGGTAAAGAAAATGAACCGCAGGGTATGAAAGAGTCGATAATGCAAAAGCTCACCGTATTGGCCGAATCGGCCAAGTACGACGTATCGTGCGCCTCGAGCGGCACGACGAGAAAGAGCAAACCGGGGATGACCGGCAGCGCCAACGGCTGGGGCATATGCCACAGCTTTACCGAAGACGGGCGTTGCGTGTCGCTACTCAAGATAATGTTGACCAACAACTGCATATACGACTGCGCCTACTGCGTAAACCGTCGCACGAACGATCGCCCGAGGGCCACGTTCACCGTTGACGAACTGGTGGAACTCACCATGGAGTTCTACCGTCGCAACTACATCGAGGGGTTATTCCTCTCCTCGGGGGTGATATCCGGCCCCGACCATACCATGGAGCGGATGATAAAGGTGGTGGAGACCCTGCGTACGGCCCACCGTTTCAACGGCTACATACACATGAAAAGCATCCCGGGCGCCAGTCGCGAACTGGTGAACCGCGCGGGACTCTACGCCGACCGCCTGAGCGTCAACCTTGAGATAGCCGTGGAGGAAAACCTGAGGCTGCTGGCTCCCGAGAAAGACCACGCGAGCGTCCTGGCCCCAATGTCGTACATAAGGCAGGGAATGCTGGAAAGCGCCGAAGAGCGACGACATCACCGCTCGGCACCGCGTTTCGTCCCGGCCGGACAAAGTACGCAGATGATAGTGGGGGCCACGCCCGAATCGGACAGGCAAATACTGTCACTCTCGTCGGCGCTCTATTCGCAGCCCGGCATGAAACGGGTTTACTACTCGGGCTACGTGCCGGTGAATATGCACGACAGCCGCCTTCCCGCGTTGCCCGGAGGAGCGCCCCTGGTACGCGAGAACCGCCTCTACCAGGCCGACTGGCTGATGCGGTTCTACGGCTTCAGAGCCGACGAGATAGTGGACGACGCACATCCCGACCTCGACCTGGAGATAGATCCCAAACTGGCCTGGGCGTTGCGCCATCCGGAAGCATTTCCGGTGGACGTCAACCGCGCCGACCCCGCTATGATAGTGCGCGTGCCGGGAATAGGAACAAAATCGGCCGCCATGATCGTAGCTGCGCGCCGCCACTCGCGCATAACTTCCGAGACGCTCAAAAAGATAGGCGTGGTGATGAAAAAGGCGCAGTATTTCATAACGTGCAACCAACTTGCCGCGCTGTCGGTGGCGGATATGAATCCCGACCGGATACGCGGCATCCTCGCTCCGCGCCGTCGCGCCGCGGTGGAAAACGGCGCAGGACAACTCTCGTTGCTGTTCCCATGACGGTGTTCCGCTACGACAAGACGTTCGAGGGATTGCTGAGCGCCCTGTTCGACGCCTACAACCGGCGACAGTGGCCCGAAAGGCTCATCGCACCGGGCGAAGCCGCGCCTATGTTCGCATCGGAGGTATTCGAGGCGCACGCCTCGCGCGAGAAGGCGGCGCGGGTGTGGGCGGGGGTGGAAAAACGGCTGCCCGCACAGGTCCGCAGCATGCTCATGCACGTGTGGCTCTCTGAAGAGCCGGGTGCCGACATGCTGTTGTTCAGGTACATGCGCAAGGTATTCGACTCGCATGGAGACGTATCGGCGGATTTTTCCGACGACGACATACTGGAGGCTAAGAAGATTGCCCATAAAGTGAGCAGGGAAGTTCTGTATATAATACAGTTCGTACGCTTCTCCAAGGCGGGCGACGGCACGTATTTCGCACCGGTGAACCCACGCTGCAACGCCCTGCCGCTGGCCATAGACCATTTCAAAGAGCGTTTCTCCGACCAACAGTGGCTGATCTATGACGTCCGCCGCGGTTACGGATTCTATTACGACATGCGAGAGGTCAGGGAAGTGACCCTGTTGGACACGGAGAATTTCCCCGCCGGAATGTTAGGCGAAAACCTGCTGGACGGAGACGAAAAGGATTTCCGCGAGTTATGGAAAGGATATTTCCGGTCTATGGCTATCAAGGAGCGGATAAATCCGGCCCTGCACAGACGCTGCCTGCCGCGGCGATTCTGGAAATATCTCCCGGAAAAGGGTTGACGGACACTTCGCGTATTATTCGATTCTCGATCTTAATATACTAATATCACGCACATTACCGCACAACAGGCATGGTTCGGTTTTTATACGGTTTTTGACAAACCGTAAGGGAGCCTTGACAAACGGGTGCAGGACGTATTATATTTGCCGCACCGGAGGTCACTCCATCCTTTCTTTTTATTGCGCGGGCTTTCGCCCCGGGTTATCAACACAGGCCTGCCGGCCTTGGGTTGTTAACAATTTCAATCACGATCAGATTATGCAGCACAACGATCCGACGGCTCCCCGTAAAGGGGCGGGCGACGCATCCGCCGACATCGGCGCACTTACATCCAACGCGTTGGAATACATGATTTCCGCCCGCCAGGCGGTAAGGCGTCTTGCCGAAGCCAGGGCTTGCCTTAAACTCTCGCCGGGAGCGGCCGCAGGGGTGGCCAGAGAACTCGACCAACTTCTCAAGGTGTTATCGCGCGATGGTTTTAAACACTCCGTCGACACTGAATAAACATTTTTTCAATAATAATATGAACATTATGACAAGGAAATCGCTTGCGGCATGCATCAAACAAGCCGCCACGGATTTGGGCTACTGCTTCCACTCGGGGTTCGACTACCGTATGAACGAAACCATCATCGCCTATCCCGCCGTATGGCTTTCGCCTGCCAAGGTCGTGGGGGTGGACGGCATTAACGAGGGGCGGGTGAAATACCGCGTCGCGCTGCAGATGATGACGCTGGCAGGCAAAGCGGGAAAAGAGAAGAAGGAGGAAATGTGGAACGGACTGGAGCAAAACGCAATAGAGCTATACAGAAAGATGGCCCAGAGCAGTCTGGTATCGTCGGTGTCGGTTACGGAGTGCGCGCCGGGGGAATTCTCGATGACCAACCACGGGGAGCTTTCCGTATGCCTGAAGATGGATGTGGAGATGCCTTTCTGTAACCTTTAATAATACAGACAATCCTCCTAAATCCCCTTTTGAAAAAGGGGACTCAGCCAAAGCCTTTGGCTGAAAGGAAAATATTTATCGTCTTGCCAATTGGCAGGACTCACGTTAAATAATCTGAATCAATGTATTTCAATTTATTACCCGAACAATACGGGCCTGTGTGCGGGCCATTGGAGTACGCGGTAGCGGGGTGCGACCCCGCTCAAAGCGTGGTAGTGGAGATAGTGGACGCCAACACGGGGCTGGCGGCGGGCGCGAAAAGGCTGCGTGGAGAGACCTCATACAGGATAGACGCGGCCGGTTACGCCACGTCGCTGTGCAACCCACTGCCTGCCGGAGCGGCCGGGTTTTCGACGTGTCCCGGACGTAGCGCAAGGATAAAGCTCAAAGTCGGGGAGACGGTTTCTGAAGAGCGCATGTTTACATGCGCCGCCTGCGCGGCAATGCCGTTCAAAGACCTCTCCTGCGGCCCTGCGGAGAGGGTCCTGGCGGCCGGGGAGTGGGATGAGATCGGATTCCTGGCCCAGCCCTCCACGCTTTCGGCGCATTTCCGCTTCAGCGGCCCGGGCGGGGAGTGGAGTTGCGCGGACGGACCGTTCACCCCCGACGAAGGGTGTGCGGCGCTAAGGGTGGACATGGCGGCGCTGGCGGGACGGATGGCGGCGGCAGGCAAAGCCATGGGCGACTACACTACCCTGGAGGTGGAAATATCCGATTGCGGCGAGAGGATAATGTCGCGCAGCTACCGGCTATATGAGCATAACCCCGACGGCGTGCGTCTGGTATGGCTAAACGGCGGAGGCGGTATGGATGCGTACACGTTCTGCGGCACTGGGAAAAAAGGCGTCGACGTCAAAAAGAACACGGCTGCCGACGCCGCCGGAATGACGGCGGTGACCGGCACGGAGAGCCGCCGCACGGCCGAGATACTCTCCGATTACGAATCCGGCGGCACGCTGGAGTGGCTCGAAGGAGCGGCGTGTTCGCCCAGGGTTTGGGTCGTCCGGGGACAGGATATATCGCCCGTGATCGTCACCGCGGCGGAAAGGATCGGCGACGGCCCGTCGAGGTTAAGGGTGGTTTATCGTTCCGCGGCGGCGGAAAAAACACAGCGAGGGTTATGGTAAAGCTGTACATAGACGGCGTAGAGTGCATACCGGCACCCGGAATAAAGATCGGCGCGGGTGCGGGAAAGAGGGACGACGTGCCGGTTGAGCTGCCGTCGACGCCCGTAAACCGCAAAGCGGTGGGAGACGTGGACGGCATGCTGTGCCGCGACCGTTTCAACGACGCCGCCCGGCGGGCCAGGCTGGAGGAGGACGGATGCACTGTGGCGGAGGGGCTGGCGCTCCTCACGGGCATAGTCAGGGACCCTTCGGGCGAACGTATATACCGTATGGTGATAAAACCCGGAGCGGAATCGTGGGAAAAGAGGTTGGCCGCGACCCCGTTCGCACAAACAGGCGTGGCGTTCGACCGCGTGTTGGGGGCGCAGGCCATAAGCGACAGCTGGACGTGGGACAATCCGGTGAGGTTTTTCCCGGTACAGCGCGGCGGGGCGATGGCCGCGGTGGAATCGGGATCGGCGACGCCGGCGGCAGGGACGCTCACAGTGGACGACTACCATCCCTTCCTGCACGTGCAAAGCGTGCTGGAGGCTGCAGCACGCCAGGCGGGATATCTGCTCAGGTCGGATTTCGCAGGTACGGCCCTGTTCCGTTCGCTTTATATGAGCGGCCGTTACGCCTCCCCGGAGGTATCGGCGCTCAAGGAGAAGATGGATTTCCGGGCCGGACGCTTCGCCGACCGCACGGCCACAGCAAACCGTTACGGAATGGTGTCGGCCGACCCGTTCAACACAACCGCCTCGAGCGTGGGAAACATAGTCGACACGGCCGATCCGGCCGCCACCCAGGACGGAGCCAAAGCCGACGGGGTGTACGACCGGGGCGGAACGTTTAGCAAAACAGGCGGCAGGGTGGCTTTCACGCCGTCGAAAGAGGTGACGGCTGGATTCGAGTTCAACCTGCGCTACAAAACCTCGTACAGGATACTCTCGCGTACAGAGTTGTCCGGGTTCAACACCGTGTCGCTGTGCGACGGTTCGCTGCATACGTTCCGCATACCCAACCGGTTCGCTGACATGAGGCTGAAAGTGGTATCGGGCAAACAGCATATGCTGGTGGTGTTCGACCACATTCCGGGGACTTTTTACCTGTTGCGCTACGACCGCGTGGTGAATCCCGCCGCCGACATCTCCGACCTGCAGCCCTCCGACGTGCAAAACGTCACCCACGCCACGTTCTCAACGAGAGTCTTATACACCGCCATCAATTCGACCGACCCGATAGCCAACCTGACGGTGTGGGCCATGTCGCCCGGAGCGCAATCGTATACGGTATACGGCGGCGATTGGGCTTTCTACGAAGGTTACGTCGGTGAAACGGGAGTCGCAGAAGTGGACGTGAAGCTGAAAAGCGCGCCAGTTACGGTGACGCCCTCCTCTCCGCAATTCTTCGACACGGTATATTTCAGCGGCGCGCCCGAGGGGGCTTCATTCACGCTGTGCAGGCAGACGTATATAAAACCCGTGTTTTCACAAAGCCCAGTCGAAGGGTCGCGCCTGAGGTTCGCCGACGTAGCCGCGCACAAGTTTTCGCAGTTGGATTTCGTGGAGGCGGTATGCCACATGTTCAACCTGCGCATAACGGCCGACGAGGACGTAGGGGAGTTGTTCATCGAGCCGGAAAGCGTCCCGACGGGCGTAGAAACGGATTGGACGGCCCTCACCGACCATTCGGGACCAATGCTGATAGAGGAGACGGCAGGCGGATTCGATTCCGTGATGCAGGTGGCCTACCGCCGGGGCGACGATTCCGTAGCCCTTTACGAAGCGGAGTGCGGGAGCGAGATGGGTTTGTGCGAATGGAACATCCCGGGAATGCTGGCCGGAAGCGGGACGCGGACTCTGCGCAACGGGATCTTCACCCCCTCGGTCAACCTGGCCGGCGGATATGCCGGCGCGCCGGCGGCGCTGTTGCTGCAGGCCGGAAAGCGCGACGACGACGGCCAGGGAGATGGCCAGGACGCCTTTCTTCCCAAGATAGTGCGCTATATGGGCATGGCGTCGCTGCCCCCGGGACAGGAATGGGGATGGCCGTCGTACGGCGGGCGGTATCCGTTCATCGCGTTCCACCATGGCGGCAACGCCTCTTCGGGCGCGCCGGCGGCGTACGGCGACGATCCCGCGGCGCTTGTCGAAAACGGTTTCACGCTATGTTTCGAAGACCGGGACGGGGTGGAGGGGCTGCACCGTTTCTACGATCCGATGTTCGAAAGGGCCGCCCGCGGACGGCGGATCACGCTCCGAATAAGGCTGTCGGCCAGACATATCGAGGCGCTTCTCTTTCCGGCCGACGGCCGCTGCGCAAACCGTTTCAGGATAGACGCCGGAGGCGAGGAGGCGCTGTGTCGCCTGGAGCGGATAGAGGGGTATGCCCCCGCATCGGGGGAATCCTGCGAATGCACATTGTCACTTCTTTAAAAACCGGTTAAAATCAGCGCATATGGCACATATGACCACTTACCAGAAACACCTCTCGCAAATCATCTCCGAGCGTTATCCCGCACTATCGGGCGCGCAGCTGTTAGACAAGCTCTTCGATATGGGCGTGGTGGACTTTACGCGATGTAAAGTGCTGGCCGTAAGGGAATACGTCGACAAGCTCGTACGTGCGGACAGTAAAAAGACCGACGCCATGTGGATGGCTGCCGAAAAGTTCGTCTGTTCGTACGAGTATGTACGCAAGTGCATGTACTACTATACCGACGTGAACATAGACCAATAAAAACAAAATTTGCCATGCAAGAAAGCACAACGCCAACAAACGCCCCTCTACCCGCCGTAATAGACATCGAAGGGGTGATAGGTACGGACGAAAGCCTCCAGTTCGAAGATCAGGGCGAGAGGATAGCTACCTACGAAAAATTCAAAACCGCCGTCGACCGCATAGCCGCCTCCGGCGCGCGCAGCCTGGTGGTGAACATACGCTCCGCCGGGGGCGATGTGAACGACGCGTTGCTGATACACGACGCGCTGGCGGCCAGCGGGATGCACGTCACCACACGCTGTTACGGCTATGTGGCGTCGGCGGCCACCATCATCGCGCAGGCGGCCTCGAAGGGGGCGCGGGAGATATCGTCTAACTCCCTGTATCTTATCCACAACTCGGTGTCGAGGGCCGAAGGCAACGCCAGATCGATAAACGGCACGCTCGAGCTGCTGCAAAAGACCGACGACAGGATAGCCTCGGTGTACGCCGTACGATCGGGCCGCAAACAGGAGGAATTCCAAGCCCTGATGAACGAAAACTCGGGCAACGGCCGCTGGCTGTCCCCGCGCGAGACACTCGACAAAGGATTGACCGACAGAATTATAAGAGCCGCACCGATAACAGGCGACGCATGCGGACAGCTGCGTGCGCTGGGGCTGCCGGAAATTCCCGGCCCGGCCGAAATACGAACCACTACGATCAAAAGCAAATGGAAACGCATCCTGGCCGCCCTCGGATTAAAAGGGGAGACGCGCGTGGAGGCGGACGACAGATTGTTCGACGCAATAGAGAGCGTCCTCGGCGAGCAGACCACTGAGACGGTCCACGCGGCAGAAAGATCACTGCCCGAAGACAAAGCGCCGCGAAACGCCCCGAACGAAGCGAAACAAAAAGCCCGCCCCACAGCCACACTTCCCGCGGAAGATCCCGCCGTAGGCAATGCGACCGAAACCGCGAATCAAGAGGCTTATCGGTTGGATGCGTTAAGTTTCAAATAGTTTAAATTATTAAAATTTTTCAGAAATGAGCAAAATCGAAAGCGCCAAAACCTACACCGGCCGCGACCTGGAAACCATCTTTTTCCGCCCCATAATGACAGGGCCGGAAGCCGACGCATTAGGCATCCGCGTTATGTACAACATGCCCGCACCCACCGCGCTGCAGTTCTGGCGTCGCTCGGGCGACGTGCTGCAGCAGTACGGAGGAGCCGGGTGGAACGGAGGAAGTGTAGCCGATAAATATCAGAAATTCATCGAGATGTACAAGGTAAAAGCCGAGATGGGTTACTCCGCTCAGGACTACTTTGCGAGCATATTCGAGGTGATAACCGGCCGTTCGGACGTCAATATGGACGACCTTACGGGTACCGAACTCGAAGAGGCCGAAACCGCCCTGTTCCGCCAGGCCATCGCCGAGAGCATACGTATGACCATGTGGCTGGGCGACAGGGATCGCGGAACGAGCTACACCACTTTCGACGGTTTCCTAAAGCGCCTGGTCACCGATATCACCGACGGGGAAAAGGGCATGTGTACAGGAATGTACGAGCCTCTATCGGCGCCCGAAGACGCCGAAAAACTCCTCAAAAAGGCCTGGGACAAGGCGTCTCCGCAACTCAGGGCGGCCAAAAGCGAAGGTAAGCTCGCCTATTTCGTCACATCGGATATTTACGCCGCATACGAAGAGGCGCTGGACAACGTGCAGTTGGACGCCGCGTACCTGGCCCGCCAGGAGGGACGCAAGGGGCTGTCGTTCCGTGGAATACCGGTAATAGACATCCAATTGGGCGAGGTTACGCTGACGGACCTGCCTGTGTCGTTCGCCCTGCTGACCGACCGCCGCAACCTGGCGCTGGCCGTCAACACCGCCGACTTCCCCGGCACCGAAGTACGCATGTGGTATAACCCCGACGAGATGCAGAACCGTCAAAGGGCCATATTCATGGCCGGAGCCGACTATCTGCTGCCCGAGCTGGTGTCTATGGTGGTCAAGCAGTCCGACATGACGTTCGACAAATCGGCCGTGACAGCCACCGGCGGCGCGGTGAAGGTTACCGTGGCCAACTCGGTGAAGATGATAGAGAGCATAAAGGCATGCGGACTCACCGCCGCCGACGCCGTGGCCGGAAGCGAGATAACCATGACCAAACTCATGCTCAACTACAACGGCACAATAGCCGGAACGAACATAGCCAAGGTGCGTTTCGTGGTGAAATACCGCAACGGGGAGAGTTTTACATTTGTTAAATAGCCCGCCGCATGGATATGACGGGAGTTACGCGGACATGCCGCGACCGCAGCGGCGGAGTGAGGCGCATAAGCCTCGTCCGGGCGGCCGACGTGGCGGAAGTGGCCGCCTCGGACGGAGGAGTAGCCGTCGGAGAGGTTATCTTGGCTCCGGGACGCCGGTTCTCCGGCTATGCGTTCGTGGAGGGCAGCGCGGCGTTGCGCGAAGAGGTCTCCGTAGAGGCCGGGGCGGCGCTCGTGAGACATGAGCTGGAATTCGCCCTCGATCCCGTGAGCGCGGAGAGCGCCGCGGCGACGGAAGAGTTGGCGATTGTTTCGTGCCGCGGGGGAGTGGTGGCGGTGGTCGAGACGGCGGCGGGGGAAAAATTCCTCGTGGGCTACTCCTCTAAATTCCGGGCCGGCCAACCGCTCAGGCTGCAGAAAGTACAAGGCCGGACCGGAACCGGCAAGTCGGACAAGTCGCTATATACTATAGTATTGCACTCCACAGACTGTTCGCCGTCCATGCCTTTCACAGGGCAGATGCCTTAAAAACTTAATTAACGGGGCGTCCCGGAAAGTCCGGGACGCCCGTCTTTTACCTGAAAAACATGCAAAGTCAAACAAAGAAAGGCTTCCGCAAAGTCTTCATCGCGCGAAACGCCGCAGAGACCTTCGTCGTCCCGCGGCAAACCGGCGGCAGGGATGAGTTCTGGCGGTGGGGCGAGGATAACCTGCTGCCAGACAAACTGGCCTCGATAGCGCGCCGGGCGGTGGCTCACCGCCGCATAATCAACGACAAGGCCGACTATATAGCCGGCCGTGGCTTCTCGTTCGACGCAGGCAACCACGCTCTGGCGGAAATAGTGGCCGAAGCCAACGGCTTCGGCGAAACCCTCAGGCAGGTACTCTGCAAAATAGCCACGGACAAGGTGCTGTTCGGCAACGCCTTTATGGAAGTGGTCACTGATCCGTCGGGATCGTTCCTCTCGCTGTTCCATCACGACGCCTCGCACTGCCGGGTGGCCAGGGACTCGGAGGGCGTGATACTGCACCACGACTGGTCGCGCTACAAAGCCGCGCAGGCCGAAAAACTACCTCTGTTTCCCTGCTTCGTGGCGCGGGCCGACGGCACGCTGAGGGCGATGGTGCATTTCAAGGAGTACGAACCCCTATTCAGCCATTACGGCCTGCCGGGATATGTAGCAGGAATGGGCGTCAGCGAAATAGCCTGTAAAACAGACTCATGGAACATAGCCCGCCTCGAAAATTCGTTCCAGCTCTCGGGAGTGATGATGATAGACGCAGACGTGGAAAGCGAGGTCGAAGCCGCCGAACTGGTGCGTACGGCAGAGAACCGCTTTGCCGGACGTCCGGGGCAGGTGATGTTCGTCGTACGCGATTCGCAGGCGCAGGACGGGTCGCGGTTCATACCCATCAATTCGTCGAGCGAGGCCGACTGGCAGGAACTGCACAAGCAGGCCATGTCGGACATCGTGGTGGCCCACTCGTGGTTTCGCGCCCTGAGCGGCATGGACTATTCGGGCGGTTTCAGCTCCGAGCGGATACTGCACGAGTACGAGGTGGCGCTCAACACCGTTATCCTCGGACAGCAGGCCGCGCTGATGGAACCCATAAGGAACGTCGTCGGGCAGGCGCTTCGCACTGACGCCTCGTCGCTGCAGATCGTCAACATGCCACCCACGCAGGCCAAACCGGGCTACATGAAGGTTTGGGAGGCTCGCAAAGCCGATGGACTGGATTTCGATCCGACCGACCCGGCGCAGCAGCTCTTTGTGGCTCAACTACACAAAACTTCATAGATATGACGACGTTGATAACATCCGCCGAGGCGCTCGCACTGGCATTCGAAGCGCCCGGCACGGTTGACGAAAGTTTCGTTTCCGAAGCCGTTATAATTTCTGCCGAGCGTAAATTCCTCCGCCCCGTGCTGGGCGGCGTCTACGAGGAGATGCTCGCCGGCGGCCACGCAGATCTTCTGGATAAGTACGTCAAGCTCCCCTTGGCGCTGTACGTCAAATGGATGGCGCTGCCGCAAATGTCCGCGCGCGGAGGCAATATGGGCGTGGTGCAGCTTCGCACGGGCAATTTCTCTCCAGCCGGCGACGCCACCCTGTCGGCCATACGCAAACGTATAAAGTCCGACGCGCGCGCGCTTATGCTCCGCGCCGTGGAACACGTCGAATCCAGCCCCGCCCTCTATCCCGGTTACGATCCGGAACAAAATATCCTGAAGCGGAATAGTATCGCCGGAGGCATAATACTCTGAAAAAATATGGAAAACCTGTTTAAATACACTGCCGGGGCGGCAGCCTCGCTCGCAGGCTTGCTCGCGCCCGTGAAAGGGCTGATCCTGTGTGCGCTGGCTTTCATAGCCATAGATTTTGTAACAGGCGTATGGGCCGACCGCAAACGGGTGCGGGCCAAAGGCGGGAAGTGGGGTTTCGAAAGCGCCAAGGCATGGAGGAGCGTCGTAAAGACGGCTTTCGTAATGGGCGGCATAGTACTCGCATGGCTCATCGACGCCCATATACTGGGTTTTATGAACCTTAACCTGGCGCGCCTGTTCACCGGTTTCGTCTGCGGGGTGGAGTTCTGGAGCTACCTTGAAAACGCGGCCGAAATATCCGGGCATCCCATATTCATATGGCTAAAGCGCTTTATGAAGAGTAAGCTCAACGACAAAATGGGGGCGGAAATATGAGCCGGGGCCTGCGAAACAACAATCCGGGCAATATACGCCTCGACGGGATGCGCTGGCTGGGTGAAGTATTGCCGTCGGCCGACGCGGCTTTCAAGCAATTCGCTTCGCGCGCATGGGGCTACCGCGCCATGTTCGTGCTTCTGGAGACCTACCGCAGGCGTTACGGGCTGCAAACCCTGCGCGAGATGATAGCCCGCTATGCGCCGCCTTCCGAAAACGACACCGGAGGTTACCTGCAAACGGTGGCGCGCCTTTCGGGAGTGGATCCCGACGCCGCGCTCGACATGGCCGACGGCATGAGGATGCAGGCCGTCGCGGCAGCTATGAGCCTCGTGGAAAATGGAGTAAACGCCGTGACTGACGAGGTGGCAGCGGGATGGAGGCTCTTCTTAAAACACCGTAAATGAAAGGGGTGAAAGCCCCTCTGGCGATGGCGGCCGTAATCGCGCTGCTTTCCGTTGCGCTCTGGCGCAGCGCAGGCGATGCGGCCGAAGCGCGGCGCGAATGCCGCCGTCTGCGGGAGATTCAGCGCGTCATGGACGGGCGGCTGTCCCTCTACCGCGTCCGCGACTCGCTGTGGGCGGCCTCCGCCGGTACGCTCGCGTTGCGGCGCGAGGAGATCGAAAGCCGTTTCGCATCGCTCGCCGCACTCGTACGCGACATGGGCGTAAAACTCCGAAGGATAGAATCGCTTGCGCAAAGCGCCGTCGAAAGTCGCTACAGGATAGAGGCCCCGGCAAAAGATACGGTCATAGGAACCCGTCCAGCCGTAGCGATAGAATACAGCACTCCATGGATAACCCTCGAAGGAATAGTGGACAAAGGGTTGTTCCTTGGCGAAATAACATCCCGCGACACGCTTACGCAGATCGTACACCGTATTCCGCACCGTTTCCTGTTCGTCAGGTGGGGTACGAAAGAGCTGCGTCAGGAGATCGTATCGTCTAATCCGCACAGCCGGATAACCTATTCGCGGCATATAATGCCGGTAAGATAAAAAATACGGCCCGCATGTGCGGGCCGTATTTTTTATTGGCTTCTCATTAGAGTTTGTCTAAAAATTTAACAAATAAAATACTGGCCAACAGTTGATTAAGTGTTAATTATTGCGTATCTTTATGTTTACCAAGACATTAAAGATTCGTGACAAATTATCCAAGCAACCTAACCGAAAGCCAGTACAGGACAATTTTAGCTATAATTGGCGACAAACGCAAACGCAAGAGTTCATTGAAAGCGATTTTAGACGCGATTTTGACCTGATGAAATTGGCACATTTGGACTCGATACTTGCAGAGCGACTGAAACATTCCGCGAAGCCCGTCGCAGACAATGCCTTCAATTTGAAAATGATGCTCCTCAAGCCAGGCTATGCCCTCCTGATAATCAAATAGGGTTTCTTTCTTGCATATAAACTTACGCCACAACACTTTGCTCGTGCGCGCATCCTTGATAACGACCACACCAAAAGTCCACCCCCAATAGGTCGTATCGAGCAGAAGAACAACTCGCTTAGACGATGACACCATCCGCGCTGGGCGGATGGCGTCAAATCGGCGGGTTATAGTGTCGTGGCTTATGCCATAGCGGGCGGAGAGTTGTTTTATCGTTTGTTTACCATTAACATAATCAGCCCATAATGCCTGATAATCAACAATTTTGCGATTGGCGAATTGACGATCGCAAGACTTGCATAAGTAATTCTGTTTCTGACGATTAAGGCCATAATGAATTATGGCATGCGATCCGCAATAAAAGTATTTTTTTATTCATATATGTTTCAAATAGTGTAAATATATGAAATATAATTATTTATGCGGCGTTTTACCATCCGTTTTGCGTATTAAGTCCGATTGGCAAATATTTTTGCTGCCGCGCACCTAATATAATATAAAAAATCCCGCCACGCGGCGTGTGCGCGAGGCGGGATTTTGGAATTATTTAATAGAAACCTACTGTTTCACGGGTACGGGGGGAAGCCTCCGGTGTCGCGGAACGAGGTACTCCATGTCCAGCCGCCGGCAGCGGTGGCGTGGGTGGCGCCTGTGAGCAGGGGGTTCATCGCCGCGTTAGTTACGTCTATGTCGGAGGGCGAAGTGTAGGCTACAGGGAGGGGAGAGGGTACTCCGACATAAGCCGTCGTTCCCGAAGAGTAATATCCTCCTGCCAGGCCACCGCTGTAGGCAGAGATCGTTCCCCCATTAGAGGCCCAGTTTACCTGGCCGCCGCCGATGCAGGCGACGATAGCGGTTCCGCCTCCGGAGACCTGGTACCCTACTATGCCGCCTATACGTGAGCTGCCGCTGACGGTGCCTGTGTTAAGGCAGCATAATATGCGTCCGCCGTCCCGGTTGAAGCTGGCTATGCCGCCTATATTACTATAGTTGCCGCCGTTTATCGTACCCCGGTTCACGCAAGCCCTGACAATGCCCTTATTGACGTTCACCACGCCCCCTGCGGTGTTGTTGTCTACCACCTTGACGAGGCATCCGTCGTTGGCACAGTTCTCCACAATGCCGCCCGGGTAGTTAGTACCACCGACAACCGGTGCGCAATCGGCCTGTGCGATAATGCTTCCCGAAGCCACCCTCAGGTTTTTGACCGTTCCGTAATTGTTGTTGATGAAACCCTGGTTTGTTTTCGTGGGCTCATACACTATAAAGTTCATAAGCGAATGGTTGCCCCCGTCGAAAGTTCCGCGGAATGTCGGGATCGGTGACCATCGTTTGCCGCCAAGGTCGATGTCGTCCATCAGTTCCACCGTAAAGCCGCTGAAATCGGCGGGCACGCCCTGTGCGCTGGCACCGGTGATCGTGCCGTTGGCCACCTCCGACACCCAGGCCAGCTCTTGGGGGGTGCTGATCTCGACTGTGGTGCCGTCTATCCAGGGGAGGTCGACGGCGGGCGAGGCGTTTTTCCACGACCAATAGTCAGTCGCCACACCGCTCATATCGAGCGTGAGAGAGGTTTTGTAACGCGTGCCGTTTACGAAACCGCCGGCGGGAATGGTGCGGGTCACGGGCACCACGTAGTCGCCTTTGTTGGTTATCAGCGTTATGGTAAGGCCTACGGCCGAGGTTACCCCGCTGGTGTTTACCGACAGGTAGCCGCGAAACGAGGCGTCGGCGCCGGCGGCCGTAAACGTGTGGCCGGAGGAGCTCTTGAGCGAGGTGCGCGAGACGCATGTCGCCGGTACGCTGCCGAACTCACCATCTTCTGACAGGGACAGCTCCGTGCCGAAACTCCTCTCTCCACCGGTCGTCTCGACAATTATATGCGTCAGTTTCAGGTCGGTAAGGTCGGTGCCGTCGACGGGGGTTATGGTAAAGTCGAGCAGGGCCGTGCCGTGGTTCAGCACGAATCCCGTCGCCTCGGAATACGCCTCTTCAATGTTAGAGTAAAGTATGCCGTACTGCTCCAGAGACGCGCTGCCGTTGCCACCCGAGATTTGCTGGGCGGACAGGGTGGCGTAAGCTATGCCATACCATTCTGAATCGAATACATTCAACCACCACGCACTGTAAGGGAAAAAGGCGGCATACGCTCCTCCCGCAGCCAGAGCCTGCCCAGGATTGTCGTTAGTGAACTCTCCCTGCGAAGTGTTCTCGCCTTTGGAGAGCTGGTATAGCCATAATTCCCGTTGGCCTGTGATGTCCAAAACCGACAGGCGATCGCCCTGGCTCCAGAGTAGGGACGTTTTATTGTTGGCCGACGGCCCGAGGCTGGTGCGGCCCGTGCTTTCGCTCCAGACGGAGGCCTCGAAACCGCCGTTGTCCAGGGACGTGCGGCCTGCGACGGCCTGCGGCTGGGCGGAGTTGCCCCCTGTGGAGGCCGTTATGGTACAGGCGGCGCGGCCTTGCTGCTGCCCGCCGGCAGGTATTTGGTCGTCTTTGGCGCAGGCGGCAACTATTGCGGCCATGGCGACGATAGCAGATATCTTTTTCATCATCATGATCGTTTTAGCTCTCCCAGTTCTCTTCGTTGTAATCAGGGGCGTCAAGGCCCGAATCGCCGAAACCGCGCTCGATGGCGATTTCGATTACCTCCGCCGAGGGAGGCAGGTAGTTGGGGAAAGAGCCGGTGCCGGCTGGGTAGCGGGTCGTCATAGCTTAATGGTTTTATTGTAATTTTTTATTGAGTCTTATATATAAGCCGCAAATGTAATGAATTTAAGTTATTAAGCAATGCCGGAGCCTGAAATCATACTATATTCTTAGAGTTTGCCCAAAATTTATTCACATAAAATCTTATGGCACTTTTTTGTGCCCTTCCCACCCGCCTCAGGCGCCGTGGGGCACCGCTACGCCTTCTTCGGCGGGTGGAAACCGACGCCAAACCGAGAGCCATCGAGTTTACTCGAATGGCCGAGGTGCGAAGGAGGAAGGCAAAGCCAAATTCATCAAAAAAATCGGCTCATAATCTTTTACATGAATAAAATTTAGACAAACTCTTAGAACCTGAAACCGAAATAGATACGGGTGGAGGGAAGTTTCACCTTCTCCTTGTCGCCGATCACCTCGCCGCCGAAGATCTCTTCTTCGTCGGTTTTGATCTCCTGGAATTTACCTGTGCCGCTACGGGTTTCTATACCGAAGGTAAAGGTCTTGAGCGAAGCGGAAATGCCGTAGTTCATAAGACCTGCGTAGCCGCCGTAAAGGGATTCCAGAGACTCATCCCCAAAACCGGAAAAAGTTGCGGCGTAACGGCCGTAAGCTTTTAAATGCACCCACTTCAGGGGCGATACGGTAATGGACGGGCCTAACTGCATGCCTATCTCACCGAAGTGTACCGGCACCTCTTCATCTTCGATAACATACTTCCATTGAGCGTATTGCAAATCGAAATAAGTGTAATCCAGACCTATACGGATCAGACCGAGGATAGGTTTCTTGTGAAGGAAATAGGTCGTACCGGCTTCGAACGAAGCGCCCCAGTCGGCCTTGGCGTTCAGGTTGGACAGAACTTCGTTGTCGAAAGTCATCTCCTGAGAGGTGAGATAACCGAAGTTTACGTAACGTTTGGGAGGTCTTTTGTATTCCTGGGCGGATACGCTTGCAGACACGCTTACGAAAGCGACAAGCAGGATAAAGGTTAAGATTTTTTTCATCATAATATGGTTTAGTGGTTTACATGTTATTTCACGCCGTAAATATATCATATTTCTGACAATTTTCCCACATATTCGCTTGTATAAACGGCATTTTGTGGTATATTATTACTTTTCAGGCCTGTCACTGGGGGATTTTCAGCTTTTGCCCCTCACGCAATATGCTCTTTTCCGTAAGTCCGTTGGCTTGGCACAAGGCGGCTATGGAGGTGTTTTTGCTCCGGGCTATTTTGCCGAGAGTGTCGCCTTTGCGTATCGTATACGAGGAATAAGCCGGCGATTGTGGTTTGGCGGAAGAGCCTGCGGACGCCTGTTTCCCCGAAGGTATATCCAGGCGTTGCCCTGCCGACAGCCTGTCCGGATTGTCTATTCCGTTTACCGTGCAAATATCCTCTACGCTCACGCCGTACTTTTGGGAGATGGACGAAAGGCTTTCGCCGCGTCCCACAGTGTGGACCACCTTCTTTGACTGCCGTGCGGCGGTTTCGGCGGCTGCCGTCGCCGTCGAAGGTTCGGCGGCCTGGTCGCGCGGTTTCTCGCGGGCTGATTCCTCCCTCTGCCCTGCCGATACTGCCGGCCGGCCGCTGCCCGGAATGGCTATGCGCTGGCCCACGCTCAGTTTGCGGGGATCTTTTATCTTATTGAGGGAACATATCTCATCAACGCCCACACCGTAGCTGCGGGCAATTATGGAGAGGGTCTCGCCCCGGGCGACGGTATGGTAGTTCGTCGCTTTTACGCCGGCATCAGCCGCAGGCGCGGCCTCCCCGGCCGCGGGCGTCGAGGCGATGCCTATATTACCAGCTGCGGCATAGGCGCGCGCGGGTTCCTGGTTCTTTTGCGATTTTGCCGCCGCCGTATTGTCGGATTTGAAAAGGTTGCCCGCAGAACTTCCGTTGTGTACGACAAGCCCACTGCCTCTGTTATATATATATAAGGTATCTCCTTTTATTGTGCGTCCCTGGCAGTCGAGCAGCAGGCCGGGATTGAAATGCTCGCCGGCCACCCTGACTTCAAAATGCAGGTGGTCGCCCGAGGCGTTGCCTGAATGTCCGGCCAGGGCTATGGGCTGGCCCGGCATCACCCTGTCGTTCACTTTGACCAGGTTGCGTACGTTATGGGCGTACACCGTCTCCATTCCGCACGGGTGACGCACCACCACCAGATTGCCGTAATCACTGTAGGGCTTGCTCATGCGTACCACGCCGGCCAGCGCGGCGCGTATGGTGTCGCCCTGGTTAGCCTTAATATCCACCCCGGTATGCATACGCCCGCTGCGCATGCCGTAAGGCGAGAGCAAGTGTCCCTGGCACGGGTAGCAGAATTCCGCAGACAGGTCGGGAAGGGATATCACGAGCATCTCTCCCGCGCGCGGGCCGGAGTGGGAGTAACGCACGTGCTGGGTTTCAATATCCGAGAAATACATATCGAAATTACCCATCCCGGCAACGGTAGCCGGCGAAATATCAGTATTTTTCACTGCGACCGGAGGTTGTGGTGCGGTATTTGTATTCTGTGGAGCCAAAATTCTGACTCCGTAGTTGTATGAGGCGTTCAAGGCGGAATTGCCTGCGGAAACAGGAGTCGGATTCAAGGCCTTGCGCCGTGTGGCGCAACCCGAAAAAAACATAATAAACACTAAAACAACCGGTAAGTAGCGCTCTTTTTGCATAATTTCACTTTAACGAACGTAAAATTAATGATTTTTTTTAAAAAAACTTTAGCAAATTAGATTTAAATAGTATCTTTGTCACTGAAATGCATCAAATGTAAAAACTGTAAAAACAATATTGATATGAAAAAAATCTCTCTTGTAATCGCATCCGTTGCTCTTTGCTCTGGTGTCTTCGCCCAGAAAAGCAACGTTGTAATGGCTAATGAGAAATTCACCGAAACCATCGACAGCACCGTTGTTGTCGGCGAAGGTAGCGGTTTGCTCATCAACAAATTCTGGGATGGTTGGTTTATTTCGGCCAATGCCGGCGGCCAGGTATATTTTGGCGACAACGACGGACATAAGTCGCTATTCAACCGCATCACTCCCAACTTCGACCTTGCCGCAGGCAAATGGTTCACTCCCATCCTCGGTCTCCGGGGCCAACTGGGTTATTCGCCCAATATGATAGGCTACACCCTCGACGGCGCCAATAAATATGCCACCGGCACTCCCGACGGCGACGGTTACTTCGAGCAAAAGTGGAGCCACATATACTTCAATGCCAACGTTATGTTAAACCTGAGCAACGTCATAGGCGGTTACAGGACCGACAGGTTCTATAACATCATTCCCTATGCAGGCGCAGGCGCAGCTTTCGTTACCGCTCCGGACACTAAAGAAAAAGATAAACAAATCATCCCGAATATCGGTATCATCAACAACTTTCGCCTCTCGAATACTTTCGATATCAACGTCGAGTTGAAAGGCATCTACACCGGAGGTAACTATGACAATGAGAAGAGCGGCGGTATCGGCGACGGCATTGTAGCTACGACCATCGGTCTGACCTGGAAGATCGGCGGAGCCAAACGCCACGACTTCAAGTCTGTCAGCAACACCAAAACCTACATCACCCGCAACTACAAACCCGAAGTACAGATCGTAAAAGAGGTTGTAGTAGAGGAGAAGATAGTGAAAGTTGCCGATGGCGTGAAAGCCGCCCCGATGACGATGTTCTTCGATTTCGGTCAGGCCAAAGTCACTCCGCGCGCTAAGGTCACTCTCGAGTATGCAGCTGAAATGATAAAAGGTTCTGAAGGCAAGTTCCGCGTGACCGGTATGGCAGACAGCAAGACAGGCAGCGCCAAAGTCAACCAAAAACTCAGCGAGCAACGTGCTCAGGCCGTCCGCGACGTGCTGGTTAACCAATACGGAGTTCCTGCAGACAAACTCATTGTCGAAGGTATCGGCGGCGTAGACTACAAGAGTCCGTTCTATGTGAACCGCGCCGTAGTTATAGCTCCCGAAAAGAAATAGTAATCAATCCTACAGTAAAACTTACGCCGGCCTCCAGTCGGCGTAAGTTTTTTTGTAATATAGTAAAGGGCTGGCTGGGGATAAGTCAAAAACAGGTTGGCGTTCAGATACGCGTCGAAAGAAAGCGCCGCTGTACGTATCGTGCGTCAGGTTTCGCTTATCGTTTGAGTTTCAAACCGGAGCGGACTAAAGTCCGTGAGGATTTGAAATAAGAAGGATAAGTGAAAGATGATGCGCGATATGCGCAGCCAACATATAATTGAGACTGGTCCCAAAAAGCGCCACGCCTTACCATGACGCACGCTATGCATAGCGTGCGTCAGGTTTTACTCTTCGTTTGAACTCCAATCCGGAGCGGAGTAAAGCCCGAGAGAATTTGAAATGAAAAGGATAAGTGAAAATATGCGGACAGCACATAATTGAGACTGGTCCGGTTTATCATCGAAGGTCAAGTCGCTTCGGCCTTGCTGTAAAGGTTTGAACCAAAGCGGATAATAGCAAAAGATAGCACGCTTCGCGTGCGCAGAGTCAAACGACGGTCCGTTCTGCTCTGCTAAAAAGAGGCTTGATTGCTAAAAAAGAGAAAAACCGGCGGTATTTTTCGCCGGTTATATGCGATGCGATCCTATCCGGGATTGAGACCGGCACCCTTTTGTCCCGGTTATATGCCGCCGCACGGAATTGAGACCAAACCCCTGTATCCTTCCGGCCTTCACGGCACTCTCGATAGTTACCACGACGGCTGCATGGCACATGGGATATATCTTATCTCCTCCGGCCCGCGGATCGAATATTCCACTGCGACAAGGTCGAACTGCACCTCGGTATCTACGCGCCAGGCTTCGATGTAGGCGTTGGCGGCTTTCGACATGGCGGCTAATTTTGCCGGGGTCAGGGCCTCTTCCGGAGTGGTCAAAGCCCCGGCTTTACGTGTTTTAACCTCGACGAAGTGGATTACTCCGTGTTTTTGCGCAACGATATCAATTTCGTATCGCCCTTGTCTCCAATTACGATTAAGTATCTGAAAACCATTGGATTCAAGCCATCGAGCGGCGACCTCTTCTCCGGCCGCTCCTGCTTTGTGCGCCTGGGTCGTCACAACAGGAACGAGAGGCTCTCGCCCGGCTCTATCTCGCGGGGCCTGTCGCCGTGGTGGAATACCCGCATCGAACGGGGACCTATCAGCTCCATGTCGCTGCCATCCATACGCAAAATACAACCCTCGCGCAGGCCGGCGACATAAACGTTTCTATTGGCCTCTATATACTCCTCTATCCGTTGCTCGCGCGTTTCGCCGGCGTGGCCAGCGGGATGCGCGTCGAGATAATGGGGGTTGATCTGGAATTTTATCAACCCCAGCGCCCGGAAATTATCCGGTTCCACTATCGGCATGTCGTTGGTAGTACAAATGGTAGGACAGGCCATGTTGCTGCCGGCGCTCCATCCCACATATGGCGCGTGACCGTGGACGACGCGCTCGCGTATTGGATCCAGCAGCTTTTGCTCCTGCATTTTTTTCAGCAGGGCAAAGGTATTGCCGCCGCCGACGATTATGGCGTGAGCCTTCTCCACTTCGCGCTCGGGGTGCGACGATTGGTGTACGGAACGCACCTCTACACTAAGTTCGGCGAAACGGTCCTGCACCTTTTTCAGGTAATCGTCATAGGAGAAACTGACGGCCGCGTAGGGGACGAAGAGGACTTCGCCTATGTCGCCCAGGAAATGGCCGATAGCCTGTATCGGATACCTCAGATACTCTTCTCCGGCGTTGGTGGAGTTGCTGATGAGCAATAATCTCATAATTTTTTTATTTCGTTTTCAATAATTTCCGGGAAATAACGGTGTTCCAGCAGGTGTATTTTCTGAGCCAGAGTCTCCGGTGTGTCGTCCGTGGCCACGGACACTTTGTATTGCGCCAATATATCGCCGCTGTCGTAGACCTCGTTGACAAGGTGGATCGTAATGCCCGATTCCTTCTCCGCCGCGGCTATCACGGCCCGGTGTACATTGTCGCCGTACATTCCTTTGCCTCCGTATTTGGGCAGCAGGGCGGGGTGTATGTTGACTATACGCCCCCTGTAACGCTCCACGAGCTGCGCAGGGACAAGCCACAAAAAGCCGGCCAACACCACGTAATCTATCTGCCGCTCATTTAATATATCCAGGACGCTACCTGTCGCATAGAACTCATCCCGGCCGAAGACCTCTGCGGGTATTCCGGCCCGCCGCGCCCTTTCCAGGGCGAAAGCCTGCGGGTTATTCGACAACAGCAGCGTCACGCGCGCCACTTTGGATGCGGCGAAATGTTCGATGATCTTTTCTGCGTTGCTTCCCGACCCCGAGGCGAATACGGCTATTTTTTTCATAATCAGTTTTCTTTCCCGTCGCAGGGTAATTTTGTTCGGGAATTGTCAAAAGTAATGAAAAAAATGTTACTTTTGCACCAAATTGTCTCCGAAAGATAATAACAAACCATATTTAAGTTAAACCCAAAAAATTAAAATCATGTCTGAAGTAGCATCGAAAGTAACCGAGATTATCGTTGATAAACTGGGTGTTGACGCAGCCGAAGTTGTTCCCGCAGCGAGCTTTACCAACGATCTGGGCGCAGATTCGCTCGACACCGTCGAGCTTATCATGGAGTTTGAGAAAGAGTTCGAGATCTCGATTCCCGACGAAGACGCCGAGAAGATCACCACCGTAGGCGACGCCATCACCTACATCGAGGCAAAAAAATAGTAAAATCGTACATCACCGCAAATTTGTCAAATTCAAAAGAGCTTTTATGAGCGCAAGAAGAGTAGTCGTAACAGGCCTTGGAACTATTAACCCACTGGGCAACAGCATACAAGAATATTTCGACAACCTCGAAAACGGCGTGAGCGGATGCGCAGAGATCACTCGTTTCGACGCCACGAATTTCAAAACCAAATTTGCGTGTGAGGTAAAAAATTACAACCCGGCTGACTTTTTCGACCGTAAAGAGGTACGCAAATACGATCTTTATTCGCAATACGCCATAGTGGCCGCAACGCAGGCCATGGAAGATTCGGGCATAGACACGGAGAAGATCGACCTCGAAAAGGCCGGAGTCATCTGGGCATCGGGTATAGGTGGTCTGGAGACATTCTACCAGGAAGTCAAAGGGTTTGTAGAGGGCGGATTCATCCCCCGCTACAGCCCTTTCTTCATACCTAAGATGATAGCCGACCTTGCCGCCGGCCACATCTCCATGAAATACGGGTTCATGGGTCCCAACTACTGCACCGTTTCGGCGTGCGCCTCTTCCAACCACGCTATGATCGACGCGCTTATGCATATACGCCTTGGCAACGCCGACGTTATGATCGTAGGCGGCTCCGAGGCCGCCGTTAACGAACCCGGCGTGGGCGGTTTCAACGCCATGCAGGCCCTTTCCACCCGTAACGACGACCCGAAGACGGCTTCGCGTCCCTTCGACAAGGATCGCGACGGTTTCGTGATAGGCGAAGGCGCCGGAGCGCTCATCCTCGAAGAGTATGAGCACGCCAAAGCGCGCGGAGCCAAAATTTACTGCGAGGTAGCCGGCGGCGGCATGAGCGCCGACGCTTACCACCTGACGGCCCCCCACCCCGAGGGCAAGGGCAACCGCCTGTCGATGAACCACGCCCTGCGCGACGCGGGTATACGTGCCGAAGACATCGACTACGTCAACACCCACGGCACGTCCACCCCTGCGGGAGACCCTGCCGAGCTGAACGGCATAAAAGCCACGTTCGGCGAACACGCCTACAAAATGAACATCAGCGCCACCAAATCGATGACGGGCCACCTGCTCGGCGCCGCCGGAGCCATAGAAGCCCTGGCTTGCGTCATGGCCATCACACGCGGCGTGATACCTCCCACGATCAACCTCGAGAATCTCGACCCCGAGATCGACCCGAAGCTCAACCTGACGCCCAATAAGGCCCAGAAAAGGGATGTGAAATACGCCCTGAGCAACACTTTCGGTTTCGGCGGCCACAACTCGACGGTTATCCTCAAAAAGATTTAACGCAATCCCCCGGGGGTTGCGTATCAGCATCCTGCGTCGGCCGTGCTTAGTCCTCTGCGCAGATTTTACCGGATCAATTTCGGAAGCCAGAAGGAGTGGCACCGGACCGTGCGGCGCATATTCGGCGTCGTGCCGGACAATATAGAACTGTATAAGCTGGCCTTGTTACACAGGTCGGCTTCGGTTTTTCTGGACGACGGCACGGCCATCAACAACGAGCGCCTCGAGTTTCTGGGCGACGCCATACTGGAGGCCATCGTTTCCGACTTCCTTTTCATAGAATTTCCATCCGAAGACGAGGGTTTCCTTACGCAGATGCGCTCCAAGATCGTTTCGCGCGCTTCGCTCAACGAACTTGCGGCCCGGATAGGCCTTACGGAACACGTGGTCTACAACACCAACGGCAACCACTCCCAGCGCCACCTTTACGGCGACGCCCTCGAGGCGATGATAGGAGCTTTGTATCTGGACAAAGGGTATGATTTCACCAACAGGCTGTTCATCAACAATATATTCCGCCGCCATCTCGACTTGAACGAGATAACCGCCACCGAAATAGATTTCAAAAGCCGCCTGATAGAGTGGTGCCAGAAGTCGCGGCGGCAGATAACTTTCGACACCGCTTTCAGCCCTCGCTCCACGGGGACCAATCCCGATTTTATTTCGAGGGTGCTGATCGACGGCATCGAGATGTGTTACGGCCACGGCCATTCGAAAAAGGAGGCCGAGCAGAACGCGTCGTTCATGCTTTCGGAGTTGGTCACGTCCGATACCCGCACCGACCACATCCTCGAATTGACCGACGAGGATATTCCCTCCCCCGAAATTCCTGCCGACGCCGCCCCTGATAAAAAGAAACGCGCCTCGAGAAGGAAAAAGGCGCTGGTCTGAAAGATCATACCGGTGCCGGAAACGTGGTGTAAGAGTTGCTCGTATTGCCTCAACGACATCGCACACACCGCAAAAAAGGATCCGACAGTGTTTTCTTCCCGATGCGCGGCCAACACATATAATCAGAGCAACAGACAAAGAATCAGCTATCCTGCATGAAATTAGCCAATCTACTTAAAATCGCCGCCAAGGCGCTGCTGCGCAATAAGACACGCGCCCTGCTTACGATGCTCGGCATAGTCATAGGCATCTCGTCGGTGATACTTATGGTGAGCCTGGGTAAAAGCTCGCAGAAAAGCATCAGCGACGAAATATCGTCCTCCGGCACCAACCTTATAATGGTCATGCGTGCGAGCCAACGCCAGGGAGGCGTCAATGTCGGGTCGTCCAACGTACAGAGTCTCAAGGCAAGCGATGCGGAGGCAATCGCATCTCAGGCGCGCAACGTCATAATGGCCTCACCCATGGTCAGCGCGCCGGGACAGTTGGTCAACGGAGCCAATAACTGGCCGGGAACGATCCAGGGCGGCAACTCCGACCTGCTGACCATCCGCAACCTGAAGTTGGCGTCGGGGACCAATTTCACTGAGCGCGACGTCAGGGCGTCGGCCAAAGTATGCATCATAGGTCAGACGGTGGCGGAAAACCTTTTTCCCGACAAAAGCAACCCGCTCGGCCAAACCATCCGGTTCAATAAAATACCTTTCACCGTGATAGGGGTTATCGCCCCGAAAGGACAAAACCAGATGGGGCAGGATCAGGACGACGTTGTGATAGCCCCCTACACCACAATACAAAAAAGAATACTGGCAATAAACCACGTACATATGATAATGGCGTCGGCGGCGTCGGACAGGGTGGCCATTGAGGCGGCAGGCGAAGTGGAGAACGTGCTACGCAGGACACACAAACTGGCCCCTGACCAGGAGAACGATTTCCAGGTACGCACACAGCAGGAGATGCTCGAAATAATAGGCAAAGTAACCGGATTCCTGACCGTACTGTTGGCCGCCATAGCTTCCATATCACTGATAGTAGGAGGTATAGGTATTATGAACATAATGTATGTAACCGTAACCGAACGCACTAAGGAGATAGGCCTGAGGATGTCGATAGGCGCACGCAACCGCGATATACTCATGCAATTCCTGTGTGAAAGCACCATATTGAGCCTTATTGGGGGGGCGATAGGGATATTTCTCGGACTCGGTTTTTCCCTCATCGCATCGACTCTCCTCAAGTGGCCTTTCATCGTAAGCCTCCCGGCCATCGGGATATCGTTCCTGGTCTGCGCCGCGACGGGGATATTTTTCGGGTGGTATCCCGCCAAGAAAGCCTCCGCCCTGGATCCCATAAACGCCCTGCGGTACGAATAGCGCCGCAACCGTCGCCTGAAGCGATCAGGATTTAGGATCAGTCCGAAAAATGCTTCGCTCGCCCTAAGCCTGTAACCCGGACTGGCGCAGTCGGAAAATGCATATCGAAAGGACGGACCGCCCGTTATGGGCGGTCCGTCCTTTCGATCTGTCGATAAGCTATGGCGGGAAGGCGCCGTTACCTCCACCAGTCGGCGTCCTGAGCGCCGTGGGTCGCGACCCAGTTGGCAAAACGCGGGTAGGCGTTATCTATGCGCTGGTATTCGTCGGGGAAACGGAACGATGCCGTGGGAATGTTGATGGCGAACGGGAAACGCTCGTCGGATACGTACCAGTAGTTGGCTTTGTCCGATTTGTCGTCCCACATGCCGAACCACTCTCCGGCCGGATCGGTACATTTGTCGGTGGGACGGTAGTTTGTCAGGTGAATCTCGCGTATACGCTGGTCGTCGGACGAACCTTCGGGTTTCACCACTATGAACGGATTGTAGGGAGGGAAGCCGAGGTCGCCTACCTTGACGTTATTGAACTCCGTAACCACGGTGTAGGTGTGGAGGGGTTGTTGCTGCGATTTGTCTATATCGGCGGCAGTACCAGTGAGCAGGGGGGCGACGTCGTTGAAGAGCATCACGACTGCTTTCGACTGGCCTGCCTCGAGGGCCATGCCGGGAAGCGTCGGAAAGTTGGCCACGGGAGCGCCGGCGGTGGTATTGAGCTGGCAATTCTTTACGCGGGCCGCGTCCACTCCGTACTGGAATCCGAAACCATTGAGACGCTGGCCGCCCTTGCAGACGGGAGTGAAGACGTCTACACTCTTGTATATTTCGTTATTGGCGTTATAGTAGACGGTGGAGTGGTAGCGTATGCCCACGTCGTTCATGTCGTAGTCGCCTTTGTTGGGCCAGAGGTCCTCGAAAGCCAACGTGCCTTCGTATTCTATTTCGTAGCCCTGCGGTTCGGGATCGGTTGGGTCGAGGTCGTTGTCGTTGTGATCGTCCGGCACGTCTATCGTGTAGGGGTTGATCATGCAGGCGAAGATGGCGTCGTTGAAGTCGTGATCCTGATACCAGTGGTTAGAGCCACGTGTGATATCTTCGAAACCTATCACCACAAGCTCGCGGGGCTTGTTATAGAGGGCTACCGTTTGTTGACGGCGGTTGCCGAGCGGAGCGGAGGTCAGGCAGTTGAATTGCTGGTCGGAGTAGATGGGGGCCGCTGACGCGCCGAGGTTGTTGAGGGTCACGTCGCCTGAGCCGGAGCTATAGCCTGCGGGCAGCATGAAGAAACCTACCGTCACGCCTGCGGGGAAAGAGTCGACATACTCCGCGCCGTTCCAGTATTTGAGCCTTACGTTATCGCCTGCGACAAGGGGGGTCCTGATGGCGCTGCCTGAGATGACGGGGAAGATGACGGTCCTGTGTTCGATAGCCTCGGGGCTTGCGGGCCTCTGGCCGGTAGGATAGGTGTAGTAACCTATTGTATTACTTAACAAGGCGTTGGAGTACAGGAACATGAAATCTATCTGGCATGCCTCCGTAACGTCTATGTTCTGGTAGGTGTAGCTGTTAAGATCAGTCCCGTCGTAAACGAACTCGGGATGGGAGACGGAAAGGTTCCGGCCCTCCACGAGTATGTTGTTGATCTCGGTCATAAGCCCGGCGGGAACCGTCGCGTCGGCGTTCATGTAGTCGGGCATACCGGATTGATCCCATCCGCCGAGGGTGTGGAATCCTGCCGGGACGCTATACGCGCTTCCCGCGCGGCTGGCGGCGTTGTTGCGGGCCACGGGCGCGGCGGCGTTGTAGATTATCGAGCCATTCTCCAGTGCAACCCTGGCTACGCCGCCGTCTACATAGGCGTCGGCAACAATGTAAACCGACTCAAGGAAAGAAGGAAGGCTGACGGGGCCGGAGAACCTTCCGTTCCTGTCGGTGCGGGCCTTGAAAAGAGGTTTGACGGCCGTGCGTCCGCCGGCTTCGTTGAAAGGATTCTCGGCGTAAACCTCGAACATGATGCCCGAGCGATAGCCCGAAACGCCATAGCGCACATCCATGTGGCTTACGCGGGCGGTGGCGAAATCAAAGTAGCTGTGATTGTTTTTTTCGGAGGAAGATCCTTCCCCTTCTTTCATACAGCCTGCAAACGACAGGCTGATCGCCAGAATGGCGGCCATAGCATTTTTCATAGCTTATTAAATAGTTAATTGTATAAATAATAATATAGTGCCGCAAATATAACTATTTTTTATCAAAAACGCTAATTATTGTTATATATTTTAAAGTAGCGAATATTTTTTATCCATAACGGACGAATTCTCCCGTTTCCGCAAATGCCGGCGACAGTGTATTTTGGATCGGTCTGAAAAATCATTATCTTTGAGGCCCAATTATTCCCGGTCTGTTCGATGGCTGTAAAAAAAGATTATACAGGCTATTCATTCTTATTCTCCATGTCGGTGATTTTTCTGCTTATCCTGGTAGGCCAGATACCTTCGTTCCATATAGGATCATTCAACATAAAGCAAATCAACATACTGTCCGACATTTACCAGTCGGATGAAGCCGGCGACGAATCTTCGGGCGAATATGCCGACACCTCCTTCCAGGCCGAGAGCATGTTTGCCTCGGAGCGCATAGCCGAAGCGTTGGCCACGCCCACGGGGACGAGCCAGAGCTGGGACATCAGTCCCGACGGCATTGTGGCCACGCCCAAGGAGGCGCGGGCGGCCTATCCCGCCATACCTTCGGACGCGGCCGCTCCGGGAAGCCAGGCGACGCCGCCGGCGCAACAATCCGATATGGATAATTACGGGATCCCGGCAACGCTTATAGAGGAGTTTTCGCCGGACGGCAAGGGAGTGAACCTGTTATATAAAGTACTCTCCTCGCGCAATTCACACCGGCCCGTGCGCATAGGCGTACTCGGCGATTCGTTTATAGAATCCGACATTATCACGGCCGACCTCAGGGAGCAGCTCCAGCAACTTTTCGGCGGCAACGGGGTGGGGTTCGTCCCTTTCGCCTCGCCGTTGGCGCAGTATCGCGGCACGGTGAAACACACATTCTCGGGTTGGGAGACATATAACGTATTGAAAAAGAAGAGCGCCCCGGCCGCCGTGCAGGATCGCTTCTTCGTATCGGGACTGGTCTGCATACCCTCCGAAGGGGCGTGGACAAAGATAGAAGGCACGAGTTTCAGGCGTAACATAAGCCGTTGCCAGGTGGCGCGGCTGCTATTCACCAACACGGGCAACAGCGTGTTGGACGTCACGGTGAACGATTCTATAACCAACAGGTTCACGCCCGAGTCGAGTCCCCTGGTGCAGCAGATCAGCCTTAACGGCGACATCAGATCCATCAAAGTGAAGATAACTTCTGCGGAGGGATTCACCGGATACGGGATCGTACTGGAGAACGCACACGGTGTAAGCGTAGATAACTTCTCCATCCGCAGCAACAGCGGCATGGCCCTATTCGGCACCAACAGCTCCATCAATTCACAGATAGGCAGGCTTTTGGGCTACGACCTGATAATACTGCAGTACGGCCTTAACGCCATGTCGCCCGACGTACTGAACTACAACAACTACAGCGCCCAGCTGACCAAAATAATATCCTACATCCGCGACTGTTTCCCCTCGAGCGCCATAATGGTAATGAGCGTAGGCGACCGCAGCACCCAAAAAGCGGGCGAATACGTAACTATGCCGGCCGTACGCACCATGATAGCCGCGCAACGCTCCGCGGCGGAAAAGGGCGGGGCGGCGTTTTGGAATACCTTCCTGGCCATGGGAGGCGAGCGCTCGATGGTGCGTTACGTAGACAACAAATGGGCCGCCAAAGACTACACCCACATAGCCTATAACGGCGGCAAACAGATAGCCACCCAAATGGTGCGCTCGCTGCTGTACGGCTATCAGGGCTACTGCAGCGGCATGGGATACAACATGGCGCGCAACAACCCCGTCCCCGGGAAAACGCCATATAACGGACTGCAATGACGGAGCGCTTCGTGGACATAGAACAATCCGTGTGGTCGCTTCTGAGTTACGACCCCAAGGCGCCGCTCATATTCAACAGCGGCGTATTCCTGTTCCTGTTCGCGTCATTCACTTTTTTCTACGCCGCCATGCGCAGGGAGGTCCTGTTGCGCATATTCTACGTCATATGCTTTTCGCTTTACTTCTACTATAAAAGCAGCGGCGTATATTTTCTCCTGCTGATATTCACTTCGCTGTCCGATTTCAATATAGGCCGAATCATGGCCAGGCAGACGAGCGCCTCGGCGCGCAAATGGCTGGTTACGGCAAGCCTTGCCATAAACCTGGGGATGCTGGGATATTTCAAATACACCAACCTCTTCATCTCCATCGCCAACGACCTTAGCGGCGGCAACATCTTCGATTTCAAAAACATATTCCTGCCGGTAGGCATCTCTTTCTTCGTATTCCAGTCGCTCAGCTACACCATCGACATCTACCGCAGACAGATCAAACCGCTGGATAACTGGCTCGACTATATCTTCTTCCTGTCGTTCTTCCCGCAGCTGGTGGCCGGCCCCATAGTCAGGGCCAGGGATTTCATCCCGCAGATACGACAAAGCCCTGTAATAGTCACCAGGAGGATGTTTGGAATGGGCATATTCCTGATCGTCACGGGACTATTCAAGAAAGCCGTAATATCGGATTATATAAGCCTCAACTTCGTCGACCGCGTATTCGACCAGCCTACCCTTTACAGCGGGGTGGAAAACCTGTTGGGCGTTTACGGCTACGCCCTGCAGATATTCTGCGACTTCTCGGGCTACTCCGACATGGCCATAGGCCTGGCCCTGCTGTTGGGATTCCATTTCAACCGCAACTTCTACTCGCCCTATAAATCGGCCACGATAACCGAATTCTGGCGGCGCTGGCATATATCGCTCTCGTCGTGGTTGAAGGATTACCTTTATATTTCGCTGGGCGGCAACCGCAAAGGCAAACTCCGCACCTACGTCAACCTGTTCATAACCATGCTGCTGGGAGGGCTTTGGCACGGGGCGGCATTGCGTTTCGTATTCTGGGGGGCGCTGCACGGGGCGTCGCTTGCCATACATAAGATGCTTATGAGATTCTTCCCGCGCATGCAGGCCATAGGTGAAAATATGCGTTGGCCGGCGAGGCTGTTCGGGGTTTTCGTCACGTTCCACATAGTGTGCCTTGGGTGGATATTTTTCCGGGCCGACGATATGCAGACGGGAATAGAGATATTACGCCGGATTTTTTATAACTTCAGCCCGGAATTGTTACCCGGAGTGATTACGGGCTATTGGAGCGTCATGGCCATGATAGCGGTGGGGTATGCGTTGCATATGCTGCCCACGCGTTGGGCGCGCCGCACCGAGCTGGTTTTCATCGGCATGCCTTTCGCGGCCAAAGTGGCCGTAATGGTGGCGCTGATATGGTTTATCATGCAGATCAAGTCGTCCGACATACAACCGTTCATATATTTCCAATTCTGATGGAAACCCTCCACCGCATCGACGAACAGCTGTTCCTGGCCCTTAATTTCGACGGGGGGCCTTTCTGGGACGGCTTTTTCGCCTTCGTCTCAGGAAAGGTGGAGTGGACGCCGCTCTACCTGCTTATCCTGTGGCTGCTTTACCGCCGACAGGGATGGAAGGGGATGTTGCTGATCCTGGGATTCGCCGTGCTGGCGGTGGCCGCGGCCGACCAGGCGGCCAATTTCTTCAAACACAATATGCCGCGTCTCAGGCCGGGCCATACGCCGTCGCTCGAAGGCATGGTGCATCTTGTGGATGGACGCCGAGGCGGCAATTACGGGACGGTGTCGGCGCATGCGGCCACTGTCTTTTCCGTCATCACCGCCACCATTCCGCTCGTGCGTTCGCATATCTACACGGCGCTTATAATTACATGGGGATTGCTGGTGTGCTACAGCCGTATATATCTTGGAATGCACTTCCCGCTCGACATACTTTTCGGCATAATGCTGGGAGTCTCCGCCGGAGCGCTGTGCCTTTGGGGTTATCGCAAAACGTCAAACGCACTTAAATTATGACCGCCTACGAAAAAGCCATAAAATTGGGCCGCAGGCTGCTCTCGTTGCGCAGGATGATACCGCTGGCGGTGATAGGCGTATCTGTGGCTGCGGTTTTGCTATACAGGCCTTTCCTGTTGATCCACAATAGTTTTGTGCTTACGGCGATTTGCTCGGCGCTCGCGGCGGCGGCTTTGGCGCTCAGGGCGGCGGCCGGCGACGGCTGGGACGGAAAGGCGACGGGCGTCTATTCCGTAATGCGTTTCCCGGGGATTTCGGCGGGGCTGATGATGATCTTCTCCGTCACGTTATACACGGGGGCGTTATGGTTCGCCCTGGTTGCAGCCATGACGGCCTTTCCGCTGGCGCATTGCATGGTCTTTGCGCGCGAACACTCGCTGGAGGCGCGCCACGGCGAAGCGTTCAGGCATTGGTGCCGCACCACCGGAGCGCTGACGCCGCATTTGATAAACTGGAAGCCGGGCGAAGGCAAACCAGGTGTGATTATGATGATAATAAAGCAGATGCCGGCGGCCACTATGATGGCGGCCGGTTTTTGCGCCATAAATTTCTTCAATAATCTGGCTGTGGATTTTTCGCCGTCGGTGGACGCGGGTTGGTTGGCCGTCCTTGCCGCCACGGCCGTGCTTACCGTTTGTTCCCGCCTGTTGAAATGGATATGAAACCGCTCAGACAACTGTTTTTAGAGAACCTGGCCCAGACCTCCCCCTCACCTATGATGATAGGTGCGGAGAGGGCCGAAGGGGTGTTCTTCCACTCGCCCGAGGGCAAGCGCTTCTTCGACCTGGTCTCCGGAGTGTCGGTGAGCAATGTGGGACACGCCAATCCTCAGGTGGTAAAGGCCGTGCAGGAGCAGGCCGCCCGCTATATGCACCTTATGGTCTACGGCGAGCTGGTGCTGTCGCCGCAGGTGCGGTACGCCGGCAGGCTCACCGAATTCCTTCCCGAAACACTCAACAGCGTCTACTTCGTCAACTCGGGGGCCGAAGCCGTAGAGGGAGCGCTCAAGCTGGCCAAAAAATATACCGGGCGCAGCGGGATAATCTCTTTCCGCAACGCCTATCACGGCTCCACGCACGGAGCGCTGAGCGTCATGGGCGGCGAGGAATACAAAGAGGGTTACGGGCCGCTGCTCCCGGACGTCGAACAATTGGATTTCAACGATTTCAGCCAGATAAACCGCATAACCGGCAACACGGCGTGCGTGATAGTGGAACCCGTGCAGGGCGAGGCCGGGGTGAGACTGCCGGCCGACGGTTTCCTGCAGGCCCTGCGACGCCGCTGCACCCAAATGGGAACTATGTTGATATTCGACGAGATACAGACGGGCATGGGGCGCACGGGCCGGATGTTCGCCCTGTCGGCCTACGGCGTGACGCCGGATATACTCTGCCTTGCCAAAGCCGTAGGCGGGGGAATGCCCCTGGGGGCTTTCATATCGTCGCGGCAGATAATGTCGGTACTTTCGCACAACCCGGCGCTGGGACACATAACCACCTTCGGCGGCCATCCGGTGTGCTGCGCGGCAGGGCTGGCGGCACTCGAATATATGGACTGCGAGCGCCTGCTCGACGGCGTGGAGGCCAAGGGAGCGCTCTACGAAGAGCTTCTGGGCGGACACCGGGCCATCGTAGAGATACGTCGCAGCGGCCTGCTGATGGCCGTGGAGCTGGGTTCTGCGGAGAAACTGCACCGGACGATAGAGGGCCTTATCGAGAACGGCGTGATGAGCGACTGGTTCCTGTTCTGCGAAACGGCATTCCGCATATCGCCGCCGCTGACCATAACGCAGGACGAGATAAGGCATAGCGCCTCGATAATATTGTCCGTGCTGGACACCCTTCCGTTATGAAGATAGACAAAGGTATACTTTGCGCCGTTACGGCATCGCTGCTGTGGGCCATGGTAAATCCTTTGGTGAAGCACGGGCTTGCGTTCGGGGTTCCGGTACTCGGTTTCGCGGGGGTACGGTTTATGGCCGCCGGGATCATCCTGCTCTCTTTCAGTTGGCGGCGCGACGCGCTTAAGGTCATGGCCCGTAACTGGCAACTATTTCTCAACCTGGTGGCGGTTAACATCTTCCTCGGTTATTCGGTGTTTTACATAGGACTCGACATGGCTCCTGCGGGCATTGCGTCGATAGTCATGGGGGTATCGCCGCTGATAAACGTTATGCTGGCCCATTTCATAGCCCGCGACGACAGGCTTACGCCCGTCAAGGTGGCCAGCCTGGCAGTATCGCTGGCGGGGGTGATCCTGGTCATACGTACGGGCGGCGAGGACGGACACATGCTTTCGCTGCCGGCCATAGCCGGCATAGCGCTGCTTTTCGCCAATATAGCCATGCAGGGTTATTCGGCCATACGCGTAGCCGAGGCGGCCGGGAAACCCGATCCGGTATTCCTCAACGGAGTGCAGATGTTGCTTGGCGGCGGACTGATATACGCGGCCGGCATATGCTCCGAAGGATTTTACCATTTCACCGGATTGCCGGGCGTGTTCTATCTCGACCTGGCGGCGCTGGTGGGGATATCGGTCTTCGCTTTCAGCTTGTGGTTCTATGCTTTGCAACACGAAAAGCGCAAAGTGTCGGACCTTAATATGTGCCGCCTGATAAACCCGGTGGTCGGCGCGGCCCTGAGCTGGCTGATGCTCCCGGATGAGCGTCCAACAGTGTGGAGCGTGTCGGGTATGGCCGTCATTGTGCTTTCGCTGATCATATACTTTCGCCCCCGGCGCTCGGCAGTTTCTTCGGCCGAGACGTTAACAAATGGTTATAAACGCATTTAAAGTGGGTTTTTCAATAAAAAAAGCTACCTTTGTTATGATCTATCCTTTCCACGCCCAAACAATAAATCACACATAAAATATCTAATCCGTATGAAAAAATTTCTTCTATCGTTATTTGCGTCGATGTTATTGTGCGCTGCGGGCCTCTTCGCACAGATAACCACATCGAGTATGAGCGGCCAGGTGGTGGACGCTGCCGGCGTCCCCCTCGCCGGCGTGGCCGTAGTGGCCGTCCACACCCCCTCCGGAACCCAATACGGCGCCGTTTCCGACGTCAAGGGCCAATTCCGCCTGCAAAACCTGCGTCCGGGCGGCCCTTATACGGTCAAAGTGCAGATGCTCGGTTACAAGAGCGTTGAACACCGTAATATTACCATCGCCCTGGGCGACAACTACGTACTGCGCGCCGAGATGAAAGAACAATCCATAGATCTCGACGCTGTAGTGGTGGCCGCAACCGGAAATTCGATAATGAATTCCGACCGCAACGGTTCGATGACCAACGTCAACACGCGCGAACTCTCCACGCTGCCCACCACGAGCCGCGGCGTGAGCGACTTTACGCGTCTTACGCCCGCCGCCGGAACCAATAACTCCTTCGCGGGCCGCGACGGCAAATACAACAACCTGACGATAGACGGAGCTTCGTTCAACCAGCGTTTCGGCCTGGACACCGAACTTCCGGGCAAGGGACACGCCCAGCCCATATCGCTCGACGCCATCCAGGAGATAACGGTAAACCTCTCGCCCTACGACATACGCGAGTCGAGCTTCACCGGCGCGAGCATAAACGCCGTTACGCGCAGCGGCGGCAACCAGTTCACCGGCTCTGCCTACACCTACTTCCAGACCAAGGACATGACGGGCGATAAAGTTGGCGACAAAACAGTGGTTAACGCAAAAAGCTCCACCAAAAACAATTACGGCTTCACCCTCGGCGGCCCGATCATCAAAGATAAACTCTTCTTCTTCGCCAACGCCGAGATGGAGAAAGCCACCTCGCCCGGCGTACTCTGGAACCCCACGTCGAAAAATTCGCACGTAGATGCCGGAGACCGCGGCGACAGGGCCACATACAGGGCGCGTACCACGACTTTCGACCTGGAAGACATGAAAACTTTCCTCGGCACGGAATTCGGCTACGACCCGGGAGTTTATCAAAATTATCCAGATTTCGGCGACGAGAACCACAAGATAGTGGCCCGTCTCGACTGGAACATCAACAAGAAGCACAAGGCCATGCTGCGCTATAACGAAGTGGTGGGTACGTACGACGCCCTGATCAGCACCAGCGGCGCACCCGGCACGGTTAACCGCTACAGCGCCGACGCCATCGCTTTCAGCAACTCCAACTACCAGATGCAAACCACGGTGCGCTCCATAACAGGCGAGCTGAACAGCGCTTTTTCGGAGAAACTTTCGAATAAATTCCTGGTCACGTACACCTACATAAACGACGTAAGGAAAAGCCCCAGCGCCCTCTTCCCCACCGTCGACGTCTACGAGAACAACGTCCCGACCGCGGGCCAGATCGATCCGAATACCGGCCAACCGATAAAACCATCGTACGTCCCCTACATGACGTTCGGCTACGAGCCTTTTACGTTTAACAACGAGGTGGTTAACAACACTTTCACCATTCTCGACAACGTAACGTACACGCTGGGCGACCACCAGCTGCTGGCCGGCGCGTCGTTCGAGTTCCAGAGTTTCGGCAACGCCTACCAGCGTTTCGCCCAGGGCAATTACACCTACAACTCGATGGACGAGTTCAAAAACTACCGCAACACGGCTCCCGCATACTTCGCCATGCAATATCCCTACACCACCGGCGAGCAACCCATGAGCGAACTCGACTTCGGCCTCGCCAGCCTGTACATGCAGGACGAATGGCAGGTTAACGCCAGGCTGAAACTTACGGGAGGCGTGCGTTTCGAATTACCCCTGTGCCTTAACGACCTCCCTTCCGGCACCAAAATGCAGGACGGCAGGCTGTTCAAGGATGTGACGTTCGAAAACGGCGCTGCGACCTACGACATGAGCCAATGGCCGTCCAACCGCCTCTCTGTATCGCCGCGTATAGGTTTCAACTGGGATATAGCCGGCGACCGCACCGTGCAACTGCGCGGAGGCACGGGCCTGTTCCTGGGTTACACCCCATTCGTGTGGTATGTCAACCAACCCCAGGCTTCGGGTTTCATCCTCGCTCCGCAGGTGACGTTAAATACTAACGATATAGCAACATACGAGACAAACTCGGGCAAGGAATTCCGCTTTATGCGCAATCCCGCCGACCTGGTGGCCGCCCACCCCGGCCTCTTCCCGACGGCACGCGGCACCCTGCCCAAGAATCCAGAGCTGGCCAAGGTGGCCGACGATTTCCGCCTGCCCAAGATATGGCGCTCGTCGCTGGCCGTGGACGTGCAACTTCCCTGGACGACGATCTTCACGGCCGAGGTCATGTACACCCGCGACGTTAACGCGGTGGTGCAACGCAACGCCAACCTCAAACCCGAGGCCGGGACTTTCGACGGTCCCGACAAACGCGGAGTGTGGTGGACGGACGCGACGACGTGGATAACCACAAAAACCAAATCGCCATCCAACAGGATAAACAACGACGTGTCGGGAATGTACATACTCGACAATCAGGAGAGCGGCAAGCCCTACCAGTTCATCTTCACGGCCCAGCTCACCAAGAAATTCTCCAACGGGCTGGCCGGTATGGTGGCATACACCTACAACAAATCCAAAGACCTTACCAACAATCCCGGTTCGGCCGCCGCGTCGGCATGGAGGTACAACACCTCGTCGGGCAACCTCAACGATCCGGGGCTGGGTTACTCGCTCTTCTCCGTACCTCACCGCGTTAACGGTTACGTATCTTACAGCATAAGCTACGCCAACCACCTCACGTCTACGTTCGCGGTCTACTACAACGGGTCCAACGGCCTGCGCCTGAGCTATAAATACGGCAACGACATAAACGGCGACGGCCAGTCGACAGACCTGATATACGTCCCCAAAAGCATGGATGAGATGCACTTCGACGACAACGGCGGCTACAGTGCGCAGCAGCAAAAACAGGACTACTGGGATTTCATCAACAACGACAGTTACCTTAAAACCCGCAAAGGCAAATACGCGGAGCGCGGAGGCGGCCTCTCGCCGTGGGTGAACCGTTTCGATTTCAAATTCACCCAGGATATATTTGCGAATTTCGGTTCCAGCCGCCGTTACACCCTGCAGTTCACGGCCGACGTACTCAACGTGGGCAACCTGCTGAATAAGGAGTGGGGCGCTGTCTACGGCGCGAGTGTGCAAAGCTACAACGACTTCACCCTGCTCAACTATACCGGCGTGAAAGAGGTGGACGGCGTGGGCGCGCACGTACCGCACTTCATGATGAATTTCAGTTCGTCCGAAGATTTCAAAAAAGGCACTAAATTCAACAAGACCATATCCACAGCCAGCACATGGTCGTGCCTGATAGGTTTCAGGTTGAAATTCTGACGCGACAAACCGTAAACGAAACGGGAGCCGGGGATCACCCAGGCTCCCGTTTCGTTTACGGTTTTGCCTATCCCCTGCGGTATAACTCCCCCTGCCAGGCCCCTTTTTCCCTCAGGCGTCCTTCGAGGAGCTGCAACAGCCTTTCGTTGCGGACCAGCCCCCAACTGCCGGCCACGTGGAACTCGGGCGGGGCCTCGCCGGCGAAACGCTCCACGACGATATCGGGACGCAGGCGGCGGAGTATTTCCGTGAAGAGATCTATGTATTCGGGCAGGGTCCTGAAAATGAATCCGGAGGGGTCGGCCCTCCACTCCTCCTCCATAGGCGTGTCGCGGAATATCTGAAGCTGGTGGAATTTGACGCTCGACAGGGGCAGGGAGTTGATAATGTCCGTCTGGGCGATGAGCATTTCGTCCGTCTCGCCCGGGAAACCGAGTATGAAATGCGCCCCCGCGGGGATGCCGCGTGCCGCCGTCTCTTCCACGGCCCGGCGGGCGCAGGCGAAGTCGTGACCGCGGTTCACGGCCGCCAACGTCGCGTCGCGGCACGATTCTATGCCGTATTCTATCGTAACGTAGTGTTTCCCGGCCAGAGAGGCGAAATAGTCGAGTTTTTCGGCATCGACGCAGTCAGGGCGCGTACCAACCACTATCCCAACCACACGCGGATGGGCGAGGGCCTCGCCGTAAACCTCACGCAGGCGGTCCAGCGGGGCGTAGGTGTTGGAAAACGACTGGAAGTAAGCCAGGAACCTGTCGGCCTCGCGGTAGCGCCGGCCATGGAAGCCGATGCCCTCGTCGATCTGAGCGGTAATGGATTTCTGCGGTACGCAATAGGACGGCGTGAACGCCTCGTTGTTGCAGAACGTACAACCCCTGCCGGGATTGCGGTTGGGACACGAGAAACCTGCGTTTATGGTGACCTTCTGGACGCGCGCCCCGAAAAGTTTTCGGAAATGGTTGGAATAGCTGTTGTACGGCCGCTCGTCGCCCCACGGGTAGGCCATGGTCAGGCTTTCAGAGCCTCTATGAAGCCAGGAAAACGAACCCACAGGTGTTCCGTCTGGAGCCACAGTTCGCGGGCCAGGCTCCCGCGCGAGGGTTTCTCGCGCTCTATGTCGGCCAGGTATTCCGCGGATACGGGATGCTCGGCGGCGATGAATTCGCAGTAATACTCGGCAAAGCTCTTTTTGAAGTGGATCAACTCGCCCGCGTCTATCTGTCCGCTGCGGCGAAGACCGGCCCACAGTTTGAGAATCCCCTTGTCGGCGTATTTGTCGCTGATGTCGTTTGCCACCTCGTCGAATAACTCCCACTCGTCGAGGGCTACATAGCAGTAAGCCAATCGTCTGGAGGCCTCCAAATGGTCTTCCGGATCCAATTCCAACATCATTTCGAGCATGGCGGCGCACATCTCGAAATCGCAGGTCAGGAAGTGGTCGATGGCGGAGAAGCTGATGAGGTAGAGAGCGCTTTGGCTCGCCTCGTCGCTCCATTCGAGGAGCGTTTCGCAGTCGTCCGGAATTAGTTCCACCAACGTCTGGAATGCGTCGTAACGCAGATTGCACGCCCCTTCGATATCGCCCGCGTCTTCGAGTTTCATGGCTTCCTGCAACGCCTGGTCGTAGCGCATCCCTTTAGACGCGGGATTGTAGACTATTTTCCAGGTATCTTCGGCAGTGGGCTGCAGGGAGGCTTTCTTTATCATTTCTCGGGGCCGATAAATTTTTGCGAAGGTAATAATTTTTGCCGAAAAAGATCGGGTGTTGTTCAGCGCTCTCTAAATTTGCTATCTTTGGGCTTGAAAAGTTAATTCCAATGGAGCAAAACGGTAACGAAAAGATGCGCTGCCTGATAATAGGCAGCGGCCCCGCAGGCTTTACGGCGGCCATATACGCCGGACGGGCAAACCTCTCCCCCGTACTTTACGAAGGGATAGTACCCGGAGGACAACTGACCTCGACAACCGAAATAGAGAATTTCCCAGGTTATCCCGACGGGGTGATGGGTACGCAGATGATGGACGATATGCGCCGCCAGGCGCAGCGTTTCGGCGTCGACGTGCGTACGGGCGCCGTCACCGGGGCCGACCTTTCCGCAAGGCCTTTCCGCATAACGGTGGACGGGGAAAAGATAATCGAGGCCGAAGCGGTGATAATAGCCACCGGGGCCACGGCCAAATACCTCGGCCTGCCGTCCGAGCAGATGTACCGAGGCATGGGGGTGTCGGCCTGCGCTACGTGCGACGGCTTCTTCTACCGCCGCCGCGACGTGGCCGTGGTAGGGGGAGGCGACACGGCCTGCGAGGAGGCGTCGTATCTGGCGTCGATATGCAACAAGGTCTATATGATCGTCCGTAAAGACCATCTGCGCGCCTCCCAGGCCATGCAAAGCCGCATAATGTCAACGCCCAACATAGAGATACTCTTCGGCCACGTGACCAAAGAGGTGCTGGGCGACCAGGACGGGGTGACGGGCCTGCTGCTCGAAAACCGCGACCAGCAGGAGGTGCAGATAGCCATCCACGGCCTCTTCCTGGCCATAGGCCACCATCCCAACACCGAGCTTTTCCGGGGGCAGCTGCACCTGGATGAGGTGGGCTATATAAAAACCGTTCCAGGGACGTCGAAAACCAACATAGATGGGGTTTTCGCCGCCGGCGACGTACAAGACCCCGACTACCGCCAGGCAATAACCGCCGCAGGGTCGGGATGCAAGGCGGCCATCGACTGCGAGCGTTTCCTTATGCAGCACCCACTGTAAAACCCGAGAATAAACGTTGCGAGCGGACGACATACTGCGCATAACTTCCGGCCGCGGATTCGACGAGGCGGCCATGGAGTTGTTCCGTATGCAGAGCGTTCGCTGCGGGCCATATGCCGAATACCTGGAACTGACGGGTTGCCGGCCGGAGACGGTAAAACGGCCCGAGGAGATCCCGCACATGCCCGTCGAGATATTCAAGACGCACGAGGTGTACTGCGGTGACGGCCCGCCGGAAATAACCTTCACCAGCAGCGCCACCACGGGAAGTACGCCCTCGCGCCACATGATGCGTCGGGCGGAAGATTATGAGAAGGTCTTCACCCGGGCGTTTTCGATGTTTTACGGCGATCCGGCGGCTGTAGCCATCTTCGCGCTGCTGCCGGGATACCTGGAGAGGCGGGGGTCGTCGCTGGTCTACATGGCCGACAGGCTGATAAAGGCCGGCGGAGGCGAAGGCGGGTTTTTCCTGGACGACCACGACGGATTGCTGGAGGCAATGGCCCGTTGCTGCAAGCCGAAAATATTGCTTGGCGTGAGCTATGCGCTGTTGGATCTGGCCGAAAAACACGCCGTGCGGCTTGCAGGCACGACAGTCATGGAAACAGGAGGGATGAAAGGCAAGCGCGAGGAGCTGCCCCGCGGGAAGATGCACGAAACGTTGGCGCTCGCTTTCGGCGTGGACGCCATACATTCCGAGTACGGCATGGCCGAACTCACCTCGCAGGCCTATTCGCGCGGCGGGGGTGTCTTCCTTGCGCCGCCATGGATGAGGGTGAGGGCGGCGGATATGAACGACCCGCAGGATATACTGCCCCCGGGCGGACGCGGGCTATTGCAGATAACCGACCTGGGCAATATATCGTCGTGCGCCTTCATAGCCACGCGCGACGTGGGAACGGTAGACGCCAACGGGCGTTTTACCGTGGAAGGCCGGGCGGGACGGAGCGAGATACGAGGCTGCAACCTATTGGTACAATGATAAATACTCCTACATTCACCGCAGTGATCCCCCTCTACAACAAACGGGAGTGGGCGGTACGCGCCGTGCGTTCGGCGGCCGGCCAGAGTTTCGCCCCCGTCGAGGTGCTGGTGGTGGACGACGGCTCTACGGACGGCGGCGGCGACGTGGTGGAACAACTCGGCCTGCCGCTCGTGAGGGTCATACGGCAGGTCAACGCCGGGGTTTCGGCGGCGCGCAACAGGGGTATAGCCGAGGCCAAAGGCGAGTACGTTGCGTTCCTGGACGCCGACGACTGGTGGGATGAGGATTTCCTGCACCACATAGCCAACCTGACGCGCCACTGGCCGGGCTGCGGCATCTACAGCACCGGGTTCTGGATCCACCGCCGCAACGGAGTGTATATCAACGAACACAGCATTAAGATCAGCGGAGTGGTGAAGGACTACTTCCGGACGGCATTCGGCGTAAACATAACATGGACGGGATCGTTGGCCATACCGCGCAGCGTATTCGACGATGTGGGAGGTTTTCCCGAAGGCATGGCGCGCGGACAGGATCTTTACATGTGGACCAAGGTGGCCGTAAAGTATCCGGTATGTTACACGCCCACGCGTATGTCCAACTACAATTTGTTGACGGTAAATAACTCACGTACGGGATATAAACTCGAACGGCAGGAGTATTCATTCATGGATTTCTACACTCCCGGCAACGACGACCTCAACGAATATATCGCACGCATAGAAATAGGCCTCGGCATACTCCAGTCGGTTGGCGGATACACCGTACGGGCGTTGAAAACCGAAAAAAGTTGCAGCTACACGCGCCGCTACCGTTTCGGCTGGTGGAAACTATACATACTTAACCGATTGCCTGCCGGTTGGCGCGGGCCGCTCCTCGAGTTCTATAAAAAGGCCGTCTGGCTGGTTTCGCGAAAGGGAGTGATGGAATAAGGTTGCCGCTACCGTCCGCCAGGCCGGACAGGTATGAATTTTGGTATAGACATCGCATATTAAACGCGCCTATGAACCTTATAGAGAAAGGCGACCTCATGTTCGGCCGCCGCGGGCTGTTGGCCAACACCTTGGCGTCCATCCTGATGCAGATTGCCGGAATTAATGCCGTCAACCGCCTCTACAGGCGCGTTATGGCTTCGCCGCATCCCGGGTCGGCGACGTTGCTAAGGGAGATCGGAGCCGGATATCACGTTCAGGATAAAGACCTGGATAACATCCCCACGACGGGGCCGCTGATAATCGTGGCCAACCACGCCACGGGCGCTCTGGACGGCATCGTGCTTATAGACATGATATCGCGCATACGCCCCGAGGTTAAATTCATGGGCAACTTCCTGTTGGAGAAGGTCGATTTCCTCAAACAATATTTCATTCCGGTGGATCCGTTCGACAATCCCGACGCAGGACGCAATATGCGCGGCCTGCGCGCCTCGCTCGCCCACGTCAGGGGAGGCGGCGCGCTGGTGATATTCCCGGCCGGCGAGGTGGCCACATGGCAAAAGGGATTTTCACAACTGCGCGACAAACGGTGGAGCGACCCGGCCGTGCGGTTTATCAGGAGCGCCGGAGCGCCCGTAACGCCCATATGCATCGAGGCGTCCAACAGCCTGTGGTTCCATTTGGCGGGCAAGATCCACCCCCGGTTGCGAACGGCGTTGCTGGTAAGGGAATTGCTTAACAAGCGAAAGAAGATGGCGGTGGTAAACGTCGGGGCGCCCCTCACGCCACGACGGTTGGAAGGGCTGGAAGATATACGCACGTACGGCGACTATCTGCGCGCCAACGTCGAATACCTTACGCACAAACGTCCGCGGCGCAAACTGTGCATAGTGCCGAAACGCAAGCGGTGCGGTGCAGTCCCGGAAGAGGTGTCGCTTGTCAGCCGCCGCGAGATGCTGCGGGAGGAGCTGGCGGCCATAAGGCCCGGCAACCTGCTGTTCGGATACGGGTCATATGAAGTGTTCTTTGTCCAGTCGGCACTAATTCCCAACATGATGCACGAGATAGGACGCATGCGGGAGATAACTTTCCGAGGCGTGGGCGAAGGGTCTATGAAAAGTATCGACACCGATCGTTACGACGAATATTACCGCCAGCTGTTCATCTGGGACGCCAAAGAGGAGGCGCTCGTGGGTGCTTACCGCATGGGGCTGGGCGGCGATATAATCCCGCGTTACGGTCTCGACGGCTTTTACACCAACTCACTCTTCCGGTTCTCCCCTGAAATGGCATCCGTGATGGAGCAGACCATAGAACTGGGCCGCAGTTTCATAACCGGGGCCTACCAACGCAAGCCCGCCTCGTTGATGCTGCTGTGGAAAGGCATACTGTACGTGCTGCTCAGAAACGACAGCTACCGCAACCTGCTGGGACCGGTGACCATATCGGGGGAATTCCAGTCGGCATCGAAAATATTGATAGTGACCTATCTTAAACAGCGCCATCTCGATGCCGAACTGGCGGCGTGGGTGCGCCCCGTAACCGGGCTGGAAGGAATAGACGCGCGGATAGACGCGGAGCTGATAAAAAACGTGGAAGATATAGAGCTGATAAATAAGATCGTGTCCGATATAGAGCGGGGGGAATTCTCAATACCCGTCCTTATACGCAAATACCTGCAGCTCAACAGCCACGTCCTCGGATTCAACGTCGATCACGATTTTTGCGACGCACTCGACGCGCTCATGCTGCTCGATCTGAAAAAGATCCCGGAAAGTGTCATAGCCATGCTCTCCAAGGAGATAACCGACATAGACGTCGTGGAGCGCTTCAAGCGGCTGCGATAGCCTGCAGGTCTCCCCGGCGGGCTTGGTGACGATACGCCGCTAATGGTTTTTACTCAGGAAACGCTGCCTGATTATGGCGGCCACGCTCTTGCCGGTCAATTTGCTTTCCAACCACGAGAGGATGTCGAGATAATAGAACGTCCGGCGCTCATATGGGTGATTTTCATATGGCTTGAGCTTGTCGTACAACACCTTTAGCTCACTGTTAAGATCGCTCTGGTATATCGTCCCCAGTTTTTTCAGGAACGCGAGCATCTCCTTCTGCACAGCGCCCAAATCGTTCATCTTGCGCAGGAAAATATACACCGAGCGTATCTGGTAATCGAGGTTGTAATCCTGTCCCGACTCCCACGAGGCTATCAGGTTAAGTATCTTGGCGTAACATTGAAGATCGCGCCTTATCCGGGGATCTTTGCGGCTCGTGATCCGGGCCAGGTATTCCATGCAGCGCGTATAATCGGCGTTACCGAAGCAGAGGCACGCCACCTTATAGTTGAGCATCATCTTATGGTGGACGCCAAGCAGGGCGTCGTACTTTTGCAGGTAGGACTCCACCCGCGGAATAACGGCCATTCCCTCGCGAAATCGCCCCTCTATGAAGTAGCGGTTTATAAGGCTGGTATACAGAATGTGGCGCGATATTACCTCGGCGTTGTCGTTTAGCGACCCCACCCCGGCGCACTCGCGTTCGAAGGCCTCCAGTTTCTCTACGAACAGGCGGTGTTTGCGCATAAGGAACAGGCCGTCGAGAATGCGCGAATAGCCTTTCAGGTAGCTGTAGTACATCATCCGCTTCATCTGCGGGTTGGAGTCGAAAAGTTCCACCCATGCGCGGCCGTAGCGGTAGCTGGCGACGAAATCATGGCGCATATAGCTGTACCAGGCCATCCCCTCGTAATAGTGGAAACGGTCGAGGAAGCCGAGCGTCGAAGGATCGTACACGGCGAGCCGGGGGGCGAAATATTGCTCCATCACGTCGAGATCTTTCTGCGTGCGCGCATAGCCCAATTTCTGGTAAAGGTCGTAAAGCTGCACCGTGACGTTGGCCATCTCGTTGGTGTGGGTTATCTCGGCGCACAGCTCCGAAGATTGGCGCGAAAGCAGGTCGGAGCGCGACGACATGTCCTTGGCTATGCTCAGGGTCTCGAGCAGGCGCTGGAAGTCGATTATGTTGAGTGCCACCGTCCTCTCCTGTAGTTCCATGGCCCTTGCCAGCGCCTTTTCGAGGAATCTGGAACTTTGGCGGTAGAGACCCTTGTCGTAAAGTATGTGGGCGAAATCCACCTGCTCGCGCAGCTCTATCGACGGCGAATGATGCGCGCCAAGAAGGCGCAGGCTGACAAGTATCTGCTTGTATAGGTGGGCTTTCATGTTGGGAAGCTGTTCGCGCTTGACCGGACATATGGCCAGTATGGACTCGTTGTCGTACTGTTCCATGGAGTCCATGGCGTCGAAAAGCGCCACGAACTTGGACTGGCCGCCCCCCGTACGCGAAGCGAAGAGCTTGAAATGCCTCTTCTCGGCCTTGCTCATGCTCTTGACCAGATCGAAAACCGCCTCCTGTTTATCGTTGCTCATGGTTACAAAGCTACGCTTTTTCGGGTAATCCCGAACCTTCGGGCGGCAGGTATTTTCGCCGGGCGGCTTCAAATGGCGCGCTATCCCGGGTCTATCCCCGGTTTTCGTCCGCGGCCGAAAATAAAACCTTGCGGAAGCGGCCGTATGACGACCAAATATTTTATATTTGCCTTATGATTCGCTTATCTTTCATAATAGCCACATTCAACCGGGCGCAGGGCCTGGCGACCACGCTGGAGACGCTGGCCGGACAGACGCTCGCATGCAACAGCTTTGAAGTGGTGGTGGCCGACAACAACTCTACGGACGATACCGCCTCAAAGTTCAGCGAGTTCGCCGCCAAACACCCGGATATGAACCTTGTGTACGCCTTCGAGCGGCAACAGGGCCTGTCGCCTGCGCGCAACTGCGCCATAAAACATAGCCGCGGCGATATACTGGTTGTGGTGGACGACGACGAACTTATCGACAAGCGCCTGGCCGAGGTCTACCTGTCTTTCTTCGACAGGCGGCCCGACGCGGCGGCCGCGGGCGGGATATACATCCCCGTCTACGGCGTCCCGCTGCCGGAATGGTTCTCCCCATATATAGACGAACTTATTTCGGGAGCTTTCTACTGGGGTTCGCGAGAGAGGGAATTCAGCGGAGGACGTTATCCCCGCGGAGGCAATTTCGGCATACGGCGCGAGGCGATCGACCACTACGGAATGTTCAACACCGAATTGGGCCGCAAGGGGGCAAGCGCGTTGGGCGGCGAGGAGAAAGACCTTTTGTCGCGCCTCACAAAGGCGGGCGAAAAGATATACTACCTGCCCGACGCGATAATCCATCACGTGATCCCCGACTGGAAGGTGTCCGACGACTATTTCGAGCGCCTCACGCGCATGATAGGGGTTACGGAGCGTCTGCGTACCAAAAATTCCGGGAGCGGAGCCTATTGGGGCCGTCTGTTCTCCGAGGCCGTAAAATGGGGTGGCGCCATGGCGTTGGCGCTGGGATATATCCTGCGGGCGTCGCCCGTGAAAAGTCGCTATCTGCTGCGCATGCGCTGGAATATAACCCGGGGATTGCTGGGTCTGCTGCCCGAAAACAAAACGCAATGAGCCTCCGCACCGCAATGGCCGATTCCCTTAAATGCCAGGCGGCGGCGCTGCCGGCCGAGCCGGGCGTATACAACTTCCTCGACCGGGCCGGCGAAATAATCTATGTCGGCAAAGCGAAGAACCTGCGCAAGAGGGTGTCGTCCTATTTCGTCGATTCGGCCTCACACCCCGTGAAGGTGCGGGTGATGGTGCGTCACATACACTCTATCCGCCACACCGTGGTGGGCAGCGAGGCGGACGCCCTGTTGTTGGAAAACAACATGATAAAAAACCTTAAGCCTCGCTACAACATACTGCTCAAAGACGACAAGACCTACCCGTGGATAGTGATCCGCGGCGAGCATTTTCCGCGAGTGGAATCCACGCGCCGCGTAGCTAAGGACGGTTCGCGCTATTTCGGCCCCTATGCGTCGGTCACGATGCAGAAGGGGATATTGGAAATGATACACGGCGTTTACCAGCTGCGCAACTGCAAGCTCAACCTTTCTCCCGCCGCCATAGCCCGCGGCAAATACAGCGTATGCCTGCAATATCATATAGGCAACTGCAAAGGCCCATGCGCAGGGTTGCAGGGAGAACAGGATTACGGCGCATCGATAGAGATGATAACCCACATCCTAAGGGGCGATATGCGCCCTACGGCGGCATGGCTGCGCGAAAAAATGGCCGAAGCGGCCGGGCAGCTCGACTTCGAAAACGCGGCTCGATACAAGAACCGCCTCGATTTGCTCCAGAATTACCGAAGTAAATCAGTGATAGTGAGCAGCCGCCTGGGCGACCTCGACGTATTTTCGATGGTACGCGACGAAACGTCGGCCTTCGTCAACATGACCCGCATAATGTCGGGAGCGGTGGTGAGCAGCTTTACGGCCGAATTTTCGCTGGGCGCCGACGACAGCCAGGTGGATATACTCACGCGCGCCATAATGCAGATATCCGAGAATATATCCGGCGGCCTCTCACGCGAGGCGGTGGTTCCTTTCGCGCCGGAGCAGAGTCTCTTCCCGGGCGTTACGTTCATTGTTCCGAAAAGGGGCGAAAAGCTCGAACTGCTCGAATTTTCGGCCAAAGGGGCGCGTCTGGCGCGTCTCGAAAAACTGAAGAACATCGAAGCGCGCGATCCCTCGCGCCACACCGACCGCATAATGCAGGCCATGAAGAGCGACCTGCGATTGAAACGCGAGCCGCGTTACATAGAGTGTTTCGATAACTCCAACCTTCAAGGGACCAATGCCGTGGCGGCATGCGTAGTGTTCCGCGACGGCAAGCCGTCGAAAAAAGAGTATCGCCATTTCAACATAAAGACGGTGGAAGGTCCGGACGATTTCGCCTCGATGCGCGAAATATTCACCCGCCGCTACACGCGCCTGCTGGCCGAAGGCGGCCAGCTGCCCGACCTTATCGTGGTTGACGGCGGCAAAGGCCAGCTGAGCGCTGCCTACGGCGTACTGAAAGAGTTGGATTTGACGGATAAGGTGGAGATAATAGGTTTGGCCGAAAGGCTCGAAGAGGTTTTCTATCCTTTCGACCCCATGCCGTATTATCTCGACCGCAACGGCGAACCGCTGAAGGTGATAATGAACCTGAGGGACGAAGCGCACCGTTTCGGGATAACCCACCACCGCAACAAACGCTCCAGGGCGGCAATACACACGCGGCTGGAAGAGATCCCCGGAATAGGCCCGGGATCGGTGCAGAAACTGCTCTCGCGATTTAAAACCGTCAAGGCCGTCAAGGCGGCGTCCATGGAAGAGTTGGCTGCGGCGGTAGGGGCGTCCAGGGCGGGCGCCGTGCGGATGTTTTTCGATAAAACCACGGAAAAATAATTTGGATATCCCGCCGGCGAAACGGAGGGCATCCATATTACTGTTTATCCCAACAGCCCCTCTTTACGGAAAGAGAAGTGGCCGCCCCGGGCGATTATGATATGGTCGAGCAGTTCTATGTCGAACAACGATGCGGCCGTACGGAGTTTTGCCGTCAGGCTGCGGTCTTCGTCGCTGGGGGTTGCCTGCCCGGAGGGATGGTTGTGCAACACTATTATAGACGTACTCAGGCGTTCCACGGCGCGCTTGACTATCAGTTTATGGTCAACCACGGTTCCCGAAACCCCTCCCTGGCTCACCTTCATCTTCTCCATCACACGCCCGGAAGACGACAGGAAGGCCGTCCAAAACTCCTCGTGGGGCAAATCCGACAGCATGGGGCCGAATATGCGCACGGCGTCGAGATCGGTGGTTATAGTATCCAGCCTGCCCGCCTCGGCGCGAGCCGCACGACGGCCCGCCTCGAAGGCGACGGCAACCGCGGCCGCACGCCTGACGCCCATGCCGGCGGATGTCCGCAGTCGGGAGATATCCATGCGGGAGAGCACGGCCAGGCCCTCTTCGCCCGCATCGGCAAGCGCCACGGCGGCCATATCCACGGCCGAAACCCCGGAAGGGGCGTCGCCCAGCAGGATGCTGACAAGCTCGGCGTCGGTGAGATGTTCCGCGCCGCGCGCTATCAGCTTTTCGCGGATTTCCTTGTCTTTCGGGTGGATCATCGTAATAATCCCATTAGATTTTCCTGTCGGGGTTATTTAGAAACCGTTTAAATTTCATTGTCCGCCGGAAGAGCCGCCAGCGCCTCGCGCGCCGACCGCCTGGCCGCGGCCCCGTCTTTAATAATATGGCCGTCGCGCAGGAGTATGGTTCTCGAGGTGAATGCGGCAATATCGGATTCATGCGTAACGAAGGCTATCGTCTTTCCTCTGGCGTTGAGTTCCTGCAAGAGGTTCATTATCTCGTACGACGTACGCGTGTCGAGATTGCCTGTGGCTTCGTCAGCGAGCAGTATGACGGGATCGTTGACCAGCGCCCTGGCTATTGCCACCCTTTGTTGCTGGCCTCCGGATAGTTGGTTGGGCATGTGGCTCATACGATCCGCAAGGCCCACCTGTTCCAGCGCATATTCCGACCGCTCGCGCCTCTGCCGCGACGACACCTCGTGGTTGTACAGTAGCGGAAGCTCCACGTTTTCAAGGGCAGACGTACGCGCCAGCAGGTTATACGACTGGAATACGAAACCTATCTTGCTGTTGCGCAGCGTAGCGAGTTCGTCTTTGGTGCGGCGGCCCATGGACACTCCGTCTATGAGGTATTCGCCGGAAGTGGGCCTGTCGAGACAGCCGAGTATGTTGAGAAGTGTCGATTTGCCGCTGCCGCTCGACCCCATGATACTGACGAACTCGCCCTCCAAGATGCCGAAAGAGACACCCTTAAGGGCGTGTACCCGTTCGCTGCCCACCCTGAACGTGCGTCGCAGATCCTGTATTTCTATTATTTTGGACTTGGTTGACATAGCGGGCCGCGCGGTTATCTCGTCTGTACTTTCATGGATACTTTCTCCTTTTCATCCTTGCCGCCGGTGAGCGACGCCACCGAAAGCACGGTTTTATCGTCTGCCGCCAACCCCTCTTCAACCACGGTGTAGACGCCGTCCGAGAGTCCCTTATTTACATGGCGGTATTCGATACCTTCCGCGGTCTCCACCCACACCCCGTTGGCCAGACTGTCTTCGGACGGAACGGCGCCCTTGACCATATAGGATTTGGGACGGAAATGTAGCGCCTCGGCCATGGTGACAAGGCCGCTCTGGCGGTCTGTGATTATCGCCACGCTGGCGGTCATTCCCGGGAAAAGTTTTTCCTCCGGATTGGGAGCCTCTATTATTACGGTGTAAGTCACCACGTTACTTGTCACCGCCGGCTGCAGGCGCACTTGCACCACTTTCCCCCCGAAAGTATCGTCGGGATAGGAGTCCACCGTAAAACGCACCTCCTGCCCCGTCTCCACGCGGCCTATATCTGCCTCGTCCACGTTGGCTTCCACTTTCATTCGCGTAAGGTCTTTGGCTATCGTGAACAGCGTGGGGGTGCTGAACGAAGCGGCTACCGTCTGCCCCTGGTCTACGGCGCGGTTTAGTACCACGCCGTCTATGGGCGAATATATCTCGGCGTAGGAGAGGTTGACCTGGGCCTGGTGCAGGTTGGCCTGCGAATTGGAAAGGCTGGTACGCGCCTGGGCCAGGCTGTTCTCCGCCTGCTCCCAGGCGGCTTGCGTGGCGGCTTTGGCCTCGAATAGTTTCTTGGTGCGGTCGTAGTTCTGCTGGGCGAAGGTCAAATCGCTCTGTGCACTGGTTACCATCGCCCTGGCTTGGGCGAGCTTCTCGTTGAGGGTGGATTTATCTATCTCGGCCAGCAGCTGCCCCTTTTTCACGGGCGAGTTGAAATCTACGAATATCTTCTCTATCACTCCCGAAACCTGTGTGCCTACGTCCACCTTATCCACCGGCTGGAGGTAACCCGTAGCCGTAACCGTAGTCTCCACCGTCCGCTCCTCCACTACGAATGTGTTGTATTTGATGCCGTCGGCCTTGCAGCCAGCCAGATATGCCGTTGCCGCCAGCAGGGCGGCCCATTTAACTGTCCCGTTATTCATTCTATAAGTTTTAAACGGATTATCACATTGTTATGCGGTTGCCCATATAAACGTCCAGTATCTTGCGTTTGAGCATAAAGCCGTATTTGCTCTGTATGTAGTCGTTGAGCGCCCCTATGTAGTTGTTTTGCTGCTGCAGAAGGTCGACGGCCGTGATCGACCCGGCGTCGAACCGGGCGCGGTAGGCCTCAAAGGTCTTCATGTAGGCGTTCTGGCGTATATTGGTGGTATTGAATTTATTCCAGGCCGACACCACATCCTGGTACTCCACCGCCACGGTTTGCATGGCGTCGGTCTCGGCCTGTTTGCGGTTAAGCTCGGCCTGTTTGGAGGCTATCGTACCCTGCTTCACCGCCGAGCGCGTACGGCCGTTGTTGAACAGGGGCATGCCCACGGATATCCCCGCCGAGCCGTTTACGCCGTCGGAGAGCTGCGACGCGTAGGACGAAAAATCGGGTGAGTGGCCCGTACCCGCCCCCGCACTCAACTTCACCGTCGGCATATAGCCCGCGCGGGCTATCTTCAGATCGGCGTCGGCAATCTCGACGTCGTACCGGCCCATCTTCAGCTCGGGCAACGTGGCCATGGCCCTGTCCATGACCGATTCCATGGAGGGCAGCGCCCCCATTACTGCGATTGACGAGGAGTCGGGATAAACTATGCGCAGGTCGGCCGAGGGGTGCATGGACAACAGTCCTTTGAGCGTTATCAGGCTGTTGTCGCGCGCGATACGGGTGTCTTCCAGATTGTTGCGGTCGCTGGCCAGTTGGGCTTCGAGCAGAAAGTAGTCGCTCTCAAGGATGGTACCCGCAGCATACTGCGCCGCGCCCTGCGCCGCCTGCCCGGCACTCGCATCGGCAACGGCAAGCTGGTATTTCAACAGCTCTTCGTTGCCCAACACGGACAGAAACGATTGCAATATCTTTATCGTAAGCGCATTGTCGTATTGGGACGTGGCATAGCCGGCCTTTTCGTCGCGCAGCCTGTCCTTTTCCGTCGCGGCCGTTAGCATACCGCCCTGATAGAGCGTCATTCCCGCGTTAAGGGCGTAATTTCCCCTCCACGCCTCCGGCGTACTGCGTCCGTCGGAATAGGTTTCGCTCAGCGACAGGTTAAGCGATGGCAGGCGTTCCAGCTTCGACTGCCGGTAAACTTCCGCCGCGGCCTCCTCCGATAGTTTCATCGACTGGCGGGTGTAGTTATTGCCGAAGGCATAACCCAGGCAATCCTCCAGGCTGAAAAGATAGCTCTCCCGTTGCTGCGCGCCGCCCGCCGAAAAGCAAAGGCAACCCAAAAATATAAATAACAACCTCCGCATAGATCATAATGCTTTTTTACCCAAAACTCAGAAACCGTTTAAATTTCTCGGAATCTGTCCGCTCCGCCATTCAAATAAAGCGCCCCGTAAAACATTTCGGGGCGCTTTCTGGTTGCACTTGTATGCCGCCGGGCGCGCCAGCTACAGCCCCCGGATTTTCTTTTCCCACTTCCACGCGCCTTGAAGAGTCTCTTCGAGGGTCTTTTCGGCTTTCCAGCCCAGTTCGTTGTTAGCGAAGGTGGTGTCGGCCCATACGGCGGTAACGTCTCCCGCACGGCGTCCCACTATCTTGTAAGGAACGGTTATATTGTTGACTTTCTGGAACGTATTGAGCAGTTCAAGAACCGATACGGCCCTTCCCGTCCCTACGTTGAATATCTCGTAGGCGGCTTTCGACTTGCCTTTGAGCATGCGGTCTACGGCGCTCACGTGCGCTTTGGCCAAATCCACCACGTCTATGTAGTCCCTCAGGCACGAACCGTCGGGCGTGGGGTAGTCGTCGCCGAACACGCTCAATTCCTTACGCAGGCCCGCCGCGGTTTGGGTGATGAAGGGTACGAGGTTGTTGGGTACGCCTTTCGGAAGTTCGCCAAGCATGGCCGAGGGATGTGCGCCCACCGGGTTGAAATAGCGCAGGGCTATGCCTTTCAGCGCCCCGTATGCCGCTATGCTGTCGCGCAGCACGTCCTCGCATATCTGTTTGGTGTTGCCGTAGGGCGAGGTGGCGGGCAGACGCGGCGACTGCTCGGTCACGGGCAGCACCTCCGGTTGGCCGTAAACGGTGCAGGACGACGAGAAGACGATGTTTTCGACCCCTTTGGCGCGCATGGACTCGAGCAGGGTAACGAGCGACCCCACGTTGTTGCCGTAATACATCAGCGGCTGGGCCACCGATTCGCCCACAGCCTTATAGGCGGCGAAATGTATGATGGCCGAGATGGGATAGTCCGTGAAGAGTTTGTCCATAGCGGCTCTGTCGCAGCAATCGGCCTCTACGAAAGGGACCTCTTTGCCTGTTATTTGGCGGATGCCGTCCACGGCCGAAAGCTCGGCGTTGGAAAGGTTGTCCACCACAACTACGTCGTAACCTGCGTTGATCAGCTCGACGGCGGTGTGCGAGCCGATATAGCCCGCGCCGCCAGTTACCAGGATTGTTTTTGCCATCTTATTTTGATTAGTATTTGTAATTCATCCATTTGATAAGTTCTTTCCACGTGGGTTTCTTGCCGTACATGAATATGCCCACGCGGTAGATCTTGCCAGCCATCCACACCAGCCCGACGAATGAAGCGTATAGCAGCGTCACCGAAAGCGCCAACTGCCAGAACGGGACGCCGTAAGGTATGCGCGCCATCATTATCACGGGCGAAGTTAGGGGGAATATGCTGAACCAGAAGGCCAGATGCCCGTCGGGATCGCGCAGTACGTTCATCAGCACCACTATGGCCAGGATAAGCGGAATGGTGACGGGCAGTTGCAGCTGCTGGGTGTCGGCCGCGTCGTCCACCGCGCTGCCTATTGCGGCGAACATGGCCGCATAGACCAGGTATCCGCCTATGAAGAATACCACGAATCCGCCGAAGAGTTTACCCAGGAAACCGAGGTCGGTGGCTCCGCGGAGCAGCGAGGCCGCCTCGGGGTCGATGCCTCCCATACCGGCCATACCGGTCCCGGCGACATCCTTCATGGCCTGCGCGCCGGCCGCCAGATCGGCGGCGAATATCTGCGAGGCCACCGTCCCGAGAACGAATATCAGCACCATCCAGATGGCGAATTGCGTTATGGCCACCGAGGCGATGCCGAGTATCTTGCCCATCATAAGCTCGAAAGGCCTAACGGACGACACGATGATCTCCATCACCTTGGAACTCTTCTCCTCTATAACGCCCTGCAACACCATTGCCCCGTAGAGGAATATGAACATATATATCATAAAGCCGAAGATATACGCCCCGCCGGTAGCCAGCATGCTCGACGACTCTTTTTCCTTGCCTTCCGAGTCGATCTGCATGGTCTGCATCACCACCGTGGTCTTCACCTGCTCCATTATCTCGGGCAGGTTGGCTATGTCGTACGACAGCAGTTTTTGGGTCTCTATTATTCCCTCTATCTGTTTGCGGATGCCGTTTTCTGCCTCTATCGTCGACGTGCCGTAGGTGTACAGCTGCACGTCGCGCGGGTTTTCCATAATGTCGGCCCCTATCACCAGTATGCCGTAAACGTCCTCGGGTCTGTCGGCCCTGATCTGTTCGTAGGATTTGTCGGAAGGTTTGAAAACCATCTGCCCGTCCGATTTCAGCTCCGGCGCTATCCTGCCGCTGCGGTCCACCACAAGGACGTCCTTCTGGTTGTCGCTCTTGATCTGCGATATGAGTATCGGCGCGGCCATCAACCCTATCATCAGCAGCGGCGTGAGGACGGTGGTGATGATGAAACTTTTTTTGCGTACCCTTTGGGTGAATTCGCGCTGTATTATTATTCCTATCTTTCCCATGGTCTACTGAGCGTTAACGGCTTTAATGAATATGTCGTTCATCGAGGGTATGATCTCGCTGAACGAGCGTATGTCCACCGCCCCGTTTACGGCCGATATCACCGTGCGTACATCGTCGTTGGAGGGGATATGCACCTTGACGGAGTTGTATATCGAGCCTTCGACGTGGTCGGCCAATATCCTGCAGCGTCCGTCCAGGGCGTCAGCGAGGGACTGTTTGTCGCCGCGGAAATCTATGCGGAAGATATTCTCGCCGTGACGGTGGCGTATCTCCTCCAGCGGGCCGCTAAGTATGTTGCGCGAGCGGTTGATGAGCGTGATATGATCGCATATCTCCTCGACGCTCGACATGTTATGGGTTGAGAATATTATCGTAGACCCCTGTTCCCTGAGAGCCAGTATCTGCTCTTTGAGCATGTTGGCGTTTATGGGATCGAAGCCGCTGAAAGGCTCGTCGAAGATGAGCAACTCGGGCTGGTGCAGGATGGTGACAATGAATTGCACCTTCTGGGCCATGCCTTTGGAGAGTTCCTCAACCTTTTTGTCCCACCACTCGCGTATCTCGAATCGCTTGAACCATTCTTTGAGGCGTACGGAGGCTTCGCGGCGCGAAAGCCCCTTGAGCTGGGCCAGGTATATGGCCTGGTCGCCGACTTTCATCTTGCGGTAAAGCCCCCTCTCTTCGGGCAGATAACCTATGCGGTATATATCCCGGGGTTCCAGCGGCCGCCCGTCGAAAAGCACCGTACCGCTGTCGGGGGCGGTTATGCGGTTGATTATGCGGATAAGGGTTGTTTTGCCCGCCCCGTTAGGCCCGAGCAAGCCGTAGACGCATCCGCGAGGGATGGCCAGCGACACGTCGTCGAGCGCCTGGTGGGCCGTGTAGCTCTTCGAGACGTGCTGCACTTCGAGAATGTTCATAGGAAAGATGTTTGCAAACTGGGCAAATTTAGCAAATTCCCGCGGAATTATACACATTACGCCATTTATTTAACGTGAGGAATACATTGAAGGAAAAGGTTCGCGCATGGAAACCGAAAGGCTAACAGCAATATATTCAATGCATTAGTCTGTGTGTAATATTAATGTATTGTTTTACAGTGCATTACAAGCATGAATATCTGGCGCATATCGGCATCACGCTATTTAGTGCTTATAATCAGTATGTTATCATGGGGGTGTATATGCGTTTCACGCATATAAAATATTGAATAATAAAAAAATAGATCGTAGTTTTGTCCAAAAATTGCCTTATGCCTTCCGAAAACATTGTCCGGATAGGCGAGACCCGAATAGAGAAACGCCATATATTTCAAACATAAAAAGGATAAAGCCGCCAGGTGACGCCTTTCGGACGCGGCCTGTAAACCGAAACTCTTTCCATTACGGGATTATTCGTATATTTGCGGCAATAAAATGCTATACATATGCTGTATCCTTTGAAATTCAAGCCGCTCCTCAAGGAGCGCATATGGGGCGGGGAGATGCTCGCCAAAATGAAGGGCGTCAAGGCCGCCGAAGGTAAGAAGATAGGCGAGAGCTGGGAACTCTCCGGAGTGCCAGGCGACGTGTCGGTGGTATCCGAGGGGACGCTAAAAGGTAACAGCCTGGCGGAACTTACCGAGGTCTATATGGGCGACCTTGTGGGTGAAAAGGTTTTCGCCGAATACGGCGAGACTTTTCCTTTGCTCATAAAATTGATAGACGCCCGCGACGTACTCTCCATCCAGGTACACCCCGACGACAAGCTGGCCGCCGAAAGGCACGGATCATACGGTAAGACGGAGATGTGGTATGTCGTGGACGCCGATCCCGGGGCGTCGCTCTACGTGGGCTTCAAACGCAAAACCTCGCGAGAGGAGTATCTGGCCGCCGTCGCAAGCGGCGCCCTGTCCGATCTGCTCAACCGCGTGGAGGTTAAACCGGGAGACGCTTATTTCATCCCCGCCGGAGCGATACACGCCATAGGCAAAGGACTGGTGATAGCCGAGATACAGCAAACCTCCGATATAACCTACCGCGTGGACGACTGGGGCCGCACCGACGATCAGGGCCGTCCCCGCGAACTGCACACCGCCCTGGCGGTAGACGCCATAGACTACTCGGAGCCGTCCGCCTATGACGTGACCGCCGCGCCCGAGGCCGGCAAGGCCGTACTGCTCAAGGAGTGTCCCTATTTCACCACCAACCTGGTGCAGGTGGCGGGAGTAATGGAGAGGGACTACGCCCCGCTGGACAGTTTCGTGATCTATATATGCCTCGAAGGGGCGATGGAGGTAGAATGCGGATCGGGGGCCTCGGCGTCGCTTGCCGCAGGCGTAACCATGCTCGTCCCCGCCACCGAAGATAGCGTGACGCTGAAAGGAGACGGGAAGCTGTTGGAGGTGTATATAAAAAAGTAATTTGTAGAATATGCGGTAAGCCCTGCGATCCGGATTGTTTTCGGCAATCCGGATCGCAGGGCTTTTGATCGCGCTATTTCGGACCAGTCGGAAAAACAGGTTGGCGTTAAGATGCGCGGCGCAGGAAAAAGCCGCTCCTTACGGCAACGACGCTGCGCATAGCGTGCCTCAGGTTTCGCTTATCGTTGGAGTTTCAAACCGGAGCGGACTAAAGTCCGTGAGGATTTGAAATGAGAAGGATAAGTGAAAGATGATGCGCGATATGCGCAGCCCATAGTTGAGACCGGTCCGCTATTTCAGCAGCACCTCTTTGACCACTTCGAGGAGTTTCTCTTTAGGGAGCGCTCCGCGGGCTATATGGGGTTTACCTTCGAGGGGAATGAACAGCAGGGTGGGTATGCTGCGAATATTGAACGCCCGGGCAAGTTCCTGCTCGGCGTCGGTGTCCACCTTGTATATATCTATTTTTCCGGCGTATTCGGTCGCCAGTTCGTCGAGCAACGGGGCCACCATGCGGCATGGGCCGCACCAGGTGGCGTAGAAGTCGACGATAGCGGGACGGACGCCGAGGAATTTCCACTCTTTTTCGCCGTGGACGTAATCCGAAACCTTTTCACGGAATTCGCCGGCGTTTATGGCTATTGTTTTCATCGCTGATGTTTTTTCGCCATCGTTGCAAAAACCTTACCGTTCCTGCGCGGTACGCGGAGGGAACATTTTGCGCAGCGTCGTCTCTATTTCGCTGCGGATGAAGCCGCGGCGGGCGATTATGCCGGTTATCATGGCCAGGATGAGGATAACCATCACGGCTATGTTGCGCGACGACCGCCTTTTGTCTTCTTCTTTCATAGCAGGATTATCAGGCTGAGGGCCATCACGGCCATCCCCGACACCAGACCGTAGATTGCAATGTGGTGTTCGCCGTATTCGTGGGCCGCGGGCAGCAGCTCGTCGAAGGATATGTATATCATTATCCCGGCCACGGCCGCAAAGACGCAGCTCATCAGCGTCACGGACATGAACGGCATAAGTATCAGGTAGGCGGCCAAAGCCCCCACCGGCTCCGATACGCCAGAGAGGAAAGAGTACCAGAAAGCCTTGCGGCGGCTTCCCGTGGCGTAGAACACCGGCACCGAAACGGCTATTCCCTCCGGGATGTTGTGTATGGCTATGGCCACGGCTATCGCCAGGCCCAGGGCGGGCGAGCTGACCCCCGACATGAAAGTGGCTATGCCCTCAGGGAAGTTATGCACTCCTATGGCCAGCGCGGTGACTATACCCGTACGGTGCAGGCTTTTCGATCCGCGCCGGCGGTGTTCCATGTCCTCCACGCTCCTAAGTTCATGCGGGTTGTCGCTCTCCGGCACGAGCTTGTCGATGCCCGCCGCCAGCGCTATGCCCAGGAACAGGCACGCCACGGCCACGATATCGCCCATGCGCTGGCCGTGCAGGAGACCCATATCGGTGCGCGCCTGCTGGAAAAGCTCCACGAAAGATATATATATCATCACCCCCGCAGAAAACCCGAGCGAGAAAGATAGGAATTTGCGGTCGGTGCGTTTGGCGAATAAAGCTATGCAACTGCCTATCCCCGTGGCAAGCCCGGCGAACATGGTCAGGAGCAGCGCGTACAATACGTTAGATTGCGTCAACATAAACGGTTATGCTCTATTTGGTGCTGTTTTGTTCCCTGCAAAAGCGGCAAGGCAAGGGACGGAAAGAGTGCCGAAAACGGACATGTCCATTTATTTACACGCCCCGGTTTTCGCGCCGGAAAGGATCAGCAAAAACCCTGCCGTGCGTCAATTCGTCTTGAAGGGGCGCTTTACGGCCGAAAGCTCGGCGTTGGCCTTCTCTATCTTCGCCGCCAGGTCGGCTTTGAATGCCGCTACGGCGGCGCGTATCCCGGGCGACGCTACGGCCAGTATCTGTGCGGCCAGTATGGCGGCGTTGCGCGCGCCGTCGAGCGCCACGGCGGCCACCGGTATACCCGAGGGCATCTGCAATATAGACAGTATGCTGTCCCACCCGTCTATCGAGTTGGACGATTTGATCGGTACGCCAATGACGGGCAGCGGCGTGGAGGCGGCTATGACGCCCGGGAGGTGGGCCGCACCGCCCGCACCGGCTATTATCACCTCTATGCCCCGGCCGGCGGCCTGCTCGGCGAACCTGGCCACCAGGTCGGGCGTACGGTGCGCCGACAGGGCGTGTATCTCATAGGGTATGCTCATGGAGTCGAGCAATTCGGCGGCCTGCTCCATGACCTTCATGTCGGAGGTGCTGCCCATTATTATCGAAACTTTCGGGTCCATATCTGGGTTTATAGTTTTGTCGTGATCTGGCGGGCTATACGGCGAGCCTCGTCGTCGGAGGCCCGGTAATCGTCCATCGTGGGCGCGCCTTTCACCGCCGAGGCGGCCGAGAGCGTACGCTCTATCGTTTCCACTATGCCCGTGAAGGGTATCCTGCCCTCCAGGAACGCCGCCACGGCCACTTCGTTGGAGGCGTTCATCACGCATCCGGCCAGCCCTCCCCGGCGCAGGCATTCGCGCGCGAGTTCCACGGCAGGGAAACGCTCGCCGTCCACCGGAAGGAAATCCAGGCGCGGGAAAGCGCCGAAATCGAAACCCCCGCCACCCAGGTCTATCCTTTCGGGGAATGTCAGGGCGTATTGGATGGGCAGTTTCATGTCGGGCTTGCCCAACTGCGCCTTGATCGACCCGTCGGCCATCTCCACCATCGAATGTATGACGGATTGGGGGTGTATGACCACGTCTATGCGGTCGGCCGGGATGTCGAAAAGCCATCGCGCCTCTATCACCTCGAAGCCTTTGTTGACCATCGTGGCCGAATCTATCGTTATCTTCGACCCCATCGACCAGTTGGGATGCCTGAGCGCCTGCTGCACCGTCACATAAGGCAATTCCTCGGCCGGGGTGTGCAGGAAAGGGCCTCCCGACGCCGTGAGTATGAGGCGCGACGCCGGGCCGAGTTCGCCCGCGAGGCACTGGAGGACGGCTGAATGCTCCGAGTCCACCGGCAGGATGGGAGCCTGCCGCTCGAGGGCCAGCCTCATGACCAGCTCGCCCGCCACCACCAGACTCTCCTTGTTGGCCAGGGCCAGACGCTTACCCGCCGTCACCGCCGCCCCCGTCGGCTCCAGTCCGGCGTAGCCTACCAGGGCGTTGAGTACGACGTCCACGCCGCCGCCGGCCGCCACCTGGCTTATGGCGTCGTTTCCGGCGTATACTTTTATGGGAAGGTCGGCCAGAGCCTCCTTCAGGGAGGGGTAGAACTGTTTGTCGGCTATCACCACGCTGTCCGGCATCAGCTCGCGCGCCTGCGCCGCCAGCCTCTCCCAGTTGCGGGCGGCCGTCAGCACGGCTATCTCGAAACGTCCGGCGGACGCGCGCGCCACCTCTATGGCCTGCTCGCCTATGGAGCCGGTGGAGCCGAGCAGGGCTAATCTTTCGGACCTCATCAGAATACTATGTATGTTTCGGGATCGACGGGCGAGCCGCCGGCCCATATTTCGAATTCGAAGACCTTCTTCGACGCGCCTTCCTCGCCCGTGTAGCCTATCGCCTCGCCGCTTTTCACGCGGGCGCCTACCGAGGCCACCACGCCGGCCAGGTGCTTGTAAACCGTTATCATGTTACCGGCATGCTGCACCTGCACCACATGCCCCTCGTCGGGCGACCACATCGACAGTATCACCGTCCCGTCGCCGGCGGCCATCACCTGCTGACCCGTGGCCGTGGCTATACCCGTCCCGAAACGTCCCTCCCGAGGGTTGAAACGGGTGGCCGCCACTCCTTTAACGGGCGCCGTCAGCCCCTGAAACGCTTTGGCTCCCTGGCTTTCGTTGAGGCGGTAAGCGCCCTGACCCTCTATCTGGGCGCGCAGTATGGAGTCGGCTTGGTTGCGCGCCACGGTCTGTACGCCGCCCTTTTTCACCGAATCGCCCGGAGTGAGCGACGAGGAGCGTACAACGGGCGTTTTGCCGTCCATTATAAGGGCCACGTTGTCTATGTATACCTGCATGGCGGCCATCTCGCGCTCCATGGAATCGAGGCGCATGATGCCCGAAGTGAGCATCTCCCGCGATTTGTTGCCCGGATAGCCGGGGATAAGGTCGAGTACGGGCGTATAGGCGACCGTGGTGAGGATGACGATGAACAGCACCAGGACAAGCGCCAGGAATCCGGCCACGGCGTTGAGCGGACTTATGTAGGTGTACCATACTTCGCCCACCTCGTGTTCGTTGCGCAGCGAGAGGCGGTGCTTGCGCCTCATGTTGCGCAGGAAGTATATGAAGTTGCGTTCCTTTTGCATTTTCAGGGGGGTTATTTCCATGCAAAAGTAGCAAATATGTTGCAGTTTTTTATTAACGGGCGGAGGATAATTTGTTTTATTTGACCGGATATGGCCCCGGGCATTTTGTAGATAATTCAAAAATCTTATATTTGTAGCGTTTTTACGCCCTGACTTGAATACTCAACAAAAAAACTAAACGATATTATGGTGAAACCTACACTTTTGGTTATGGCTGCGGGAATGGGTTCCCGCTACGGTTCTTTGAAGCAGATGGATGGCGTCGGATTCAGCGGCGAGGCCATTATAGACTATTCCATATACGACGCCGTACGCGCCGGATTCGGCAAAGTGGTGTTCGTCATCCGCCACGCTTTCGAGAAGGAATTCCGCGAATTCTTCAACCCCGCGCGCTTTGCCGGTAAAATAGAGGTGGAATTCGTCTTCCAGGAACTCGATTATCTGCCCGAAGGCTTTAACGTACCCGAGGGAAGGGAGAAGCCGTGGGGTACCAACCATGCGGTTATGATGGGCAAAAGCGTGGTTAACGAGCCTTTCGCCGCCATCAACGCCGACGATTTCTACGGGCGCGAGTCGTACGAGGTGATCTCGAAATACCTGCAGTCCGTCGCCGGCCAGAAAGGCAAATACTGCATGGTGGGTTACCGCCTGCAAAACACCATGTCGCGTTTCGGCTCCGTTTCGAGGGGCATATGCGGCGTCAACGCCGAGGGCGATCTCACCGACATGGTGGAGCGCACCAAAATAGAGTACGACGGCGACAAGATCGTCTACCTCGACGAGAAGGGAGGCAAACACCCCCTCGACCCGAACAGCCCCGTGTCGATGAACATGTTCGGCTTCACTCCGGACTATTTCGAACAGAGCGAACGCCTGTTCAAGGATTTCCTCAGGGAGAACGCGGAGAACCTGAAAGCCGAGTTCTTCATTCCGCTGGCCGTAAACAAACTCGTTAACGGCGGCGTAGCCACGATGAAAGTACTGGACACCCCGGCCCGCTGGTTCGGCGTGACATATAAGGAAGACCGTCCTGAAACGGTGGCCAAGATACGCGCCCTGGTGGAAGCCGGCGAATATCCCGCCAAACTCTGGGAATAACAGGCCGTTATAGATCAGCCTGTCCCTAATTAAAAATCAAATGCAATGGAAATAACTCAAAATTTATGGGGTTTCACCCCCGGTAGCGACGCCATTTTGCTATACACCATGCGCAACGCTTCGGGAGCCGAAGTTACGCTCACCAACATAGGCGCGGCCATCGTGGGCGTGAAAGTCCCGGACAGCAAAGGCGTTATGAAAGACGTAGCGTTGGGCTACAAGGATTTCATGTCGTATTTCTACGACGGTCCCGCCAGCGGCAAGACGATAGGCCGCTATGCCAACCGCATAGCCAACGGCCGTTTCAGCGTGGGAGGCAAAAATTATGTGCTGGCCCAAAACAACGGCCCCAACGCCCTGCACGGCGGTATCGACGGTTTCGGCAACCGCGTATGGCAGTCGAGGGTCGAGACGGACCGTCTGGTCTTCTCGCTCCTCTCGGTGGACGGCGACCAGGGCTATCCCGGCGACCTGAACGTGGAGGTGGTATACGACTGGGACGACGAGTGCAACCTGGAGATAACCTATTTCGCCCGCACGGACAAAACCACCATCATCAACCTCACCAACCACTGCTATTTCAACCTTGCGGGAGAGGATTCGGGCAGCGTGCTGAAACACACGCTCCAGATCAACGCCCAAAACTACCTGCCCACCGACGCCACGCAGATACCCACGGGCGAAACGGCTCCGGTAAAAGGCACGCCGATGGATTTCCGCAAGCCCAAGGCCATAGGCAAAGATATCGACGCCGGTTTCGAGGCCCTCAAAATAGGCCGCGGTTACGACCACTGCTGGCCTGTGGAAGGCTTTAAGAAAGAGGGGTCGTTAGAGGAGCGCATCAGGGAGATAGCCGTGCTGGCCGATCCCGTATCGGGTCGCAGCCTGATAATCAGTTCCACCCAGCCGGCCGCCCAGGTCTACACCGGCAACTGGCTGAAGGGCTGCCCCACTTCGAAGAGCGGCCACGATTACCAGAACCGCGACGGCATAGCCATCGAGTGCCAGGGCATTCCCGACGCCCCCAACCAGCCCAACTTCCCCTCGCAGGTACTCCAGCCGGGCGAGCTTTACAACGAAAAGATAGTTTTCTCTTTCCGGAAATAGCAACCTGACAACTTCATAAAACTAATCTTAACTAAAACACCAACATGGAACAAAAAAAGAATTACACACTGCCGATCATCATGATGATCGCGCTTTTTGCGATGATATCGTTCGTGACGGGCTTAAGCAATCCGTTCGGGGTTATCGTCAAAAACCAGTTCCAGGCATCCAACTTTGCCTCGCAACTGGGTACTTTCGCCAACTTCCTGGCATACCTGTTCATGGGTATCCCTTCGGGCATGCTGCTGCAGAAGTACGGTTATAAAGTCACTGCGCTGCTGGCCGTAGCCGTAGGTTTCATCGGCGTGGGCGTGATGTTCCTTTCGGGTGTGACCGAGAGCTTCGCGGTATATCTCACCGGGGCGTTCGTTGCAGGTTTCTCCATGTGCATGCTCAACGCCGTGGTCAATCCCATGCTCAACACGCTCGCCGGCGGCGGCAAAAAGGGCAATCAGCTGATCCAGATCGGCGGTTCGTTCAACTCTTTGAGCGCTACCATCGTTCCTGTATTCGTGGGCTACCTGATAGGCGACATTTCGAAAGCCACCATAACCAACGCCAACCCGGCGCTGTTCATAGCCATGGGTATCTTCGCGCTGGTGTTCATCGTAATTTCGTTCGTAGCCATCCCCGAGCCTCACATGAGCAAGGATAAGACCCAGGTCATCAAACACGAACACAGCCCCTGGGCTTTCCGCCATTTCGTACTGGGCGCGGTAGCCATCTTCATCTATGTAGGCGTGGAAGTCGGTATTCCCAATATCATGAACCTGTTTATGACCGACGCGGGCAGCCTGGCTATCGACGCTGCAGCGGCCGGTTCGGTCGTCGGCACCTATTGGTTCCTTATGTTCATCGGCCGTCTTTCGGGAGGCGTCCTGGGCGCTAAGTTCTCCAGCAAGGCCATGCTTACCTTCGTGTCGTCGCTCGGTCTGCTGCTGGTACTCGTAGCGATCTTCTGCCCCACGTCGGTCAACGTCACCATGCCGGTGTTCAACAGCGACATATCGTTCGGTATGGTGGAAGTACCCCTTGGCATCCTGCTGCTGGTTCTCTGCGGCTTCTGCACCTCCGTCATGTGGGGCGGCATATTCAACCTCGCCGTAGAAGGCCTCGGGAAATACACCCCTGCCGCTTCGGGCATCTTCATGATGATGGTAGTGGGCGGCGGCGTCCTCCCGCTGATCCAAGGCAAGATAGCGGATATCGCAGGATATATGCCCAGCTACTGGATCATCGTTGCCGGTATGGCGTACATGCTCTATTACGCGCTTGCCGGATGCAAGAACGTTAACAAGGATATCCCCGTAGCATAAATTTTCAGGGAATAACGGCGCGGGGGCCGGACGCGGCCCCTGCGCTTCCCCTACTTAACCTAAAACCAGACAACGAAATGGACACTTCGAAGATCCAATCCAAATTCAAAGAGCTATACGGCGCCGCGGGCGATATATATTGCTCGCCCGGCCGCATCAACATAATAGGCGAACACACCGACTACAACGGCGGTTTCGTCCTCCCGGGAGCCATCGACAAGGCTATGTACTGCGAGATCAAACCCAACGGGACGAATAAGGTCCGCGCCTACGCCCTCGACCTCAACGAGTCGTGCGAGTTCGGCCTCGAGGAAGCCGACAAGCCCAAGCAACAGTGGGCCTGCTATATCTTCGGCATGTGCCGCGAGATAGCAAAAAAAGGCAAACAGGTGAAGGGCTTCGACACCGTATTCTCTGGCGACGTTCCCCTTGGCGCAGGCATGTCGTCGTCGGCCGCCCTGGAAAGTTGCTTCGGCTTCGCCCTTAACGACATCTACAACCTGGGCTTCACCCGTATGGAGATAGCCCTGATGGGTCAGCAGACCGAACACAACTATTGCGGCGTGAAGTGCGGCATAATGGACCAATTCGCTTCGTGCAACGGCAAGGAGGGTTACGTTATGCGCCTCGATTGCCGCTCGCTCGAATTCGAGTACGTTCCTTTCAACCCCCAGGGCTATCGCCTGGTGCTGATCAATACCTGCGTTACGCACAACCTGGCCGGCGGCGAGTACAACAAGCGCCGCGAGTCGTGCGAGAGGGTGGTTGCCGAAATAGCCAAACGCCATCCGGAAGTGAAGCATCTGCGCGACGCCAATTTCGACATGCTGGCCGAAGTGAAGAACGAAGTGGATCCGGTGGACTACAACCGCGCAGAATTCGTGGTAGGCGAAGTTCCCCGCCTTCTGGACGCATGCGCGGCCATGGAGAAAGGCGATTGGGAGACCGTGGGTAAAAGGATGTACGAAACCCACCACGGCCTGAGCAAACTCTACGAGGTAAGCTGCCCCGAACTCGACTTCCTGAACGACATGGCCAAAGAGTGCGGCGTAACCGGTTCGCGCGTTATGGGCGGCGGCTTCGGCGGCTGTACCATCAACCTGGTTAAGAACGAACTGCACGACGCTTTCGTGAAAAAAGCAACCGAGGCATACGAGAAGAAATTCGGCATCAAGGCCAAAGTTTACGACGTGGTGATCAAAGACGGCGCGCGCAAACTCTAACCCCCGACGCTCCGGAGTATGCTCTCCGCGGGAATAGACAAAGGGTGAGGCTTCGAGCCTCACCCTTTTCTAATAACCGTACTCCACGGCACACCTGTTTTAGGACCGATCCAAAGTTAGGGATCAGTCCGAAAAACAGGTTGGCGTTCAGATGCGCGGCGCAAGAAAAAGCTGCACCCTACGGCAACGACGCTGCGCATAGCGTGCGTCAGGTTTCGCTTATCGTTTGAGTTTCAAACCGGAGCGGACTGATGTCCGTGAGGATTTGAAATGAGAAGGATAAGTGAAAGATGATGCGCGATATGCGCAGCCAACATATAATTGAGGCCGGGCCACAAAAAACTTCCCGCGAACACGTCGCGGGAAGCACCCAACTTAATGTATTGATTATGAAAAAAACTAATCGCCTTCCGTCTCCAATTATCACAACTCTTCCGGAAGTTCACATATATAACGCGCGGCGTGGACATATTATTATGCGGCCGTGTCGCCCGCCGCACGCGTTAGGGTTGGGCGGCGTTTCGATTATTCTTTGTATCTTTGCATTGTAAAATTTACTGTTATGTCTGCTATTTCGGATTTCGACCCCGACGGCATAGGCGTCGCCAACGGAAATTATTTCGGTTTACCCTTCTCTCCGGACGATTGCCGTCTGGTCCTGATCTCGGCTCCCTGGGACGTCACCACCTCTTACGGCGAGGGCGCGAGTTTCGCCCCCGACGCCATTATAGAGGCTTCGATGCAGGTAGACCTTGCCGACCATCACAACCCCGACGGATGGCGCCAGGGTATAGGCACCGTGGGCATCGACTATTCGATCCAGGACCGCAGCGCCTTCTTGCGTCCCGAGGCGCGCCGGGTGATAACCCATCTGGAGGAGGGCGGCGATCCGGCCAACGAACACTTCCGCCGCAAGATATCCAAGATAAACGAAGGTTCGGCCGCCCTCAACGCCGAGATCTACGAAGAATCCGGGCGCTGGTTGGATAAAGGCAAGATAGTTGGCCTGGTAGGCGGCGACCACAGCGTGCCTTTCGGGCTGATCAAGGCCGTGGCCGAGAGACATAAGGGCATAGGCGTCCTGCATATAGACGCCCACGCCGACCTGAGGGAGCAATACGAAGGTTTCGAGAACTCGCACGCCTCGATAATGTACAATGTGATGACGCGCCTGGAAGGCATCGAAAAACTCGTCCAGGTGGCGGTAAGGGACCAATGCTCGGCCGAGATGGAGTTCGCCTCCATCGACTCGCGCGTGTGCCAGGTCACCGACTATGCCATAGCCGAAAAACTCCTTTCGGGACACAGTTGGAGTTCGGTGTGCGAACGCATCATAGAGAACCTGCCGCGCAATGTTTATATAAGTTTCGATATCGACGGCCTCTCGCCCGACCTTTGCCCCAATACGGGAACCCCCGTCCCGGGCGGGCTGACGTTCCATCAGGCCGTCTTCCTTATCAACGCCGTAGCCGCGTCGGGCCGCCGCATAGTGGGTTTCGACCTGTGCGAGGTGTCACCCTCGCCCGATAGCGAGTGGGACGCCAACGTAGGGGCGCGCATCCTTTATAAACTGTGCAATATAGCCTTGAGATCCAATGGCTGGACAGAAAACCAATAATCCTGCGGACAGTGACCAAAGAGGTAAGTTACCGGAGTAAAAGGATCTATTATAACCGCCGGCGCAACCAACGCCATTTCATCAAAAGCCCCTGGTCGGGGGGCGCGCTGCTGGTGGCCTTCGCCGCCGTAGCCATGCTGCTGGCCAACCTCGACGCCACCAAAGGTATCTACCACCACGTCCTGGGCATGAAGCTCTCCGTTGGCTTCATAGAAGAGGGTTTCGGGATATGCAAAACCGTAGAGGAGTGGGTAAACGACGGCCTGATGGTGGTCTTCTTCTTCGTCGTGGGCCTTGAGATCAAGCGCGAGATCATCGCCGGACAGCTTTCGGGCCTCCGCCAGGCTATGCTTCCGGTTGCCGCTGCCGTCGGGGGCATGATAGTGCCTGCAGCCATTTACGCGGCCTTCAACACAGGAACCCCGTATTCGGCAGGCTGGGGAATACCTATGGCCACCGACATTGCGTTCGCCATAGGCGTGCTTTCGCTGCTCGGCAACCGCGTACCGCTGTCCATGAAGATCTTCCTGACGGCCCTGGCCATCGTGGACGACCTGGGAGCCATCCTGGTCATCGCCCTTTTCTACACCACCAAGGTCAACCTTATCCTGCTGGGTTGCTCCGCATTGGTGGTGCTGCTACTTTGGGCGCTCAACAGGATGAACGTCTACCGCATGGCTTATTATATGGTTCCCAGTGTATTGCTATGGATATTATTTCTCTATTCGGGCATACACAGCACCATATCCGGCGTCCTGATAGCCATGCTGCTGCCGGCCACGCCGCGCTTCTCAAAAAAATATTTCGGATACAAGTCCAAATATTTCATCGCCGACTTCCGGCATAACGACCGCCAGGGAGTGGAGGTGCTGTCGAACCACGAGCAGTTCGAAGACCTGCAAACCCTCAAATATATAGCCACCAACTCCATAAGTCCGTCGCAACGCCTCGAACATAACCTCTATGACATGGTGACGTTCGTTATCATGCCTCTCTTCGCACTCGTAAACGCGGGGGTGGAGATCAACGGATGGAACAGCCTGAATGTTTTCGGAAACACTTTCGGCGCGGGGATCTTCCTTGGACTTCTCGCCGGCAAGCCGCTGGGCATATTGCTGTTTTCCTGGATAACCATCCGCCTTGGGTGGGCGGCCATGCCCCGCGGCGGATCGTGGCCCCTGCTCTCCGGCGTGGCGTGTCTGGGAGGGATCGGTTTCACCATGTCCATCTTTATCGACAACCTGGCCTTTCATGGCACGCAATTTGTCGATTCCGGCAAGATCACCGTACTGGTTTCGTCGCTCACGGCTTCTTTGGTGGGCTTTGCGGTGTTGTATGCGCTCTCAAAACGGCCTATTGACGCGATAAATGAAAAAAATAGGGGTTACGACACGATAAAGTCCGATAAAATTGTTTAAGTTTGCAACTCCAAATAGTTTGGAAGGAAATTCGAAAAGATTAACCAATAATAATTTTTTAAAACGATGAAAAAACTCCTCATCCTCGCTGCAGCGGCCGCCGTGCTCCTGAGCGCCTGTAACACCGGCTCGGCCAATCTGAAAACCGAAGAAGATTCGCTGGCATACTGCATCGGCCTCGATCTGGGCGCCTACATCAAGAACATGGACAGCACCATGAGCATCGAAATGGTTGCCACCGGTATCAAAGACGTTATCAACAACAAGCAAAAGCTCGAGCAAGACGCTTCCTACGCTTTCCTGCGTGAGTATTTCACCGTCCGCAAGCCCGCCAAGGAAAAAGCCAAATCGGCCGAGTTCCTCGCTAATGTCGAGAAAGACACCAAAGACATCAACAAAACCGCAAGCGGCCTGCTGTACGTTATCGAAAACGCTGGTAGCGAAGTTAAAGCCCTCAACGACAACGACCAGGTAAGGGTTATGTACAAAGGCACCCTTCCCAACGGCAAGGAGTTCGACTCTTCGTACACCCGCGGCGACACCGCCCAATTCGCACTCAACCAAGTTATCAAAGGCTGGGGCGAAGGCATGAAGCTCATCGGCGAAGGCGGCAAGATCAAAATGTGGGTTCCCTCCGACCTGGGTTACGGCGAGCAGGGTGCAGGCGGCATGATCGGCCCCAACCAAGCCCTCGTATTCGAAGTGGAGCTTGTAAAAGTTATCCCCGCCGAAGCTGAAGCGGCTAAATAACAACGGAGACCATTCCGTAAAAACAACAGGACGCTCCGGCGTCCTGTTGTTTTTTATTCCGCAACCGGAAAGCTCCCGCGTAAAATTTATATATTTGCATAATAATACCGGCCCGGTCGGAAAAACAGGTTGGCGTCAAGATGCGCAGCGCAAGAAAACACTGCTCATTACGGTAACGACGCTGTGCATAGCGTGCGTCAGGTTTCGCTTATCGTTTGAGTTTCAAACCGGAGCGGACTGCGGTCCGTGAGGATTTGAAATGAGAAGGATAAGTGAAAGATGATGCGCAGCGCAAGAAAAAGCTGCTCCTTACGGTAACGACGCTGTGCATAGCGCGCGTCAGGTTTCGCTTATCGTTTGAGTTTCAAACCGGAGCGGACTGCGGTCCGTGAGGATTTGAAATGAGAAGGATAAGTGAAAGATGATGCGCGATATGCGCAGCCAACATATAATTGAAACCGATCCATAATACCATTACAGATGAAATATGCACTGATCTCCACCGAAAAAGGCGACATGAAAGCCGAACTCTATGAAAACGATACGCCAGGCACTGTGGCCAACTTCGCCGCTTTGGCCGGCAAAGGCTTCTACGACGGCCTTGCGTTCCACCGCGTCATTCCCGACTTCGTTATCCAGGGCGGCTGCCCCCTCGGTACGGGCGCGGGAGGCCCTGGTTACACCATCAAATGCGAAACGTCGGCCCCGCGCCAATACCACGACCGCGGAGTGCTGTCTATGGCCCACCGGGGCCGCGACACCGGCGGCTCGCAATTTTTCATCTGCCACAGTCGCGCCCACACCGCACATCTCGACGGCGTACACACCGCTTTCGGCAAAGTTACAGAGGGTCTCGACGTGCTGGACGCCATCCGCCAGGGAGACCTTATCCTCAGTATAAAAATCGTTGAAGAATAGCATATCATGGAATTCGAAGGAGTAGTTTACCGCGTCCTGCCCGTAGTCAAGGGCCAGGGCGCAAGGGGCGAGTGGATAAAGCAAGAGGTTGTTTTCGAACTTCCGGGCGAGTTCAGCCGCAAAGTTTGCGTCGCTTTCTGGGGCGACAAAGCCCAGGAGGGTGGGTCGCTCAAGGAGGGCGAGATGGTTACCGTATCCGTCAACCTCGAGTCGAGGGAGCATAACGGCCGCTGGTTCACCGAGGCGCGGGCATGGAAAGTAGCCCGCAAGAGCGCCGACGCACCGCAGTCCTACGCGGGCGATCCTTACGCCGCCCCCTCTTGGTCGGCCCCCGCGGCGCCATACGGAACGCCTGCCGCACCTGCCGCCGACCTGCCGCCTATGCCCTCCAAGGCCGACGAGGTGGACGACCTGCCGTTCTGATAAACGGTCCGGATTGGCACTAAACGCACCCAGGGCAGGTTGACGCCGCCCGGACGTCGCGTCGTATTATTCCGGGACGTCGTTGGAAAAACGCGTAAATACCGTAATACAATTAATTTTCCTGATGCAACCCGCTGTGGGGATGCATAAAGGAATTATGTTGTGAAATTTAGACGGATTCTTAGTATTGTTTTCCGTATATTTGCAGCCGATGGACGCATTATATAAAAAAGACGAGCAATTTTCCGAGGAAACCATAGGCCTGCTTGCCGGACACTATCGTGAGATACTGCGCCTGCTGGGCGAGGATCCCGACCGCGAAGGATTGCTCAAGACTCCCGAAAGGGTGGCCAAAGCCATGGCTTTTCTCACGCAGGGCTACGACTGCGACCCGCGCGAGATACTCCTCTCCGCCCGTTTCCGCGAAGAGTATAAACAGATGGTTATCGTCAAGGACATAGAACTTTACTCGATGTGCGAACACCACATGATACCCTTCTACGGCAAGGCGCACGTGGCCTATATCCCCAACGGATATATCACCGGCCTGTCGAAGATAGCTCGCGTGGTGGAGTGTTTCGCCCGCCGCCTGCAGGTACAGGAACGTTTGACGGTACAGATACGCGACTGCATACAGGAGGCCCTCTCGCCCATGGGCGTGGCCGTGGTCATAGAGGCAGGTCACATGTGCATGCAGATGCGCGGGGTGCAGAAGCAGAATTCCACCACCACCACCTCGGCGTTCACCGGCGTCTTCCTCTCGCAAATGCAAACGCGGGAGGAATTCATTCACCTGATAAGCAACAAACTGAAATGATAAAAAGGGTGGCTCCGGTAACAGAGCCACCCTTTCTTTAACCTATAACGAAACGGCGTAGCCAAATAAAAGCAAGCAGTATGGGAGGTTTTTTCGGAGCGGTATCCACGGAGGATTGTGTGGCGGATGTATTTTACGGCGCCGACTATCATTCTCATCTTGGAACGAAGAAGGCCGGCATGGCCTTTCATAACGGGGAGGCCATAGTCCGCAGCATACACAGCCTGGAGAGCGCCTATTTCCGCAACAAATTCGAGGGCGACCTGCCCAAGTTCGCCGGTTCGCGCGTGGGAATAGGCATAATTTCCGACGGCGAGTCGCAGCCCGTAACGCTCACATCTCATCTGGGCCAGTTTTCGGTGATCACTATAGGCCGCATAGACAACCTCGACGATATCACGTCCGATATGCTCCGCCGCCGCATCAACTTTGCGGAACTCTCGGGCAGTAAGATCAATCCCACGGAGGTAGTCGGCATCATCATATCGTCGGCCGACACCTTCGCGGAGGGCATAGCCCGCGTTCAGGAGCAGATCAAAGGTTCCTGCAGCCTTCTGGTACTTACTGCCGGCGGCATATACGCCTCACGCGACCGTTACGGGCGCACGCCCGTGGTGCTGGGACGCGGCTCCACGGGATTCGCCGTGGCCACCGAAAGCTCGTCGTTCGCCAACCTGGGCTACAAGACCGAGAGCGAACTCGGCCCCGGCCAGTGCTGTTTCCTCACCGCCGGCGGCGTAAGCGAGGTGATCCCAGCCGGACGCCGCAACCAGATATGCTCGTTCATGTGGGTCTATTACGGCTATCCTTCGTCGGTTTACGAGGGTGTTAACGTCGAGTGGGCGCGCTACCGTTGCGGCGGCGCGCTGGCCAACCGCGACCAGGGTCTGGACGCCGACCTTGTGTGCGGCATACCCGACTCGGGCATAGCGCACGCCGTAGGCTACAGCAACAAAGCGGGCGTTCCATACCAGCGGGCCTTCGTCAAATACACGCCCACATGGCCCCGCAGCTTCATGCCTCAAAACCAAAACATGCGCAGTCTGGTTGCCAAAATGAAACTCATCCCCAACGAGGCTTTCACGCGAGGCAAGCGCATGGTATTGCTCGACGACTCCATAGTTCGCGGCACGCAGCTGAAGGACAACGTAATAAAACTGGTGGAAGCCGGGGCAAAGGAGATACACGTACGCGTGGCCTGCCCTCCGCTCATATACCCCTGTATGTTCCTGAATTTCTCCACTTCGCGCTCCACTTTCGACCTTTTCACCCGCCGCGTCATACGCGACATAGAGGGAACGGAGGAATTTTCGAACGAGCTGCTGGCAGAATACGCCGACCCGTCAACCGGCAAACACCGCGACATGGTGGAGGTGATACGCAAGACCATTGGAGCCGATTCGCTGAAATTCCAGCTTCTGGACGATCTGATCAAATCCATCGGACTGCCGAAGGAGAGGCTATGCACCCATTGCTGGGACAACTCGAGCGCCGATACCCTGCGATAATCCTGCGGAAGAAAAGCTATTTTTTAAGTATCTGCTCGAAGCGGCCGCGGTCGTTGTGGGCAAGCGTATCGAGTATCACCCCGCATATGAACGTCAGCACGGCCACTATGGCCAGCCCGCTGGCCAGTACGGCCGACGGCACTTTATACACATAGGCGAAACGCACATACTCCACAATAACAGGTACGCCCACAGCCACTGCACCCAACAGCAGCGCAGCCGCTATCGTCGAGAAAAAACTCATGGGCCTGTGGTGACGGTAGAGATTCAGTATGGCCATTATAACCTTGGCCCCGTCGCTGAACGTGTTCAGCTTCGAGAAACTCCCTTCCGGCCGCTCGCTGAATTCTATCGGGATCTCCACTATGCGGAAATGGTAATTCAACGCAAATATAGTCATCTCGGTCTCAAGCTGGAAACCGGCGCTAAGTACGGGGAAAGACTTGGCGAAACGCTTCGAAAACACCCTGTAACCCGTCATGATATCCTTTAGCTTCACCCCGAAGAAACGGTTTACGGCCGTAAGCACAAGGTTATTGCCCAGGTTGTGCAGGTTGCGGCGGTTTTCCTTGTAGTATGAGCCGTTGGACAGACGGTCGCCTATGGCCATATCGGCTCGTCCCGAAGCCACCTCTTCCACCAGCGCGTGTACCGAGGTGGCGGGATAGGTGTCGTCGCCGTCCACCATGATATATATGTCGGCGTCTATATCGCGGAACATCTGCCGCACCACGTTTCCTTTACCCTGGCGCGGCTCGTGACGTACAGAGGCGCCCGCACCGGCGGCTTCCGAGGCAGTTCCGTCGGTGGAGTTGTTATCGTAGACCCATATTTCGGCCCCCGGCAACTCCCGGCGAAAATCGGACACCACGCGCGCGATGGTCCGGGCCTCGTTATAGCATGGGATAAGAAGACATATATTATTCATCGTTTGCATTTTTACGATCTTTCATAGCAAAGCGCACAAGCACGAAATTCACCGGCACGGCCACCAGATAAACCGGCAGGGGAGCTATCTTGTCCGGAATGTCAAGCACGCGGACATAAAATTCCAGCAACGACATATGCAGCAAAAAGTTGACGCCGTGGCTGGCCAGGAACAGCGCGCCCTTGCGCGCCGACAATCGCGTGCGGAAGGTAAACTGACCCGTAGCCCAGAAATTGAAACAGAGGCTCACGCCGTACCCCGCGCCATAGGCAAACGAGTAAACCAGCCCCGTAAGAAGCAAACAATAATAAACGCAGTAGTGTATCACCGTGGCGAGGCCCCCGATTATACAAAAACGCAACCATGAGTGGCGTTCTATCATTTGAAACACGGTCTTCAACACTTTTCGGAAAGTTTTCTTTGTCGCCGTGGCTAAAGTATGGATGTTACGAGACTTATCAACCCTGCCTGTGATTGCGTTTATTCTTGCCGTTTTGCTTGTTTCCCCTGTTTTGCTGCTGCCGGCCTTTTTTTTGATGCCCTGAAAAGGTTTGTTTATAGTCGCTTTTGATATTACTTATACTCTGTTCGTCTATATTTATACCATTTTCGGACATCTCCCGTATCTCTTTAATGATCATTTCATTGTTCGGGTGTTCCTGATTATACTCGTAGCTCTTCGTCCGCATATACCTGGCTACGTTGTCCACGGCCTCCTTCACAGCCTGCGAATCGCCCTCTTTCTCCAGCGCGCGGATAATTTTATGGACATTGCCGCCGTATTGTTTGCGGCGTATGCCATGGCGCGGATATGAAAGGCGCTGCGGACGCGGGAACAGGGTAGCCGCAGTGGGGATGGGGTACGGCGAATCGACGTCGAGCTTGAAATCGGCCATAATGAAAAGATGGTCCCACAGTTTGTGCGTATACTCAGCCGTGTCGCGCAACACCGGATTAAGGTTTCCCATAGCGGCTATTACGGCCCTAACCTGTGAGTTACGCTCTTCGCGGTCTTCTATCGTGAGCAGATAATCCACCATCTCGTGTATGTGCCTGCCGTACTCGGGCAACATGAGCTTCTTACGCTCGTAGTTATAATTCTTATTCATCGGTATAGTAAAAAAAGGCGTGATAATAGAAAATATGGATGGGGCTGATGCCGTCCGTAGGTTGCATTATGGGAAATATGGTTCTTTTAAACCTCTGATTTACAACCCAAAGCGGTTTTATGGCGCGTTTTTTGCATTCTGCGAGGAGTTGCGATATATACGCAATAATAGCTACTTTCGTAGCAAAAGTATATCGTTTTTTCGATTTATACAATATTGGGTTAAATTACTATTAGTTTCGTTATGGTAAAGATTCTGCTTATAGACGAAGACCGCAGCATGCGTAACGTAGTGAAAGAGATGTTGGAATATGAAGGTTACAGGGTAGATACGGTACAGGAATACAAGGTTGGATTGGATTTGGCCCAAAAGGAGTCGTACGACATTATCTTGTGCGACATGCAAACCTGTCGGCCTTTTTTCGACCATCAGCACAACCTCGTAAAGATGGGTATGCAGATAATAGTCGCCTCACGTACCCCGTCGATAGAGGAGGCCGTGAAGGTCATGCGTCACGGCGCCATGGATTATCTCGCCAAACCGATCGACATCAACCGTTTGCTAAAATCGATCAAGTCGGTGATAGACACCGATATTGCCGAACTGAACCGCAGCGTACACCGAGCCGTACATCTTCGCACTAAAAACAAGCTGTCGCCCAACGTAGACGACATTGTCGGCGATTCGGGCCAGATAAACCACGTCAAACACCTGATAGACATAGTGGCCCCCTCCGAGGCGCGAGTGCTGATCCTGGGAGCCAACGGCACAGGTAAAGAACTCGTGGCGCGATGGCTGCACGAAAAAAGCCCTCGACAGAAAGGCCCGTTCGTCGAAGTGAACTGCGCCGCCATTCCCTCCGAGTTGATCGAAAGCGAACTTTTCGGCCATGAGAAAGGGGCTTTCACCTCTGCAATCAAACAACGCAAAGGCAAATTCGAGCAGGCCGACGGAGGCACCATCTTCCTCGACGAGATAGGCGACATGAGCCTTTCGGCGCAGGCCAAGGTTTTGCGCGCGCTGCAGGAACACCGCATAAGCCGTGTGGGCAGCGACACCGACATAACGGTTAACGCCAGGGTTGTGGCCGCCACCAATAAAGACCTACGCACGGAGATAGAGGAAGGCCGTTTCCGCGAAGACCTCTACCACCGCCTGAGCGTGATAGTTATCCGGGTCCCGGCGCTTGCCGAACGCCTGGACGACGTGCCGTTGCTTGTGTCGCACTTCGTGGGCCGTATCTGCAACGAATACAATATCCCTAAAAAAGACGTTGACATACAGGCTGTAAGGGAACTCCAAAATATGGGCTGGAGGGGAAACATACGCGAACTGCGCAACGTAATAGAACGGCTAATAATACTAAGCGGCAAACAAATAACGCTCGAAGACGTCAAGCTGTACGCCATGGGGATATAGCTCGCCTGTTCGAGGTACCGGAGGCCTTAATTATGGCATGGCAAAGGTATTGCGTACGCGTTAACGACGCCTTACCTTTGCAGCGTAAGCCATCGATCGGGATCAAGCCTCGTCCGGAACTTCCGGCGGGGCTTTTTCTTAGCCGATCCGATCATTTTTCATACCTTTGCTGGAAATAGTGGATCGGGCCGAAAAACAGGTTGGCGACAAGAGACTCTAAGAATGAGAAATTTTAACCGGTTTCTATGATGCGCGACATGTGCGGCCGACACTTAATTTAGACTGATCCAAAAGAGTCAGAATATGTACAAACTCGGAAAATACGGCCCTGGCGACAGCATGAGCGAACTCATCGGCAGGGATTACCGCCTATTACTGATAATGAGCCGTTTCGGGATAGGTATAGGCGTAGGGGACAAAAGCGTTGGCCAGGTTTGCGTCGACAACGGCGTCGACACGGCCACATTTCTGGCCGTATCCAACCTGCTGTTGGACGAAACGGCGGACGACAAGGACGTCGAGACGCTCTCCATAGCGTCGCTCCTCGACTACCTGCACAACTCGCACGACTATTTCCTCGGCTTCCGCCTGCCGGCCATACGCAATAAACTGGCCACCATAGCGGGAGGCGGCGATAAACTGTCGAAAGCCATAACGGATTATTTCGACGAATACGTAAACGAAGTGCGCCGGCATATGGAATACGAGGAGAAAACCGTATTTCCATACATACGCACGCTACTCGAAGGCAATCGTCCCGGCAGCTACCACATAGACGTATTCCAGAAGCGGCACGACAGGGTCGAGGGCCGCATGAACGAATTCAAGAACCTGATGATCCGCTTCTATCCCGCGCAAAGCACCAACGAGGTCAACGGCGTGATGTTCGACATATTCAACTGCGAGAAAGAACTCTCGTCACACAACGAGGTTGAAGACAAGCTGCTCATCCCGGCCATAGCCCGAATGGAAGCCGGGAAAAAATCCGGGGCGCGATGAACGTAAGGATGCGTATCACCATAGCCGAGCCGTCGGCGATAATCCGCGACGGGATGATATCGGCGTTGCGCAAGGCCGGCGGCCTTCATGCCGAGGTATTCGAAGTGGACGAGATGGCCAAACTGAAAAGCGCAATTTCGGTACAGAAGCCGGGCGTACTGATTGTCAACCCGGCGAACCTCGGATCGCTGTCTGTCGCCGCCATACGCAAAGAGGCCGGCCCGGGACTCAGGATAGTGGCGCTGCAACTTTTTATGATGGACTCAGGCGTGCTGAGGAATTACGACGAGACGATATCCATCTACGACAATCCAGCGCAGATAGGCGAAAAATTGGCCGGCCTTGTCGCCCAGCCCGAGCAGGACAAACGACGCGAATCGCTCAGCGAACGAGAGAAAGAAATAGTGGTGTGCGTAGTGCAGGGCATGACCAACAAGCAGATAGCCGACAAACTCTTCCTTTCCACCCACACCGTAGTCACCCACCGCCGCAACATCTCGGCAAAGCTCGACATACACAGCACGGCCGGCCTGGCCATATACGCCATAGTGAATAAGCTGGTGGAGCTGTCTTAGGAACCGCCTAAGTTTACCGTCGCTCTCGGTGGACGGACGCCGTAAATGACGGCAAACGGATTTCCGGAATCACTCCGAATCGGCGGAGTCCACGAACTTTTCCACATCCAGGAACAATTCGGCGTGTCGCTCTATCCATGCCTCGTCCCTGTCCCACCACTTTGTTTTGAGCAGGAATTCCGCCTGGCGCTCATCAAAGCGAGGCCTGACCAATCCGGCCGGCACTCCGCCAACGATGGTATACGGCTCCACGTCCTTGCCTACCACGGCGTTTGCCAACACTATGGCTCCGTCGCCTATTGTCACTCCGTCGGCTATGACGGCGTTGGCGCATATCCACACGTCGTTGCCTATAGTGACGTGCCTGTAGGGGTTATGGTGGTCTTTATCGAAAAAAGTCCTGGCGCAATATGACGGATTGGAAAACAGGGCCGGATGCGTGCTTACAAAAGTGTGCGTGGGGTGTTTCCCCGGAGCGACAAGCACATTTGGACCGATGGAGCAAAACTTGCCTATGGTGGCCTCCATGATCGCCGAGTTCGCGGAAACGTAGGAAAAGTCGCCCATCTCCACATTCTCCAGAAACACCCCCGACCCGGTCCAGTTGTATTTCCCGAAAACGACGTTGTTGACACGCGTCATATATCCCAGTCGCAAATAGTTATTCTTGCGTTCGTAGCGCAGCCTGGCCCTTACCCAACGCAAATATTCAGTTAACGGCGACTGCATGAAAGACCGCCAATAAGACAACCGTATCATGATCTGGAGACTAATTTTTTCACAATGTCGTTCTTCAGCATAGCAGGAACGTACAGCGCCAGTACCGCGCCATATGCCGCGATCTGCATCCACATTCCCGATTTACCGCCAATAAAGTATATTCCGGCTCCAAGCGCCAGGACCAACGCGGACAAAAGCAGGAGTGTACGGTCGTTCTTCGAAAATATACCGATGTAATCCACGGATAACTCTTTGCTGTACGCCGCGATGATTGCCGTCGATCCGGCGCTCAGCGCAACGCTCCAGGCGATGAATACGCCGTATCCGGCGAAAAACATCCCCAACGCATATCCAAGGACGACATTGACAACGGCCATACCCACATGCACCGCCACCAATATGGACAGCCGGCCCTCGGCCATGCAACTGAAATAAGATGGGCCGCACATGATATTGACCGCCGCAGAGAGTGTCAAAGCCACCGTTGCGAAGATAAAGTCGCTGTCCGGATATCCGATCCATACGGACGAAATAAACGGGGTCGTTATAAGCAGCGCTGTCGACAGCGGAACGGTAAGCGTAAACAGCACCCGGTTCATCTTTCTGTAAAAGTCCTGCAAATCGGCCTTCGTTTTGGTTTTCGCCGTATGCGCAACCACAGGTATCACCACCTGGTTGGCATTCACCAGCAGCGCCCTGAATTGATTGACCAGGCGCGAAGCCATCTCGTAATGCCCAAGGAAAGCCAGGCCGCCGAATCGGCTCAGCAGGAATTTCGTACACGGCTCATACAGCAGCTGCGCTACGGAAACCAGCTGCATCTTATATCCGTAACCGAATAACTCTTTGAAAGTGCGTCTGTCCCACCTCCAGTGCGTGATACGGTTGTGCGTGCTTATCCTATGCATGAGCAGGAACGCCCCGCCAAACACCACCCCGGACTGGATAAGCTGCGCCATGGCCACGCCGGTGAGTTGAAAACGGGGGGTCAGCAGCGTCACGCCTGCGAAAAACGCCACCCCGGAAAAGATGTAGAGAAAATTCCTCAGGTAATTTTTCTGAAACCCCTCCAGCGTGGAGGTGAATACGCCCGAAATTGTATTTATAAAAAGGCTTGCAAGCGAATAGGGCAATATGGCCATCGCCGCGTCCAGAAATTTCTCATCCACCACGAAGCGCAACAGGCCGGCGGCCAAAAAGAATATTATGGCCACGGCAACCGCAAACAATCCTGAAAGCGACAACAGCGACGTGAAGATCAGGCTTCCTATTCCGGATTTTCTCCCTTCGGCTATATATTCGGCCACGAATTTCACCAGGCCCGAAGTAAGGCCCAGGTTGGCCAGGTTGGCGATGGACGAAAACGACAATATCAAAGACCAAACCCCCAGCAGCTCCGCCCCAAGCCTGTCGAGCATGTATTTATACAGGAAAAAATAGAGTACGGCGGTAAAGACCACCTGCACGATGGCAGACGTCGCGTTTATGGTGATTTTCCTGTTGGTCGAAACCATTTTTTCCTGTTTAAGTAAAGCGACCGGCCCGCTAAGTTATAAAAAATCAAAGGGGGATATTCCGTTTCAGCTCATTTTTCAGACGGGCGGGAACGGGCCGGCAAATATAACACATTATTTGCAGACGGTTGCGCCTCAACCGCAATCACTTGTTTTCAAGGCGGAAATAGGCGAACGCCGCCGGCTGCATCCGGTCTCCGGCCTGTATCAGCCCGGGCCGCGCCACCCTGTCCCAGCGCACCGCGTATTTCGCGTCAAGCGTTTCGCCGTTAACCTTCGTCCATTTTTTGCCGTCCGCGCTTTGGAAAAAATCCAGCAGGCAGCCGCCAGTCACGGCTACCTTCAGGAACGGAGTGCGCGAAACCGGCTCCGAAGAGTTGATTACCGACTCTTTCCCATTGCGAACCGATCTTATCACCAGCGCATTACCTTCAACACCAAACCCAACCAGGTTTTTATCGTCGCCATACATGGTAAGCCCTTTAAAACTTTCGTTCTCGTTGGCCACCCGGGTCTGATAGGTATATTCGGGCGACCGCGGACGCAGGCACAGCGCCGTTCCGTAGCGGTTGCCGGCCTTGGGCGTTCCCCCCAGCAGCAGGTTGCCCTTTTCCATCTTCACCTCTATGTCGGAATAGGGGTAGTTCCATGTCCAGTCTACTTTCAGCTCCGGAGAGTCGAATTTATCCGCAAATACGCCCGCCTCTTTCCGCCGCGCGCCGGCAAAAGGCGCCTGTTGCCTTGCGACGCCGACGGTTCCCGTACGGAAGGCAACCCACTTTTCGTCGTCGACGTACATCTCCTGCAGGACGGGTTGCCTTCCGGCATAGAATCCAGCGCCTTTAAAATAGGCGTGGCAGAGATAGAACATCCGCCCGTCGGGAACGGTCACCGCCGTCCCGTGGCCGCACGATATGTAGTCGCCCCGTCCGCCGTGCAAGATGGGGTTGCCCTCGTATTTTTCGTACGGACCCCTGAAACTTTTCGCACGGGCGACATAAACGTCGTAGTTACTGCCGGGGCCGCAACAGCCGTGGGCCGCATAGACGATGTAGTAATAATCGCCGCTTTTGAAGTGGTACTGGCCTTCCATCCCTATCTTTTCGTCGTCCACGAGCAGGGTGAAAGGCTCGCCTTCAAGGAACAGTCCGTCGTCGGAAAGGGCGCTTCCAAGAATCTCTATCGGGCGCTTGTCCAGCCCGTAAGCCTTCCATGTGATGTACATCCGCCCGTCGTCGTCGTACACGAAGGCGTCGATAGCCTCGCTTCCGTACTCGATTATCGGGCCGTGGTCGGTAAATTCGCCAAGAGGCGAGGAGGCCGTAGCCACGCCGATATAGGACACGTTGTCGCTCTTGCGGCGGGCGGTATAGTAGCAATAGACCGTGCCGTTGCGGGAATAAAGTTCGGGCGCCCAGAAAGAGTTGGATGTCCACTCCGGTTTTTTATCGAAAATGTGGCCTGCCTGCCTCCAGTTCACCAGATCCTTAGAAACGAACACCGGATAGAAAGGCGCCCATTCCGACGACGTGCCGGTGGCGTAATACGTATCGGCGATCCTGATGACCGACGGGTCTGGCATATCGCCCCCGATAGCCGGATTATCGAAATATCCCGGGGCTTTGGCCGTCCCCGTCGCGGCGCACGCCGCCAGCAGCAATGCAAAACAAAGTTTCTTCATGGACAGGTCTTTTGGAATTCAACGGCGTTGGGTGCAAAGCGCGCCGCAAAACAAAATCCCCGGGAAAGCGTCAAGCGCGGCGCCTTCCCGGGGAGGTTAATATAACGATCGCCCGACGCCAGGCGGCCTCCGTTATTTTATATCCAAAATATACGGGATCCGTGCCTGCACGCCTTGACGGGAGAGCATGCTGTGTATGGCGGCGTACTGCGTATACATTTCGCCCAGTTGCGCCTCCATTCTCGCCGCTTTGGTTTCGGCCAGGCTGTTCATTATGATCTGCAGCGGCGATTCGGACGACACCGCCTCGTGTACGGCATAGTCGGCGGCCACGCCGGCGCGGTCTGCGGCCAGGGCGATGGCGTCCTTCAGGCCGCCGAAGCCGTCCACCAGACCGATCTCTTTGGCGTCAAGCCCGAGCCATATACGTCCCTGCCCTATGGCGTCCACCTGTTCGAAAGTCATGTTACGGCCTTCGGCCACATGGTTGACGAAAGTCGTGTAAACCCTTTCTATATCGTGCATGATGAACGCGCGCTCGGCGTCCTCGATGCCGCGGAAAGACGATCCCATATCGGCATAAGGATTGGTACGCACCACATCCATCGTAACGCCCAATTTCTCCTTAAGGCCCTTGCCCACATTAAAGAAGAGGCCGAATACACCTATCGAGCCGGTAACCGTCATCCTGTCGGCCATCACCACGTCGGCGGGACAGGCTATGTAGTATCCGCCCGAGGCGGCCATATCGCCCATCGACACCACTACCGGTTTTTCGGCTTTCAGCAGGGTTATCTCGCGCCACATAGTCTCCGAAGCCAGAGCGCTGCCGCCCGGCGAGTTAACCCTGAGGACCACGGCCTTCACGCGTTTATCCTTGCGCGCCTCGGCCATTTTGCCGGCTATGGTGTAACCGCCAACGGCGTTGTTCTTGCTCTTGCCGTCGATTATCTCCCCGTCGGCATATATAACCTCCACGCGGTTCTTGGAACCGGAGGTCGACGAAGCCTTCATGGCCGTAACATACTTGGGCAGGGCGATAAAGTTGATCTTGGCGTCCTTTTCCTCATCCAGCAGGACGTTGAGGCGCTCTTTCATCTGGTCGTCATAGCACAGCCCGTCGATAAATCCCAGCTCGACGGCCTTCTCCGGCGACCAAACCGCCAACTCCGACGCCATACGCTGCAGTTTGGCCGAATCTAAACCCCTCGAAGCGGCCACGTCGCCCACCAGGGTGTTCCAGAGCGACCCAACCACCTTTTCGAGCTGCGTGCGGTTCTCCGGACTCATCTTATCCATAACGAAAGGCTCCACGGCCGCCTTGAACGATCCGTGGCGCAGCACGATGGGTTCAATATCGAGCTTGTCCAGCAGGCCCTTGAAGAAGGTCACGCCAGAGGAGAGGCCGTACCAATCCATAGCTCCGTGGGGGTGCATGAAAACGGAGTCGGCCACAGAGGCGAGGAAATAACGGCCGTGGGGATAAATGTCGCTGTAAGCCATCACGAACTTACCCGATTTTTTGAATTCCTGCAGGGCGGCGCGCATCTCTTCGGTTATCGAAAGGCCCGGGGTATTACCCCTTGCGTTCAGGTATATGCCTTTTATGCGGCTGTCGGCCGCGGCGCTTTCCAGTGCGTTAAGTACGTCGAGCAGGCTCATCGAGGTGCGGCTCGTAAAGCTCTGAAAGTCGATGCCTGCCAGGGGCGACGAAGCAGGGGAATCGGATATCGTCTCCTCCAGGGTGATCCTGAGGATCGAGTTATCCTTGACGGTTACCGACTCGGCTCCCCCCATGGCTGCTATCATTCCCACGAAAAAGATGAAAGAGAGCAGGCCCATGACGATATTGGCCACGACGAACGCAAGCAGCGCGGCCCAGAATGTTTTGGAAAATGTACTCATTTTATGTTATTTTAGTTGTTCGCAACCCCGTTGCGGCAAAGGTAATCGTTTTTTTCGGAAATCGGTAAAAATACCTATTTAAAGGGGGTCGGGATAAGGTCTGTTCAAAATATGGTATCTTTGTGCTGCTAATTCATTTTTCATGGACGAAAAACAGATATCGGCGCTCGCCGGTGGGATCATCCATCCCGAAACGGGCGAGGGCCTGGCGGTTAAAAACGTCGAGGTGTCGCCGGGGGCGGTAAAACTGACGATCGTGACGCCCCGCAGCCGCGACCCTTTCGCGGCATCGCTGAAAAGGGAGGCGGCCGCGCGCATAGAAAATGCGTTCCCGGGCGTCAAGGCCACGGTTTTCATCGAAGAGCCGCCCGTAAAACCGGTAGAGAAGAAAGAGCCGCAGGGTCCCCGAGGTATTCCGGGCGTGGGATGCATAATAGCGGTAGCCTCGGGCAAAGGCGGCGTGGGTAAAAGCACGGTCGCCGCATCGTTGGCCGCAACCCTGGCCGAAGCCGGCTACAGGACGGGATTGCTCGACGCAGACATCTACGGCCCGTCGCAGCCCGCGCTGTTCGGGGTTGAAGGCTTCCGGCCCGAGACGGAAATAGTCAACGGCCAGGAGAGGATAACCCCGGCCTCGGCCCGCGGCGTGAAACTGATGTCCATCGCGTTCTTCATCAACCCGGGCGACGCCCTGGTGTGGCGCGGCCCCATGGCGACAAGCGCGCTCAGGCAGCTTGTCCGCCAAACCGACTGGGGCGGACTGGATTTCCTGCTCATAGACCTCCCCCCGGGGACGGGCGACGTACATCTCACCATCCTCCAGGAGGTGAAGGTGGACGGGGCCATAGTGGTCACCACCCCCCAGCGCATAGCTTTGGCCGACGTGGAGAGGGGCATGGCCATGTTCCGGGCGGAGAAGATCGCGGTACCAGTACTCGGCATTGTCGAAAATATGGCCTGGTTCACCCCGGCGGAACATCCTGAGGACAAATATTACATCTTCGGGAAAGACGGCGCGGAGGACCTGGCCCGAAAGGCAGGCGTCGGGATCCTGGGCCGTATTCCACTTGTCGTCCCGAAAGGCATGGCCCCGGAAGGAGGCGTTTCATGGAATGTTGACAACCATACCGTATCAGAGACATACAAGGCTATCGCCAAAGCGATTACAAAAAACTGCCGTTGTTGAGAAATGTGTCGAAAAGCGATGAACAACTAAGAGCAAAATCCCGCCACGGGCTATTGCAAAAGATAAAACCATCGCCCTATAAAAATCATTTCCGGATCTAAAAATAAAATTTACGAAAACAGCCAACAGCGGTAAAACAGGAAAATGTCGATAAAAAGCGGTTGATAACAATTTTCAACAACTGTTGATAACATCGCCGGCAACGTCGTTACGACGGATGATAAAACGCCTTGGACGGATCGAATTAATACAATAACATGTTCGCAACATTAATTACCGACATTACCAACGGCTATTATTACTCTTATTAGTTTTTTATATTTTAAATTTTCAAAAGATAGAAAAAGATGGATGTTGATATTTCCGCCGAAATTTTGCGGTTGAAACGTGAGTTGGGCGCGGTTATCCTGGCGCACTATTACACCCTGCCCGAGGTGCAGGCGCTGGCAGATTTTGTCGGCGACTCGCTGGCCCTGTCCGAGACCGCCGCGCGTACGGACGCCGGGGTGATACTGTTCGCAGGCGTACACTTCATGGCCGAGACCGCCAAGATACTCTCCCCCGAGAAAACCGTCCTTGTGGCCGACGCCGAAGCGGGATGCTCGCTGGCGGCCTCATGTCCTGCGGCCGATTTCGCAGAATTCGTCGCGGCCCGCCCAGGCCATAAGGTGATCACCTACGTCAACACTACCGCGGGCGTCAAAGCCCTTACCGACGTCTGTTGCACATCGTCCAACGCCGTCCGTGTAGTGGAGTCCTTCGACCCCGGCCAGCCGCTCATATTCGCCCCCGACCGCAACCTGGGGGCTTACATAAAACGCATTACAGGCCGCCGGAACATAGTGCTGTGGGACGGCGCATGCCACGTCCACGAGAAATTCTCCGCTCCGGCCCTACGGCGTCTAAAGGACGAAAATCCGGGAGTCCCCGTGCTGGCCCATCCGGAGTGTCCTGCGGAGGTACTCGATTTGGCCGATTTTACGGGCAGTACGGCCGCAATGATAGAGTATGCAGGGAAACACCCCGCCACCGAATTTATCGTCGTCACAGAGCCTGGAATAATGTATGAACTCGAAAGCAGGCATCCCGGAAAACGATTCATCGCAGCCGACCCCTGCAACTGTTGCGAATACATGAAAATGATAACCCCGGAAAAATTATACGAGGCGCTCAGGACGATGACCCCTCGGGTGGAAGTTCCCGAACCTGAAAGGATAAAGGCTAAAACGGCCATAGACCGAATGTTGGCCGTTAAATAACGCGAGTTAGGGATATCACCTTGAACTCGCGCTCGCGTTAAACAGGCCTTACGAGGAAATAATATTTATTTAGAGCCGGGTTCCATATATTTTCTTTGTTCTATAAAATATCCGCCCAAACCAAAGGCGCGTCGCAAACATTTGCGACGCGCCTTTGGTTTAAAATCCGGATAAATATAAAAACGAGAGATCGTTCAGAAAACACATCCGGTTATCTACTGATGCGGATAACCGAAAAACTCTCGGACTATTATTTTTCGGCGATTTTAGCCCAGGAGTCTTTCAGGGTTACGGTGCGGTTGAATATAGGGTTTTGCGTCGTAGCGTCATAGTCGAGGCAGAAGTATCCCACCCTTTCGAATTGGTATTTAGCGTCGGTTTTCGCGTTGGCGAGCGACGGCTCGAGGTATGCCGTTACTTTTACGAGCGATTCAGGATTCAGGTAATCGACGAAAGTTTTCCCCTCTTCCGTATCGTCCGGGTTTTCTATCGTGAACAGGCGGTCGAAAAGACGCAGCTCGGCAGTTATCGCATGTTGTGCCGACACCCAGTGTATCACACCCTTGACCTTGCGTCCGTCGGACGATTGCCCGCCCAGCGACATGGGGTCGTACGTGCAGTGCAACTCGATTATTGCTCCGTCGGCGTCTTTTATCACCTGCTCGCATTTTATAAGGTAGCCGTAGCGCAGGCGCACTTCGCCGCCGGGCGACAGGCGGAAGAATTTTTTGGGAGGATCCTCCATGAAGTCGTCGCGGTCTATGTAAACCTCCCGCGAGAACGGGACAAGGCGACTGCCGGCCGACTCGTCCTCGGGGTTGTTTATACACTCTATCTGCTCGGTATGTCCTTCAGGATAGTTGGTTATCACTACCTTAAGCGGGTTGATGACTGCCATGCGGCGTTCGGCTATACGGTTGAGGTCTTCGCGTACGCAGAATTCCAGCAGGCTGTAATCTATAACGTTGTCGCGGCGGGCCACCCCTACCCGGTCGGCGAAGGCCCTTACCGATTCGGGCGTGTATCCACGGCGGCGCAGGGCGCATATAGTCGGCATGCGCGGGTCGTCCCAACCCATGACGTATTTGTTCTGAACGAGCTGCAACAGCTTGCGCTTGCTCATCATCGTGTAGGTGAGATTCAGCCTGGCGAACTCGTACTGATGGCTTGGAAATATATCTAACCGTTCTATGAACCAATCATATAGAGGGCGGTGGACGTCGAATTCCAATGTGCATACGGAGTGCGTTATACGCTCTATGGAGTCGCTCTCGCCGTGGGCGTAGTCGTACATTGGATAGATGCACCATTTATTGCCCGTACGATGGTGTTCGGCGTGTATTATGCGGTACATTATAGGGTCGCGCATAAGCATATTGGGATGCGCCATGTCTATTTTCGCGCGCAGCACCTTCTCTCCGTCGGCATACTTGCCGGCCCTCATTTCGGCGAACAGCCGCAGGTTTTCCTCTGCGCTGCGGTTGCGCCACGGGCTTTCGGCTCCGGGAACGGTCACCGTCCCTCGCGTGGCCCTTATCTGTTCTTGCGTCTGATCGTCCACATAAGCCAATCCTTTATTTATAAGTACTATGGCCCATTCATAAAGTTGCTCGAAATAGTCGGACGCATAGTATTCGCCCGCCCATTCGAAACCCAACCACCGGACATCCTGCTTTATGGAATCGACATATTCCACATCTTCCTTTACGGGATTGGTGTCGTCGAAACGAAGGTTGGTAAGGCCGCCGTAGCGTTTTGCCAGACCGAAATTAAGGCAGATGCTCTTGGCGTGTCCTATATGCAGGTAGCCGTTGGGTTCCGGCGGGAATCGCGTATGGACGCGGCTTTCGCCACGGGCTATATCGGCCTCTATTATCTCTTCCAAAAAATTGAGCGGGCGCTCGACGTTGCCCGAAACTTCATTACCTGTAGCCATTACATATGGATTTTCGAAACTACAAAACTAAAGATTTTTTTGCAATTAGCGCGAATCGTACGTGCATAAAAGAACATTCCGGAGAAACCTGAGCCTCCCCGGAATGTTACGTAACGGATATAACCCGTTAAATAAAAAATACTTTATCCGAATCGTCCTGTTCCGGATGAGGCTTAGGATTGTCGGAAGGGTACCCCAATACTATAACGCACAAAAAGTTATAGTTTTTTGGCACATTAAGGAACGTGTGCAGGTACTCTCCTGCGGCGCCTTTTTCAGGTTGGTGTTCGCGGTGCAGGCGTCCGTTAACGTGGACCCAGCACGAACCCAGGCCCAGCGATTCGGCGGCCAGTTGTATTATCGTTGCGGTTATGGCGCAGTTGTCCACCCACAGGTCGGTTAGCGCGGGGTCGGCCATAACCACTATAGCCACCGGCGCGTCTTTGACGAACGCCGATCCGGTAGAGCGCATGTCGGCTATTTTAGCAAGGGTCTCCCTGTCTTCAACCACGGCCAGGCGTGTGCTGCGGCAATTTTTGGATGACGGAGCTTTGAATGCGGCCCGCAGTATGGCGTCTATCTTATCTTTCTCCACCGGACGGCTTTCGAAACGCCGGCGGCTCCGGCGATGGGAAATAATATCGTTGAATGTCATGGCTGTTATGTTTTGCTTTTCGACAAATTTAGACAAATTTCGTACCTTTACCCGCAGTAAACCGACAATTTTATGAAAACTCCTCTAACTATCGCATTGATATACGATTTCGACGGCACGCTGTCCGCCGGCAATATGCAGGAATACGATTTTATTCCCGCCGTGGGCAAGTCTAACCGCGAATTTTGGGAGGCGAGCAACCGTATGGCCAAGGAACAGGATGCAGATCAGATACTTACCTATATGTACAAAATGATACACGAGGCGCGATCGTCCGGTATGTCGCTCAAGCGCGAGGCTTTCCGCGAGTCTGGCGCGCGTATAACGCTGTATCCTGGCGTTTTGGGATGGTTTCAGCGCATCAATAAATATGCCGAGGCCAAAGGTATAACCTTGCACCATTACATAAATTCGTCGGGCCTCAAGGAGATGATAGAGGGAACGGCCATTGCCGGCGAGTTTCGCAAGATATTCGCCTGTTCATTCCTGTACGACGTTGACGGGGTGGCTTACTGGCCGGCAGTGGCGGTGAATTACACCAATAAAACCCAATTTATCTTCAAGATCAACAAAGGCGTCGATTCGGTTTACGACAGCGTGAAGGTAAATAAATACATTCCCGAACACAACCGTCCGGTTCCTTTCAGTCGGATGATATATTTCGGTGATGGAACTACCGACATTCCATGTATGAAGCTGATCAAACAACAGGGCGGCCATTCGATAGCTGTATTCGACCCGTCCGCGCCCGAGGAGTCGAAAGACATGAAGACCCTCATCCGCGACAACCGCGTAAGCTACGTTTGCCCGGCCGATTATTCGGCCGGCAAAGATATAGACGCGCTTGTGAAAACCATCATAGACAAGATAGAGGCCGATGAAAACCTCGATGCGCTGACGGCAAAGAACAGATAGCCATGAAAATAGTTTTCGCTACGGGCAATGTACATAAATTGATAGAGGTTCGCCAGATATTGGGCGATCGTTTCGAGATACTCTCTTCGGCCGACGTAGGTATAACCGGCGATATTCCGGAAGATGCCGATACTCTGGAGGGCAACGCCCTGCAGAAGGCTCGTTATGTTTACGAAAAGACGGGCATGGCCTGTTTTGCCGATGATACAGGATTGGAGGTCAGGGCATTGGATGGCATCCCGGGTGTCCGTTCGGCGCGTTACGCCGGAACGGACAAAGATCCCTTGGCCAACATGCGCCTGTTGTTGAAGAATATGCAGGGTCAGGCCGACCGCGGGGCGCGTTTCCGAACCGTCATAGCCCTCATCCTGGGCGACGGTATGGAACTTATCTTCGAGGGCGAGGTTAAGGGACGCATTGCCGATGCTCCGCGCGGTAATATGGGTTTCGGGTATGATCCCGTATTCATCCCGCAGGGATTCGACGTTACCTTTGCCGAGATGGATGCATCCGCTAAAAACGCTGTCAGCCACAGGGCCAGGGCCGTCGAAAAACTTACCGATTACCTTGCCCGGATAGCCGCTCCTGATAACGGATTCTAAGAATCTGTCTAAATTTTTTGCAGTGAGATCATATAAGGCCAGGGCGATTGTCCTGCATACGGTCAAGTACGGCGATTCGTCCGTCGTCGCCTATCTTCTTACAGATACGCACGGACGGCAGAGCTATATGGTGCAGGGCGTGCGGAGCAAGCATGGAAAGGGAAATAAAGGGTCGTTGCTGCAGCCGATGTTTATTTTGGATATAGAGGGTATTGAGCCGGGCGGATCGCATATGCATCGCATACGTGAGATGTGCAACCTGACGCCTTTGTCGGCAATCCCCTTCGATGTGCGCAAAAGCACCATCTCTCTTTTCATGGCCGAGACTATCTATAAGCTTGTCCGCGAGGTTGAACCCAATGCCACTTTATTTGAGTTTGTTTATAATGCCGTTCAGGCCCTGGACGGCATGGAGGATGGCGTGTCTAATTTCCATCTTTGGTTTCTTGTGCGGCTGAGCTATTATCTTGGTTTTTATCCGGGCAACGCCCACTTGCCGGGGGCTTGGTTCGATATCAGGGAGGGCGTATTTACCCCTTTTTCTCCCCGGCATCGCCTTGCTTTAGATCCGGATAACGCCGCCGTTCTTGCATGCATGATCAATACCCCCATCGGCGAACTCGGCAATATAGGGCTGTCGCGTACGCGCAGGTCGGAGTTTTTGTCTGCAATGATGACCTATTTCGGCTTCCACCTCGACTCCATCCATTCCATTCAATCCATACAGATATTAAAGGAGGTGTTTTAGCGCCGACCCACCTTACTGCCTGTGCTGCGCTTTTTGGGATACCGGCGCCTCGCCCCCCCCCTTTTTTTTTGACATACCCATATATCGTTACTGCTTTTGAAAAAC
>JAVBOW010000015.1:0-71590 GCA_031550125.1 Rikenellaceae bacterium
AACATATCCTTTTTGCAATAGAATTGAATATGAAAAAGAGGTAAAGAAGTATCTTATAAAACATAACACCGAAACTCTGAATAAAATTCTAACGCAACACTTGTCCACCTGTGAACAGATTATCAAAGCGTGGGAGGTTGAGAGACCCGAATTATGGGAAGCACAATCACTATTGACCGCAGGCAGAAAGAATGATGTAGATGCTAATATTTTGCATGAAATTTATTGTACTTTAGGGGGACGCGAAAATAACTTTCACCATTTTTACGGCGATATACTGCTTTTGAGAATTAACAACGGAAAGGTAGAAAAAGGAAATGCGTATACGTGGCCTGATATGTCTTGGTATGAGTATAATCCTAAGTTACGGCCGCTATCAAATACTTATATAAAGATACGGGCTGTACATTTAGTGCGTTGTGCGGTGCTTGTAAAACGTTTTTTAAGCAAATATATTGGCCGCGTAGAAAGTGTGGAGACGATAGCTAATCCTCAACCACCGGTTGAAAAATTGCAGACCATAAAACAGCCAAAACAACTGCTAAATATTCCTCCAAAAGTTTTGACGTGGCTACAAGAAACTATCTGCGAGAATGGCAGACCTTATATAGAAGATGCAACGGCACCAACTTTGAGGTGGATGCAAAATAAGCAACTTGCAAGGGAGCTACTAACGCACGACAAAATAAGAGGCAACCTAATTAAAGCAGAGGTAGAGCGACAAACACCCAATATTCTCATTTATCACAGAGATGGCAAACCTCTACGTTTAGCTAAGCCCGATAAAGAGCGAAAGCAAAGTAAAGACAGCGACAAATTAAGTGATTATTTAGCGACCCTGCAACTGACTGATTTATAGCATACGCGACCACGTGCGACCTTTAAGCGACCTCTTTTGTGGTCGCTTTTTATATTGATATTCACTTGGTTACGATGGCTTTATGTACCTACCTTTGTAATGCCGGATAATGGTTGTGGAGTTACAGCCACAACCACTAACGGCAAGGCAAAGATGGGGAAGCCTGTAACCTTACCCCATACCGCCACTAATCCATAAATAAATTTTGAATTATGGGAGTTGAACAAAGATTAGAAGTGGTCGAGGAGAGCCTAAAGATGGCTGGGCTAACCTCCAAAAAGGTATTAACGTTTGACGAGGCAGCAAGGTTTACTGGCTTATCGAAATCTTACCTCTACAAACTCACCTCTCAGCAACGGGTGCCGCATTTCAAGCCAACGGGCAAGCTTGTTTATTTCAATCGTGTCGAATTGGAAGCGTGGTTGACACAAAACCGTGTAAGCACCTCAGCGGAAATAGAAGAGCAGGCGCAAACGTACTGTATGCAAAACAAGGTAGGCGGACGTTCACGAGAAAGGAGGTAAATATGACAACTAATGAAAAAGATGATAGCACAAAACGCTTTCAGCCTGACTTCGAGTTAAGCAAGATAACGCCAGATGCTATAAAAGCAGAAATGTCGCTATTGATGACGGAACAGCTGCACAAAACAAAGGCGAACATTCTTAAATCGCTACTTGAGCAGATACAGCCGATTGATTTTGCCGAAATGCAATACCCGAACCTGCCGGACGAAGAACGTAAAGAGAAAAAAGTAAACCGTTCCGAAATCAGGGTTTTGATATTAGACGAAATTCTGAAAATAGCGCAGGCAAATAATTGGGCGTTGTGTAAACAGGGCGGCTTTTGTTTTTTATATAACGGCGCGTATTGGGAAACGCTTAACGAGGACGATTTGAAGCATTTTCTTTCGGATTGCGCTAAAGCTATGGGATTGAAACAGACGTTGGCAGATGATTACAAATTTGTCAAAGAACTTTACGAGCAGTTTTTATTTTCAGCGCACTTGCAGCCACCGGAATACGACAATGATACCGTTCTAATCAATCTAACCAACGGGACGTTCCGCATAAGTACGCAGACGCAAGAACTTATCCCCTTCTCGCCGACTCATTTTTTAACGTATCAGCTACCTTTTGAGTACAACAAGCAGGCGACTTGCCCGATATTTACGCAATACCTTAACCGTGTTCTGCCGGACGAGACAGCGCAAGCGGTTTTAGCTGAATATGCCGGATATTTATTTATCCGGCACGGGAGCGGGTTGAAATTTGAAAAGTGCCTAATCCTTTACGGTAGCGGTGCGAATGGGAAATCGGTGTTTTTTGAAGTGCTGACAGCGTTGTTAGGACGTGAAAATGTAAGCACCTACACGCTTTTCGAACTTACTGACAAAACGGGCTACTATCGGGCTGAAATTGCAAATAAGCTGCTGAATTACGCGAGTGAAATCAGCCGGGAAATGAATACAGATTTATTCAAGAAACTTGCGAGCGGCGAAACGTTTACCGCACGAAGTCCATACGGGAAGCCTTTTGAAGTAAGGAATTATGCGAAAATGATTTTCAACGCAAACGAACTACCTAAAGATACGGAACAGACAACCGCCTTTTTCCGCAGGTTTCTAATCGTGCCGTTTCTGGAGACGATACCCGAGGCCGAACAAGATAAAGAACTGCACCGAAAAATCATCGAAAAAGAGCTTGCAGGGGTGTTCCTTTGGGTTTTGGGCGGCTTGGAAAGGCTCTTGTCAAACAAAAAGTTCACTGATTGCAACGTAGCCGCCGAAGCTCTGAAACAATACCAAGCTGAAAGTGATAGTGTGCAGATGTTTTTGAGTGATAATGAATACCAACCAAGCAACAACGAATCACGTTTGTTGAGAGAGCTTTACTACGAATATAAAACATACTGCTGTGAAGACGGATACCGCGCGTGTAGCAATCGAACTTTTGCTGACAGATTGCGGAAGAAGCAATTTAATATCCATAAAAGCGGCGAGAGGTATGTTTATATCGAAAAATCAAGCAAATAGCCTCATTAAAAAGAAGTTTTAAATCAAAGTCCGAATCGTCCATATCGTCCAAAATCATATAAAACTTGGGCGATACGGACGGACTGGACGATAAAAACAACAAATTATGAAAAAGATAAATCAGATTCAGAATAAGCAACTCACGGAGTTATTAAACGAGGCATCTGTTCTTGACCCCCTTGACGTATGCAGAGTTATTTGTGATTACTATTCCAAATACGAAAGTCCTGTTTGGCCTTGCAATCCCGAAATCTTCAAAATGGCAGCGTTATCAAATGCCGGACGTGAAGTTTATAGCACGCTATCTCTTGGTTGGGAACAAAGAGTTCCTTATACAAAAATGGCCGCCATTTCAATGGAGTTAGATTTTAAGGTATTGGTTTTCGCTACATCTTGGGACGGGTTTAGCAAAATGGTGAAACGCATAGATAATTTAGGAACAATATGTACGGTAAAAGTATTTGCAGTAAAAGACAGTGGGGAGAAATTGGATAAAGATGTCATTCTGCAATTGATTGATTGGATAGAAAATGACACCGTTCCTACTGAATGGAAAGAGGAGGTGAAATGTAAAACCATAAAGCGTTAGTGAATTTTGACATGAAAAATTATAGATATTCGCTTGATAAAAGCAGTAAAAAGTATATTTGCCCCAGATGTAAACGGAAAACGTTTGTATTATACATTGATAACCACACGGGTAGTCCGCTACATTCGACCGTTGGCAAATGCGATCGTGCTGACAATTGCGGACACCACTATCCCCCGAAGCAATATTTTACTGACAATAGAATTTCTTTTGATAGCAAAAGGGAATATGTGCCACGTCCGAGGCCAACGCCCAAGCCTCGACCCTCTTTCATCAATATAGAGTTATTCAAAAAATCTTTATCCAGTTACGAGAAAAACCAATTTGCCCAATGGCTGATAGGGGTAGTCGGCGAGAAGCAGGCAAGCGAAGCAATCGGGCGTTATTTCGTCGGGACTTTACTAAACGGCGGCACTTGCTTTTGGCAAATCGACCTGCAAGGGAAAATAAGAACGGGAAAAATTATTGTGTATGGCAAGGACGGACACCGGCGTAAAGACATAACGTCACCGGTGCAATGGGTGCATAGTGTTTTGAAGTCGAACTTTATTCTTTCTCAATGTTTGTTCGGCGAACACCTTTTGCATGACGCTACGAAAAAGGTCGCTATTGTTGAAAGCGAAAAAACGGCGGTAATAGCAAGTATTTATTTGCCTGATATGATATGGGTTGCTTGCGGTGGGAGCGAGGGATTGAACGCCGATAGATGCTCTGTACTGAAAGGGCGAAATGTAATACTCTTTCCCGATAGTGGGCAATATGATAAATGGAGCGAAAAGGCCAAAGGGTTATCAAAAATATGTACCGCTTCCGTTTCGTCATTGATTGAACAGCAAGCCACTGAGCAGGAACGGAAAGCGGGTTTTGATATTGCCGATTATCTTGTGCAATTTTCACCTCAACAATTTAGACTTAGCTGACCTTGTTTTTCTTTCGCAAAATATTTGTAGCTTTGCATTATCCGGAGTTCGGGTAGGCTTTATTGAAGCGATTTATAACCGGACTTTAACAGCACCAACCTTAGACAAAACAAAAACGTTTTAACTAATACCATTTTCGACGAAACAGAAACGTAGATAAAATACGGATTAATAGCATTAGCTTTTTTTCGCTTCCCAAACTTGGCCGTTTTGAAGCATAACAGAAAAAATACGTTAATGCCCACGTTCGCGTGGGCTTTACTTATTTATTTGTTATGCGAGGTTGGCCAAGACCGAGGGAAGCAGATAATAGTTTAGTCCACGTTTTTTGTGAACGTAACTTGAAATGGCGATGCTGACAACAGCTCGCCGTTTTGTATTTAATAGACCTCAACGAAACGAAAATATAAGATTGAAACATGAGCCTCCATTAACGTATGTGTTTAATGCCTATACGTTGGCCTCACCACAAAACTAACGACATAATACAAACGTAAAGAACCCAACAAGAATATGAGTTTATCTGCTTCCCGAACTTGGCCGTTTAGAAGTATGACGTTAAGAACAAACAAACTAAAAATATGACTTTATGATTATCAAATGCTCGGAGTGCGGAAAAGAGATTAGCGACAAAGCTAAATCCTGCGTTAACTGTGGATGTCCCATAGAGGTTAAATACAAACAAGCGGAAGAATATACGTCGGAACAAACCGACAAGCGACCGGAAGCCGCTACTTTAAAAACAGTTGCGACAATTATTTTGGTATGCGGAATCATTTTGGCTATAATACTATTTATCATAGGCGCGCTTGAAACGAATTTCTGGGGAGTATGGACGGGGCTGAATACCGTTTTAATTGCAGCGGGGGTTCTCCTAATGGCAATTGTGCTATGGGCTGTGCTACGCGCATCTGGTAACGCTTCATCGGACATAAGAAAAATCAAGGATAAACTTGAAGACGAATGAATATGAGTGAATTGTAATTGGTAAACACATGAAAAAACTACTTTTATTTACAGCCACTGTTGTGCTTACGTTTGTAGCCACTACAGCCTGCTCCGATTTAACGCAACAAGAGCGACAAGCGAGAGCTACGGTAAAAACACGTTTTCGACAAGCGCCAGAGGGCGACTCGTATGAGCCGATAGCTTGGGGGCGTGTCGAATTTAATTCATCTTATGCCGGAACTGGCTCAAAGCAATTTATCGGCGAGAAGACTGGTATAGCTCCATCATCGTACAGTATGACGCACCGCCTAAGGATGCGTAACGGTTTTGGGATGCTTATGACTTTCGATATACGGGTATTTTTTACCGACGAAAGTTGCAAATATTGGGAAGATATGGAGTATATGGCCGACAATGACCCCAATCGTCATCTCATGCAAAAATAAGGTAGGCTAACGAAAATTGTGTTTGAAATTTTTTTACGATGTTCCGGTGGCTCAGAGGTCGGTCAACGCTAATAGGGGTGCCACCTGTTGAGGTTTCAGTTTTAACGTCGAGCCGCCGAAACGTGCTTAAAAACATTATTTTCGGCGGCTCGGAGTCCGACGTTTAGCCGTTATTAGACTAAAAACGTGCAATACGGCACTATATTTGGCTGTAACAGTATGACTGCCAAATACATACATTTAACCACCTGTATATAAGGGCACTGCATTATTATCGACCAAAAATTGATGCTAAAGAACATTTTTGCTATGCTCTATCCGCCGTGTCGATTGCACGCAGTCAGTTGTGGAGTAGAAAAAAGTCGCAGAACACAGCGCGAGAGCGAAAAATGATTATATTTGAGAAAGGTCGGTTTCTGATACTTGGTTAAAATTTGCGCCCTATTTGCGCCCCGGCAAAATAAAAACGCCTGATAATCAAGCGATTGTTAGGCGTTTTCTGTACCCGGAGCCGGGGTCGAACCGGCACAACCTTGCGGTTATTGGTGTTTGAGACCAACGCGTCTACCGATTCCGCCATCCGGGCTTGTGGTTGGTGACACTTTTTGGAAGTGCAAAGATAAACATTTTTGCATAACTGCAAAAATTTCCATGGTTTCTGAAAATCAGTCACAATTTCCGGTCTAAATTAACGTGAGCCTTGCCAATTGGCAAGACGGTAAATATTTGGTTCCAGATATATTCCTTTAAGCCAAAGCCTAAGGATTTGGCAAAATCCCCCTTTGAAAAGGGGAATTTAGGAGGGTTGTATGTATTTTCGGGCATCGAAGCTGATCTAATGTGAGTCTGGCGGGCTCGAATACGGGAAACAGGTTAATTCATCGATACATACAGACATTCAAGTTAGAAACCGTTTAAATTTTGCATCGAAGTTATTTGAGTCCCTTTTCGCCCCTGTTTTGGAGTCGGCCTGTAGAATATGTTGGTGTTCAGATGCGCGGCGGCGCCGGCCTATAATTGGAGCCGGATCCCTGTTTTGCCGGAAATATTTTTATCTTTGAACCTCCACTAACCACCTAACCGACGAATCATGAAAAAAATCATCGTATTGCTTCTTGCCGTGGCGGCGCTGTCCGCCCGCGCAGACTCTTTCGAAAAACTTCCTTTGGGCGACATCAAGGCGTCCGGATGGTTGCTCAATCAGATAGAGCGTGATATAACTACTGGATACATATCTGTTTACGATAAATTGCAGCCTACCATGCAGGGCGACGCTTTCGGCCCGGTCAAAAAGAAGAATTACTCGATAAGCAAAACAGGCGCATGGGAGACTCGCCGCGAAACGTGGTGGGCTGGCGAACACGAAGGCTATTGGGCCGACCTGGTGGTACGCAACGCCTATGTGTCGGGCTACAAGCCCTGGATGGAGAAGGCTCGCGCCATACTCGACAAGGTTGTTGCCAATCAGGAGCCGTCGGGCTACATAGGCATATACGACGAGGAGTGTCGCCTCGACAACCTCCTTAACGAGAACGGCGAGCTGTGGGCGCAGAGCCGCATGCTCAACGCCCTGTTGGCCATGAGCGAATATTCGGGCGACAAACGTTACTACGATGCCGCCAAACGTGCAGCCGACTACACCATAAGCCGTTACATCAAAAGCGGCAAGTCCTATTTCAATCAGCCCAAGCCCAATGGCGGCGGCCTTACGCACGGCCTTATGTTTTGCGAGACGATGGAGTGGCTCTACGGCCTTACGGGCGACAGGCGCTACCTCGATTTCGCCCTGTGGCTCTACGACGACTACAGTAAAGCCCCGCAGAAGATAGGCAACGTCGATTGCCAATTGGGCAATCTGCTCGACCGCAACCGCCTCTTCGCCGAACATTCGGTGCATGTTCTTGAGCATATAAGGGTGGTGTTCTGGCTCTGCTCGGCCACCGGTCGCGCCGATCTCAGGCAGGCGTGCGACAATATCTTTTACAAATATTCGCTCTCGAAATGCCCCACCGGAGCGATCGCGATGGATCATATAGTCCATGAGAGCGTCATGGGCAACTACGGCTCGCCCACGCTTCCTTATGAATATTGCTCCATCACCGAGGGATGCATCAGTTTTTCGGACGCCCTGCGCCGTTTCGGCGGCCGCTCGTCTGGCGATATGGTGGAGAGCCTTATGTTCAACGCCGCCCAGGGCGCGCGTTTGCCCGACGGGAAAGCTATATCGTACTCCACGTTCGATAACCGTTTCGACGCCCTTTTCTCGTCCGGTTTCCGCTCCCAGGTGGCCGCGTGCCACAGCGTAGCCTGCTGCAACCTCAACGCGGGCAAGGTGGCCGCCTACTATGTGGCCAATATGTGGATGAAAGCGCCGGGCGGCATCCTGGCCGCGCTTTACGGCCCGTCGGCGCTGCGGACTGAGATAGCCGGCACGACGGTGGCCGTCGACGAGAAGACGATGTATCCATTCGAGAACAGCGTGGTATTCGAGATAGCTCCGGAAAAGCCCGTGAAGTTCACCCTCACGCTCCGCGATCCGGAGTGGTCGGCCTCCACCGTCGTGACGGCCCCCGGGGCCGCAGTCGAACGCCGCGGCGACGGTTATATAACCGTCACCAAGGAGTGGAGGAAGGGCGACCGCGTAGAAGTTGTCTTCGGCGACGGAATAGTCCTGCGCCATTTCATCAACAATGAGAATTACGTGCAGAGGGGTGCGTTGATTTACGCCCTGCCGATAGCCGACAAACGCAAAGCCACCAAGACCTTCCCGTACGACGGCCTGGCCAATTTCGACATAGAACCCGGCGAAGCGGCCCAGGCCCGCAAGCTTTTCGACGGGCTGGCGACGCCGGCGCATCCTGCGCTCCTGCAGGCCCGCAAGCCCGACTCCTATAAATACACTCCCGCGGCCAACCCCAACCGCGACTATCCTTTCGACACCCCCTACGGGACGATCTCCGCTCCGTTCCTGCTGGACGGGCAACCTCGTAACTTCGATCTGGTTCCAGTAGGTTCGGCCGTACTCAGAAAGGTCACTTTCCCGGAAAGTACGGAGTCTTAGGCGTATAGCGATATATATCGCCGAATGAAACGTATGAGTCTGAAAACAGGTTGGCGCTCAGATGCGTGCCGCAGGGAAGCGCTGAGCCTTACGTTAACGACGCCGTGCATAGCGCGCGTCCACACATAATTGAGACTGATCCAATTAAACGCATGGACCCGGCCAATATGGCCGGGTCCATGCGTTTATAAAAATGTCTCTGCTATTTTTTGCCTTTCTTTGGCGCTTCTGCGGGCTTTTTATCGCCTCCGGGCTGTTTCGCCTTCACTGCATCCGTATAGGCCTGGAATTGCTCGGTGGTGAGTATCTCCTTGAGTGATTTGTTGAATTTCCCCACTGCCGCACCCCTTTGTTTGGTCGCTTCCTCTTTGCTCAGATCGGCGTTTTCGGATATCTCGGCTATTTTGTTGTAGCGGGTCAGATAGGCGGTCTCTACCTGTTTGGCCTGATCGTCGGTCAGGCTGTATTCTGTTTGGAGTTTTTTTGTGTCGGCGGCCGCCCTCTCTGCGGGAGTTTTCTCCTGTTTCTGAGCCGAAACGGCTGCGCATACGGCCAGGGCTGCGATAATTGCAATGATCTTTTTCATGGTCAGGTGGTTTTAAAGGTTATTGAAATGGGTTTTAATGGGAATTCTAATCTTCGTCCATGTTTTTTGCCAGGTGCTTCAGTGCGTCCATCTCTGTGGCCTGCCCTTTGTCGCCCTGTTGCTCCATCCATTTTTTCAGCAGGGCGGCCAGACGTTTCTTTTCTGCAGCGTAAGCCGGATCGGCCGCTATGTTATGCATCTGGTATGGATCTTTCTCCATATCGTACAGCTCCTCGCCCGGGCGGCGGCTGAAGGCCTCCACGCGGCTGGCGGCGAAACTGTCACTCTTGGCTTTTTCAACCCACGACGCCCACATCTGGTTTTTCGGGGTGTTGGCGGCGCATTGGAATTTGGCTTCCGGCGTCAGGTTGAGGATGTAGCAGAAACGCGCGTCGCGCACCATGCGCACCCCGAAGTAGGGCGCTCCTCCGTGTATGCCGCGGGTGGTGTGGATGGCGTAAACTTCCGATTTATGCTCTTTGGCCTTTCCCTGCAGCACTGGCAGGAAACTGCGCCCGTCCAGATCGTCGGTTTTGGCTCCGGCTATATCGGACAGGGTGGGCGTCACGTCCACGTACTCGCAGTATGCGTCGCTGACGGAACCGGGCATGGTCACCCCCGGCCAGCGGACTATGAAGGCAGTGCGTACTCCCGCGTCGTAGCACGTCCACTTGGCGAAGGGGAAGGAGTGGCCCTGCTCGCTGGTGAAGATGAATATGGTGTTACTGTCGAGCTTGTATTTTTTTATCAGGGCGTCCACGCGGCCTACGTCGGAATCCAGCAGGTTTATCTCGGCCAGGTAGTTGCGGTAGTTGTTGCGCGTCAGTTCGTTGTCTACCAGCGTAGGCGGCAGGGTCAGTTTTTTGGCGTCGAACAGCGATCGGTCGCCGCGCGTCCAGGGCGAGTGGGCGTCGTGCGAGCCTATATACAGGAAGAACGGCTCGCCCGATTTAGCCATTTTCGACACGAAGGGTTCTATGAGCGATATGTCTACGTTGTCGCCGGTCTTGCCGAGATATTCGAACGGGAAGGCCGACTCGGGCGATATGTGCCTTTTGCCTTGCAGGGCCACGCGGTAGCCTGCTTTTTTCAGATATTGGGGCAGGGTACTCACTCTGTCTTTGATGAACGTGTGGTTGGGGTAGGCTCCGGAGCGAACCGGGTAGAGTCCCGTGAGCAGGCAGTGGCGCGTTGGCGAGGACATGGCCGTGGCCTGGAAGAAATTGTTGAATTTCATCCCTTCTGCCGCCAGCCGGTCTATGTTTGGCGTTTTCGAATCGGGGCTTCCGTAACATGCGAGATCCAGACGTCTCACGTCGTCCGAGATAATCAGCACAATATTGGGACGCTGGTCTTTGCGCGGGGCTTTGTCTGCCGCCTGCGCTTCCGTGGCCATGCCGGAGGCGGCTGCCGCAAGGGTGGAAAAAAGAAGAGTTTGGGTTGTCCGTTCCATTTTATTATAATAAAAATCATGTGAAAGTAAATATTGCTGCGGGAAAAACAAAATTCCAGGGCATTTTTATTTTGCCCCTATTTTACTTGTGTCCCTGCCGTAAATCCGCAAAAGTTTGTAAATTTGCCAAATTATCGGAATTTCCACTATCCCGGCCCATGCCCGTACGCTACTTTAAATACGACCGTCCCTTCAGGCTCGAGAGCGGCGAGGAACTTCCCTCGCTCACGATAGCCTATCACACTTTCGGACACCTGCGCGGCGATAACGTCGTGTGGGTGTGCCACGCCCTTACGGCCAACTCCGATGTGGCCGACTGGTGGCCCCATACCGTCGAGGAGGGGCGTTTCCTCGATCCGGCCCGCTATTTTACCGTGTGCGCCAATATCATCGGATCGCACTATGGCTCCACAGGGCCTTTGTCCGATAATCCGGCCACTGGCAGGCCCTATTTCTCGTCGTTCCCTTTCGTTAGCGTAAGGGATATGGCCAACGCCCATTTCCTGCTGGCCGAGCATTTGGGCATAACACATTGCCGCGCCGTGGTAGGCTCGTCTATAGGCGGTTTTCAGGCCATGGAGATGGCTATTATCAAACCGGATTTCGCCGACAGGCTTATCCTTATAGCCACCGCCGCTCGCAGCCAGCCGTGGGCCATAGCCTTCAACGAGTCGCAGCGCATGGCCATAGAGACGGACGCCACCTACGGCGACGACCATGAGGAGGCGGGCAGGAAAGGCATGCGCGTATCGCGCTCGATAGGTTTGCTGAGCTATCGCGGCGCTCCGGCCTACAACGCCACCCAGCAGGAGACCGACACGATGTACAAACTTATGGGTTTCAGGGCCACCACCTACCAGCAATACCAGGGCGAGAAACTGGCGCGGCGCTTCAACGCCTACTCCTATTACCGCCTCACCCAGGCTTTCGACTCGCACAACGTGGGGCGTTACCGCGGCGGGGTGGAGAGCGCGCTGGGGCTGATAACCTGCCGGACGGTGGTCGTGGGCATATCTTCGGACATTATCTTTCCTGTGGCCGAGCAGATTTTCCTCTACCGCCATATTTCCGACAGTACGCTCCACCTGCTCAGCTCGGAATTCGGACACGACGGTTTTTTGGTGGAATACGAGAAACTTAATTCGATACTGATCCCTTTTTTAAACGACTGATATAGATGAGATTACCCGAACAGGTAAACGTGTTGCTCCTGGGGTCCGGCGGCCGCGAGCATGCTTTCGCAGCAGCCATAGCCCGGAGTCCCAAACTTGCCCGTCTCTTCATCGCTCCCGGTAACGCCGGGACGGCGTCGCTCGGCACCAACGTCGATCTCAGCCCGACCAATTTCGGCGCGGTGAAACAATTCGTAACCAACAACAACATCAATATGGTTGTCGTGGGGCCGGAGGAACCTCTGGTCCGCGGCATCTACGACTTCTTCGAGGATGACAGCGATATCCGCCACGTGCCTGTCGTGGGTCCGTCGATGGCGGGCGCGCGCCTGGAGGGGAGCAAGGATTTCGCCAAGTCTTTCATGATGCGCCACGGCATTCCCACGGCGGCCTACCGCAGCTTTTCGTCCGCTACGATAAACGAGGCGGACGCGTTCCTTGAATCTTTGCCTGGGCCTTATGTCCTTAAAGCCGATGGTCTTGCCGCCGGTAAAGGAGTGGTGATCCCCGATGCGCTGGAGGAGGCGAAGGAAGAACTGCGCTCGATGCTGGCCGGAAAATTCGGCGCGGCGGGCGATACGGTGGTCATCGAAGAGCATCTGAAAGGCATAGAATGCTCTGTTTTCGTGGCCACCGACGGCGAGCATTACTGTATACTGCCGGTAGCCAAGGACTACAAGCGGGTGGGCGAGGGCGACACCGGTCCCAACACGGGCGGCATGGGCGCGGTTTCGCCGCCGCCTTTCGCCGATGCGGAGTTCATGCGCAAGGTTGCCGAACGTATCGTGGAACCTACGGTACGCGGCCTGAAGGAGGAAAAGATACCGTATAAAGGTTTTATATTCATAGGGTTGATGAGCGACGGCGGCGAGCCGAAGGTTATCGAGTACAACGTCCGCATGGGCGACCCCGAGACTGAGGTCGTGTTCCCGCGCATAGAGTCGGACGTGATAGACCTTTTCGCCATGATCTCCTACGGGACGCTCGACAAATACACCCTTGCCGTGTCGCCGCTGGCGGCGGCCACCGTGGTGGCAACCTCGGCAGGTTATCCGGGCGATTACCCCAAAGGATTGGAAATAACCGGCCTGGATGCGCCGGCGGAAAGCGTGGTGTTTCATGCCGGCACCTCGGCCAAAGAGGGCAGGACGTTTACCGCAGGCGGACGCGTGCTGGCCGTAACCTCCATGGGAGCCACCCTGGAGGAGGCTTTGGATAAAAGTTACAGGACCCTCGGCGGCATACGCTTCGATGGCGCCTATTACCGCAAGGATATAGGCAGAGACCTGCAATAGCGGCCCGGTCCGCAAAACACGCCCGGTAAGGTGAAACCCGACATAACAAGGCAATCGCTCGCCTCGACGCTCATCCTGTTCGGCCTGTTGCTCGGACTGTTCTGGTGTCGCGCCGTGTCCGCTCCCTTCCCTGCCGAAACGCCTCAGGGAATGCAGCCGCTGCTGGGTGGGACGGTAAACGGATGGCTCGGCGCTGTGCCTTGGATGCGCCCTGCGCTCTACCTGTCGCTGGTTTTTATATGCGCCATGCGCGTCATGCGCATCGTCTCGGGGAATATGCTCCTGGTGACCAGGACTTTTCTTCCGGCAATATTTTTCCTGCTCATAGGCATGGGTTTCTACGTAACCCCGTCCGACGTCAGGGGCGTGATGTGCGCATGGCTTTTTATCGAGGGTTCGCATTTCACGATAAGCGGTTTCAGGCGCGCGTGGTCTTTCGACGCGCTTTTCAGGGGAGGTATGCTTTTCGGGTTCATGCCTCTGGTGCTGCCCGATTCCGCGGCGATGTGGCTGTGCCTTCCCGTGGGGTTGCGCCTTTTCAGGCGAAGCGGCGGCGAGGCGGTTACGGCGGTGGCGGGGCTGCTGCTGCCGTTGGCTTCATGGTCGTATGCGGAATGGATGACCGGCGGCGAATTCACCCGCGCGGCAATGGAGATATGGCGAGCGCTGGTTGCGCAAGGTCCCCTGGCCTTTGCCGGGACGGATGTCTTTCGGATCGCGGCCGCCGGCTTGACGGTTATATTGTTGTTGCTGTCTGTCTTTTCGTTTGCGGCCATGGCGCGATCCATGCGTACCCGCCCTGCGCGTATAGTGGGCTATTTCATCTTTTCGACCGTCGTCGCCGGGGCCATGCTCGCGCTGCCCTGCCGCAGCGCCCTGCCTTTCCCCCTTATTGCCGCCGGAGGGGCCGTGGTTGCGCCGGTGTTCTTCGTAAGGCGTACGGGCGCCGCGCCGGCCGCATTCTATTGGCTTATCGTGGTTGCGTTGGCGGCGGCCAACGTCATTCCGATGATATAGCGGCCATGAAATAATTTCTGTATCTTTGCCTCCGTGGAATTTGAATTACAACATAAGGCTCCGGGCAGCGCCGCCAGGGCGGGAAGGATAACCACCGGCCACGGTAGTTTCGAAACCCCCGTCTTCATGCCCGTGGGTACGGGCGCTACCGTCAAGGGCGTCTTCCATCGCGACGTACGCGACGAGGCCCGTGCGAGCATAATCCTGGCCAACACATATCACCTCTACATGCGTCCGGGGATGGAGGTGATGGAAAAGGCCGGCGGGGTACACCGTTTCAGCTCGTGGGAGGGTCCCATGCTTACGGACAGCGGCGGCTTCCAGGTCTTTTCGCTCGCGGGAGTGCGCAAACTCTCGGAGGAGGGGTGCCGCTTCGCCTCGCACATAGACGGATCCAAACACCTCTTCACCCCGGAGAACGTGATAGACACCCAGCGAACCATAGGGGCCGATATCATGATGGCCTTCGACGAATGTCCCCCCGGCGACGCTCCGAGGGAGTACGCCGCCCGCTCGCTTGCGCTGACGCACCGCTGGCTGGAGCGCTGTTTCGACCGTTACGCCTCCACCTCGCCGCGCTGGGGACACTCTCAGACGCTCTTTCCCATAGTCCAGGGTTGCGCCTATGCCGACCTGAGGGAGCAATCAGCCCGTTTCGTGCAGCGATTCGACGCCGACGGCTATGCCATAGGCGGCCTGGCCGTGGGCGAACCCGCGCCTGTCATGTACGAGATGATAGAGGTGGTTAACGCCGTCCTGCCGCAGGACAGGCCCCGTTACCTTATGGGCGTCGGCACGCCGGTGAACATACTGGAGGCCATAGACCGCGGCGTGGATATGTTCGACTGCGTGATGCCCACGCGCAACGGCCGCAACGGCATGCTTTTCACCTCCGAGGGGGTGATAAACATACGCAACGAAAAGTGGAGGGACGATTTCTCGCCGATAGATCCCGACGGGACTGCCTTCGTAGACCACGCCTACACCAAAGCCTACCTGCGCCACCTGGCCGTGTCGGGCGAGATGATGGCCGCCCAGATAGCCAGCCTGCACAACATAGCTTTCTACATGAAGCTGGTCCGGCAGGCGCGCGAGCATATCGTGGCGGGCGATTTCGCCGCGTGGAAGGCCGAGGCGGCAGCCAAACTCATACGACGACTGTAAAGGAATATGAAGCTGAAAAATCCGGGAGTAAAGATACTCGACCGCTACATAATGGGTAAGTTCCTCGGGACTTACGTCTTCGCCATAGCCCTGATCATCGTGATAGTGGTCATTTTCGACGCGGCCGAGAAGATAGACGACTTCACGGAGCTGAAGGCTACGCTCCCCCAGATAGCCTTCGACTACTACCTTAACTTCATCCCGTTCTTCGTCAACCAGTTCAGCGGTCTGTTCACTTTCATCGCGGTTATCTTCTTCACCTCGAAGATGGCTTACGACACCGAGATCATCGCCATACTTTCGAGCGGGGTTAGTTTCAGACGCCTCATGTGGCCCTATTTCCTGTCGGCCTTCATAATCACCGCCGTCGCCCTCTTGCTCAACCTGTTCGTCATACCGAGGGCCAACGCCCGCAGGGTCGATTTCGAGTCGCGCTACCTGAAACGCAACCAGACGCTCCATTACGAACGCCATATCTACCGTCAGGTGGCCCCGGGCCAGTATGTCTATATACGCGACTTTTCTCAGAGCGACAGCCGCGCCTCCTACCTGTTCCTCGAGAAATACCGGGGACGCGACGTGGTGTCCAGCCTGGAGGCCTATAACGTTACGTTCGACCCCGGGACCAAACGCTGGAGCGCCCCTAAATACATCGAGCGCCGCTACGAGGGCGACGAAGACATATTTACGCAGCACACTAAGCTCGATACGATGATCAACCTTACGCCCACCGAACTGGGGAGGGTGGAAGAGCTGGTCAAAACGATGAACATAGGCGCGTTGACGCGCTTTATCGCCGGGCAGAAACTCAAAGGGTCGGATATGATAGCGGTGTTCGAGGTTGAGCGCCACAGCCGTTTCGCCTATCCTTTCTCCACGTTCATACTTACGCTGATAGGCGTCTCGCTCTCCTCGCGCAAGGTACGCGGCGGCACGGGCCTGCATATAGGCATAGGCATAGGGCTTTGCTTCTCCTATATATTGGTGAGCCGTTTTACGGAAGAGTTCGCCAAAGGAGGGGTGCTGCCTCCCGCGCTGTCGGTTTGGATACCGAATATAATCTACTCTTTCATAGCCGTATACCTGTACAAAAAGGCTCCTAAATAACGCGAGTTTCGCGAATTCGGCACGGGTTCTCAATATTGCTCATGCCCTTAAAGACCGGCGGTAGCTTTAATTCTTATGAAAAGGTTTTTATTTATTGCACTGGCGGGTGTAGTCCTTTTAGGGAGTGGATCCCTGGCGCAGGACAGGCAGATACGGATAATTGCACTGGCAAGCCCGTTTTCTAAAGACCACTGGATGGCATCCAAAAGCCACGGTCTGGAGAAAGATTACACGGCGCAGGATATACTGGAGATGATATCCGAGCTTAAACCCAACTGCCTGGAACGCTTCATAACCGGTTACCACGACCCCGCCGCGCCGGTGCCGGTGCGGCAGGGATATCCCCCGATGACGGTACTTGAGTTCCTCGACGCGGCCATACTTGCCGGGGCTGACGATTGCCACATAGTACCCAAGCTCAACCTGCGGTGGTTGGGCGGATCGGGAAAATATTTTTGGGAATCCGCCCAGGCCCTCTACGACATGCCCCTTGTAAGGCCCATACGCAACATCAACCTCGACGTGTGGGATTACTACTGCTCGGACATACATCCCGACCCACGCCAGCGCGACGAGATGTTCGCGCGGCTGCGCAGTATAGGTTACGAGCAGATAGGGGTGAACATGACCGGCTCGAAGAAAAATAATCCGCAGATAGACTACGCCGATTTCAACATAAAGAAAGACGTGTGGCAGGTGAGCCGCGAAGCGGTGGACAAAATCCGCAGTTTCGCGAATATCAAGCGGGTTTACCTGTATATAGATTATCCCGGCACTATGGACGCCTTCCGCGCCAACACTCCCGACCGCCAGGCCGACATTTACTGCAACACTATCTATCCCAACCAGGCGAAGATGGGCTACACGTTCGTCTATCCCATCATCCAGGATTCGTGGGACGCCAACGCTTCGGTTACCGACCCTGCCGGGCCGTACAAGGGCAAAACCATGTACGAAATAACCAAAGAGTTGCTGTTCAGACAGTAAATGAACGTGAGTTTCGCGAATCCGAAGTAAAACAAAGCCGGATTTAAGGCGGATCGGGAAGGGGCCTGCCGCGGAGTCTACAATCCTACGCCGGCGAACATGCCTGCATAAACGGCGGCTTTCCGCTCCAGAGGCATGGGGTAGGCCCGCGACGACGATGGCATGCGGTAGAGGCGCATGGCTCGTCCGCGCCACGTGAATTCGGAAAACGTACCCACGGCAGGCTCCGGAGCCTGCATCACGGAGAGCAGGGTCTCGAGTGCCTTTTGCCCGGTCACGGCTATGGCGCGGCATTCGGGGAGCGGGGCGAGCAATGCCTCCGGGTCGAAAGGCTCAATAACTTCCAGGAACTTATCCGAGGCGTCGCCGTTGAGCCTCTTTACCTTGCGGGCCGTGTCCGAGAGAGCTATCCCCTTGCCGGCGCAGAAACAGCGTATGCGCGCCTCGTCGAAACGTTTGCCGTCGACGAAATGGCTTTTGTCGCCGAAGAACGCCAGGCCCATTATGCGCCACATGTCGTTCTGGAAGTTGGGGTAGTAGAAATCCATGCCCCACCTTTTGCGCGAAGGCGGAAAACTGCCTAATATCAGCAGTTTTCCGCCTTCGGGCAGGAAGGGTTCGAGGGGGTGCGTCTCGACGCCGTGCAGTCCCTCGTCCATGGCGTCAGGATTCGAGCGCCAGCGCCAGGACTTCGTCTATCGTCCTTACGTAATGGAATGTGAGGCCCGCCACATATTCGGCGGTTATTTCGGATATGTCCTTGCGGTTGTCCTCGCTCATAATGATGTCGGTGATCCCGGCTCGTTTGGCGGCCAGTATCTTCTCCTTTACGCCCCCCACCGGCATTACGCGGCCGCGCAGGGTGGTCTCGCCCGTCATGGCTATGCGCGGACGCACCTTGCGGCCGGTGTAGGTGGACACCAGCGAGGTGACCATGGTGATGCCTGCGCTGGGACCGTCCTTGGGGATAGCTCCCTCGGGGACGTGTATGCTTATGTCGTTCTTCTCGAATTTCTCCTGCGGGACGCCCAGGTCGGCGCTGTGGGCCTTGACCCACTGCAGGGCTATCGTGGCCGACTCTTTCATAACCTCGCCCAGGTTGCCCGTAAGCACCAGCGCCCCTTTACCGGGGCCGAGGATCGATTCCACGTAGAGTATGTCGCCGCCTACTTCGGTCCATGCCAGGCCCGTTACTACGCCCGTCATACCCTCCACCTCGTACATGTCCTGGCGGAATTTAGGCACGCCGAGTATCTTTTCCACGTCGTCCTCCGATATGTGTGCGTTGAACGTCTCGCCGAAACCTATCTGTTTGGCCCGGTGGCGGGCTATCTTGGCTATGTGCTTGTCGAGCGTCCTTACGCCCGATTCGCGCGTGTACCCGGCTATTATTTTTTCTATGACAGGCGCGGGGAGTTTGAAATCCTTGGGCGATATGCCGTGGGCCTCGGATTCTTTGCCCACCAGGTGCTTGAGCGCTATCTGTACCTTGTCTTCCAGAATGTAGCCGGGGATGTTGATCATCTCCATGCGGTCGCGCAGGGCGGGGTTGATATTGGCCACGTTGTTGGCCGTGGCTATGAACAGGACTTTCGACAGGTCGTACTCCGTGTCGAGGTAGTTGTCGTGGAATGTGGTGTTCTGTTCCGGATCGAGGACTTCGAGCAGGGCCGAAGAAGGGTCGCCGTGGTTGCCCACGCCCACTTTATCCACCTCGTCGAGGATTATCACCGGATTTGACGAGCCGCAACGTTTGATGGTCTGTATTATACGTCCCGGCATGGCGCCTATGTATGTGCGGCGGTGTCCGCGTATCTCCGCCTCGTCGTGCAGGCCGCCGAGCGATATGCGCCCGAATTTGCGTTTGAGCGAGTCGGCCACCGATTTGCCCAGCGACGTCTTGCCTACTCCCGGAGGGCCGTACAGGCAGATTATGGGCGATTTGAGGTCGCCTTTGAGTTTTATTACCGCCAGGTGTTCCAATATGCGATCCTTCACCTCTTCGAGTCCGAAATGGTCTGAGTCGAGGTGTTTGCGGGCGCGCTGCAGGTCAAGGTTATCCTTGGTCACCTCGTTCCACGGCAGGTCGAGCATCAGCTGCAGGTAGGTCATCTGCACCGAGTATTCGGCCACGGCGGGATTGAGCCTCTCTAATTTGGACACCTCCTTTTCGAAGGTTTCGGCTACGTCTTTGCTCCATTTTTTCTTCCTGGCGCGTTCGCGCAGGTCGCCTATGTCGCCGTCCGCGCTGTCGCCGCCCAGCTCCTCCTGTATGGTGCGTATCTGCTGTTGCAGGAAATATTCGCGCTGCTGTTGGTCGAGATCCTGCTTTACCTTGCTTTGTATCTCGCTCTTGAGTTCCACCAGCTGCTGCTCGCGGATGAGTATCTCCAGCAGTCGGCGCGAGCGCGCCAGCAGGCCCGGCGCTTCGAGCAGGTGCTGGCGGTCGGCGTCGGGCAGATCCATATTGGAGCAGATGAAGTTGATTATGCCTCGTTTGGAGTCGATGTTCTTTATTGCGAACGACGCCTCCTTGGGCATGTTGGGCGATATGGAGATGATGTTGAGCGCCACGTCGCGCAGGGAATCCACAAGCGCGTCGAACTCCACGTTGTTCTTCTCGGGAGAGGTGTCCTTGAGCGGCGTCACTTCGGCTATGAAGTATGGGTCGGAGGTGACGAATTGCCTTATCTCTATCTTTTCGAGGCCGTGCAGTATGACCGTCAGGTTGCCGTTGGGCATTTCGAGGGTCTTCAGTATGCGCGCCGCGGTGCCTATGCGGAACATGTCTTCCGGACCGGGCTGCTCCACGTCCGAGGAACGTTGCAGCACGGCGCCCAGCACGCCTCCGTTCTGCTCAACTTCGCGTACCAGCAGCATGGACTTCTCTCGCCCGACGGTTATGGGCGTGATGGAGCCGGGGAAAAGGACCGAGCTGCGCAGCGTGAGTATGGGCAGGCGCGAGGGGATGGCCACGTCTCCCACGGAGTCCTCATCCTCAGAGGAGATTATGGGAATGACCTGGTGGTGTCCGTCGAGCATATCTGATATGCCCGTGAAATCGAATGTATCGTTATCTTTTTTGCTCATAATAGTCAAAACGTAATACCCGACAAAGATAGTACTTTAAAATGTGCGATTGCCGGTTGTTGATATTTGTATAACAAATACAGTGCAAAACAGGTTATACGGGAAAAAATGAATGCCGGCCGGCCTCTTTGGCCGGAAACGAGGATCGCCGCCTGCCAAATTGACAGGCGGCCGCGCCACCTTACTCTTCCGCCTCCTCCTCAAAAAATGTCATGGGCGAGGTGACGTATAAAAATGCACAAAGCCGGGTTTATTCCGATTACGAAACCCAACTTATCAAATTGAACGCTTACTTCGAGAGGGATTATAACGATTCGAATCGCAGGTATATCCAATGTAAAATTCGGAAAATAAGGCGAATATGGGAAAAAGAGGTTGCGAAATGTAGCACTCCGACAGGGAGGATTGGGACGGGCGGAAACGATAATGGCCGTAATCGCCTAAGCCGACGTCCTGGCGGTCCGCGAAGGTCTACGGGGCGTTTTTTATTATCATGAAAGGACCGACTAAGCGAATTTCCCCCGAAAAATGTATCTTTGCGGTTTAATCGAAAAATCTACGACTCGCTATGGCATTGGCAGACAAGTACACACCTGCGGACATTGAGGACAAATGGTACGGCTACTGGCTGGAACACAATTATTTTCATTCCGAACCCGACGGCAGGGAACCTTATACGGTCGTAATCCCGCCGCCCAACGTCACCGGGGTGCTGCATATGGGCCATATGCTCAACAACACCATACAGGACGTGCTGGTGCGCCGCGCGCGCATGCTGGGTAAGAACGCCCTTTGGCTTCCGGGTACCGACCACGCCTCGATAGCCACCGAAGCCAAGGTGGTGCAGAAACTCAAGGCCGAAGGCATAGAGAAATCGTCGCTCACCCGCGAGGAATTCCTGCGCCACGCCTGGGAGTGGAAGGAGAAGCACGGCGGCATAATACTCGAGCAGCTCAAAAAGCTGGGAGCCTCGTGCGATTGGGAGCGCACCAAATTCACTATGGACGCACCCCTGAGCGAGAGTGTGATAAAGGTCTTCGTAGATCTTTACCGCAAAGGAAAGATATACCGTGGCGTACGCATGGTTAACTGGGATCCGGCGGCGCAGACTGCCCTCTCGGACGAAGAGGTGATCTACAAGGAGTCGCAGGGCAAGCTCTATTACCTGCGCTACAGGATAGAAGGGGAGGACGGCTATGTGGTGGTGGCCACCACCCGTCCCGAGACTATAATGGGCGATACGGGCCTGTGCGTCAATCCGGCAGATCCCCGCTACGCGGCGCTGAAAGGCAAAAAGGTGATAGTGCCGCTCGTGAACCGCGCCGTGCCGGTAATCCACGACGACTATGTGGACATGGAATTCGGCACCGGGGCGCTCAAGGTAACTCCTGCCCACGACGTAAACGACTACGTGCTGGGCGAGAGATACAACCTGCGTACGATAGATATTTTCAACGATGACGGCACTATCAACGCCGCCGGGGAGATCTACATAGGCATGGACCGCTTCGAGGTGCGCCGCACTATAGAGAAAGACCTGGCCGAGGCCGGCCTGCTCGAAAAGGTGGAGCCGTACGTAAATAAAGTAGGCTGCTCGGAGCGTACGGGCGTGGCCATAGAACCCAAGCTGTCCATGCAGTGGTTCCTGTCCATGAAAGAGATATCCCAACCGGCACTGAGGGCCGTCATGGACGACGTGGTGCAACTCATCCCCGCCAAATTCAAAAACACATACCGCCACTGGATGGAGAACGTCAAGGACTGGTGCATATCGCGCCAGCTGTGGTGGGGGCAGCAGATACCGGCCTACTACCTCCCCGAAGGAGGTTACGTGGTGGCCGAAACGGCGGAAGGGGCGCTCGCGCTCGCGCGGCGGAAGAATCCCGCCCTGACGGCCTCCGACCTCAGGCAGGATCCGGACGTACTCGACACGTGGTTCTCGTCGTGGCTGTGGCCCATATCGGTCTTCGACGGCATACGCCGCCCCGACAATCCCGATATCAACTACTACTATCCCACCAACGACCTTGTCACCGCCCCCGAGATACTGTTCTTCTGGGTGGCGCGCATGATAATAGCCGGCTACGAATACCGCAGCCGCGAACCTTTCCGCAACGTCTACCTTACGGGTATAGTGCGCGATAAGCTGGGCCGCAAAATGTCCAAGTCGCTCGGCAACTCGCCCGACCCGCTCGACCTTATAGCCCAGTACGGCGCCGACAGCGTGCGCCTGGGCATGCTTTTCACATCGCCCGCGGGCAACGACCTCCCGTACGACGATTCGCTGTGCGACCAGGGCCGTAACTTCTGCAACAAGATATGGAACGCCTATCGCCTGGTGGATATGTGGAAGCAGGACGACGCGCTGCAGCAGCCCGAAAGCTCGCGCCTGGCCGTACTGTGGATGCGCCGCGTGCTGGCCCGCGACATAACCGCCATAGAGGAATGCATGGAGCAATACCGCATTTCGGAGGCGCTGATGATACTCTACAAACTTTTCTGGGACGAATTCTCGGGATGGTACCTCGAGATGGTCAAGCCTGCCTACCAGGCCCCGATAGACGCCGTCACGCTCGGCGCTACCAAGGCGTTCTTCGATATACTGCTGCGCCTGCTGCATCCCTTCATTCCTTTCGTCACGGAGGAACTGTGGCAAAACCTGCAGCAGAGGGCTGCGGGGACTACCATAATGCTCGCCCCGATGCCGGTGGCCGGTACGCTCGACGCGTCTCTGCTGGCCCGTTTCGCGCAGGCCCAGGAGGTCGTTACCGCCATACGCAACATCCGTAAACAGAAAAATATACCTGCCCGCGAGCAGGTGGAGCTGCGCGTCATAGCGGACGAGAACTACGCCGCCGAATTCAATCCCGTGGTGATGAAGATGGCCGGCGTGTCGGCCATAACCGAGGTTACGGAGAAAGATCCGGCCGCGGCAGCGTTCATCGTAAAGACCACGCAGTATTTCGTGCCGCTTGACAGCCAGGTCGATACCGTAGCCGAGCTGGAGGCGGCGCAAAAAGAGCTGGCCTACCTGGAGGGTTTCCTTAAGTCGGTTATGGGCAAACTCTCCAACGAGCGTTTCGTGTCGAGCGCCCCTGCTGCGGTGGTGGAGAACGAAAAAGCCAAGAAAGCCGACGCCGAAGCCAAAATAGCCGCCCTGCGCGAACGCATAGCTGCGTTAGGATAATTTCGCGCGGGATCCAGGCCGATCCTCAAGCCGCAGCCCCGGAGATACTCTCGGTATCTCCGGGGCTGCGGCTTGAATCGCTCTCAATTATGTGTTGGCCGCGCATATCGCACGTCATCTTTCACTTATCCTTATCGTTTCAAATCCTCACGGACTTTAGTCCGCTCCGGTTTGAAACCCAAACGATAAGCGAAACCCGACGCACGCTATGCACGGCGTCGTTACCGTGAGGCGCTGCGCTTCCCTTGCCTGTTTTCAGGCCGATCTTCAATCCTGGTATTTGTAGCCTACGCCTTTTACTGTGACTATGTGTCCGTCGCCTATCTTTTCGCGTAGTTTGCGGATGTGTACGTCTATCGTGCGGTCGCCTACCACCACGTCGTCGCCCCATATGGCCGAATATATCTCTTCGCGGGTGAAGACGCGTCCCGGTTTTGAGTAGAGCAACGACAAGAGGTTGAATTCTTTGCGGGGCATGATTATCTCTTCGCCGTTCTTTATTGTCATGTGCCGCTCCTGATCTACCTCCATGGCGCGGGCCGCCGGCGTCCCTGCGTTGCGGTCGTGGCCGCTGCGTTTGAGCAGGGCTTTGACCCGGCTTACCAGTACGGCGGGGCGTATGGGCTTGGGGATATAGTCGTCGGCGCCGGCCTCGAACCCCTCTATCTGCGACGAGTCCTCGCCGCGCGCCGTGAGGAAGGCTATCAGCGCGGATCCCATGGCCTCGTGCGAGCGTATCCTCCGGCAAGCCTCGTAACCGTCCATGCCGGGCATCATTACGTCCAGCAGGATTAGGTGAGGGCGTACTTCGAGGGCTTTTTCCACGGCTTTGGCCCCGTCCGTGGCGTCGAAGACCTCGAATCCCTCGCGGCGCAGGTTGTAGCTTATGAACTCGATGATGTCCGGCTCGTCGTCTACGAGCAATATCCTGAAAGCCATTCTCAGCGAAATTGGTTGCCTGCAAAATTAATGAAATTATATTGCCGGACGACGGTGTTCGTTGGCGTTTCGGAAAAAATCGCATATATTTGTAACTTATAGGGGTGTGAAACCCCGAAAAAATATCGATGATGGAACCGAAGAACCCCTCTCTCTCTGAAGATCAACTGCAGCAGGCCGTTGCGGAAGATGCTGCCGCCCAACTCCCCGCCGCAACCGAAGCAGACGCCGAGTCGTCCCGTAAGCGCACGCGCAAGAAAGTAGCCGAACCCGTGGCCGATGCCGGGGCGGACGTCGCGCCTGCCGAAACGGTCGAGGAAGCTGCGGCGCACGAAACCGTGGATTTCTCGGAGGAGGATGCCGCCCTTGCCGGCGACGCGCCCGAATTCGATCTCGGCGAGGAGCATGAGCACGAGAAGCAGGAGGCCGAAGAGGCCGAAGCAGGGGCTGATTCGCAGAACTTCGCGGGCAAGAGCAAGCGCGAATTGGTGGAGACGATGCAGCATCTGCTCGAGACCAAACCCGTGCAGAGCCTTCGCCGCGACGCGGAAGCCATCAAGATAGCCTTTTACAAACTGCACCGCGCCGAGGTGGACCAACTGCGCCGCGCCTCCGTTGAGGCAGGAGGGGTTGCCGAGGATTTCGAAGCCCCGGCCGACGCCGACGAGAAGGGTCTGAAGGAGCTGTTCGCGGAATACCGCCGCCGCCGCGACGAATTCATAACCTCCATGGAGCATACCAAGGAGGAGAACCTCAAGATAAAGCTCAAAATAATAGAAGACCTCAAAGAGCTTATAGATAGCGGAGAAACTATAAATCACACCTTCAACGCCTTCCGCGACCTGCAGAGCCGCTGGCGCGAGACGGGTCCCGTCCCCCTTGCCAACAACAAGGATATCTGGGAAACGTACAACCTGCACGTCGAAAGGTTCTACAACTATATAAAGATCAATAAGGAACTGCGCGACCTCGACCTTAAACGCAACTACGAGGCCAAGACGGCCCTGGCCGAGCAGGCCGAGGCTTTGATCCTGGAGCCGTCGGTGGTTACGGCTTTCCATAAGCTGCAGAAACTGCACGATCAGTGGCGCGAGACCGGGCCTGTGGCCGCCGAATATAAAGAGACGCTGTGGACCCGCTTCCGCGAGGCGTCGGCGCGCATCAACAAGCAGCACCAGGAGCATTTCGAGGGCATAAAGGAGGAGCAAAAACGTAATCTCGACCTTAAGGCCGAACTGTGCACCAAAGCCGAAGAGCTGTCCGCCGGGCCTTTCACCTCGCGCAAGGAGTGGAATAAGGCGTCCGAAAAGCTGATAGAGATACAAAAAGTGTGGAAGACCATAGGTTTCGCTCCCAAAAAGGAGAATACCAGGATCTATGAGCGTTTCCGCAAAGCGTGCGACGAGCTTTTCTCGCAGAAGCGCAATTTTTACCAACAGCTCAAGAGCGAGATGGACATAAACCTGCAACTAAAGCAGGAGATATGCGACCAGGCCGAAGCGTTGGCCGCAAGCGAGGATTGGGCGCGTACGTCGGACGACCTGATCGCGCTCCAGAAGCGCTGGAAAGAGATAGGCCCGGTGCCGCGCCGCCATTCGGACGCCGTATGGAAACGTTTCAGGGCCGCCTGCGACGCTTTCTTCACGCGTAAATCGGAGCATTTCTCGTCCGTAGGCTCGGAGCATGAGAACAACCTCAAACAGAAGGAGGCCCTGCTGGCCGAAATAGAGGCTTTCGACATGCAGGCCCTGACGTTCGATGACATAAAGAATTTCCAGAGGCGCTGGAGCGAGATAGGTTTCGTACCCATCAAGCATAAGGAGTCGGTGCAGGCCCGTTATAAGAAGCTGATGGACGCCCTCTTCTCCGCCATACGCGGCAAGGAGGGAGAGAGGCGCATGGATCGTTTCCGCGACCACGTCTCCTCGCTACGGAGCGGCGGCGGCAAGAAGCTGCGCTCGGAGCGCGACCGCCTTTACAATAAAGTCAAACAGCTTGAGTCCGACATAGCCGTGCTTGAGAACAATATAGGATTCTTCTCCCGCTCCAAGAACGCCGAGGCCATGATCCATGAGGTGAACCTCAAGATACAAAAAGCCAAGGACGAGATGGCCGCCACGATCGAAAAGATAAACCTCATAGACAAAGAGAACAACGCTTAGGAAGGGACGGAAGCGTTGCGGCAGACGCATTGCCGCGACGCTTTCTCCGTTTCAGGAACAATCATTTAACCATATCAAAACCAATATGCCAAGCAACACCAGCAAGCCCAAGTACATTTTCGTGACGGGGGGCGTGGCCTCCTCGTTGGGGAAGGGCATCATCTCCGCGTCGTTAGCCAAACTGCTCCAGGCCAGGGGTTATTCCGTTACGATACAGAAGATGGACCCTTACATCAACATCGATCCGGGAACGCTCAACCCATACGAACACGGAGAGTGCTACGTGACGGAGGACGGAGGCGAGACGGACCTCGACCTGGGCCACTACGAGCGTTTCACCTCCATACCCACCACACGCGACAATAACGTTACTTCGGGCCGCATCTATCGCAGCGTCATCGACAAGGAACGACGCGGCGAGTATCTGGGCAAGACGGTGCAAGTTATCCCGCACATAACCGACGAGATCAAACGCCGCATCAAGTTGCTTGGCAGTAAGAAACTTTACGACGTTATAATCACCGAGATAGGCGGAACGGTGGGCGACATTGAGTCGTTGCCGCACCTTGAGGCCGTGCGCCAGATGCGCTACGAGATGGGGGCCGGCAACACCCTTATCGTACACCTTACGCTCATACCTTACATGGCCGCCTCGGGCGAACTGAAGACCAAACCCACCCAGCACTCCGTAAAGACGATGCTCGAGAACGGTTTGCAGCCCGACGTGCTGGTGCTGCGTACCGAACACCGCTTGAACCAGGAAATAAAACGCAAAGTGGCGCTCTTCTGCAACGTAGACGCCAACGCCGTGGTGGAGTCGATAGACGTGCCTACCATATATGAAGTCCCGCTCAGGCTCCTCGATCAGGGTTTCGACACCGTGACGCTCTCCAAACTCAACCTGCCGGCCGACCGCGAGCCGGACCTTAAGTTGTGGAAAGAGTTCGTAGATAAGGTCAAGCACCCCAAAACTACCGTCGACGTCGGTCTGGTGGGCAAATATACCGAACTTCCGGATGCCTACAAGTCGATAGTGGAGGCGTTCATACACGCCGGCGCGGCTAACGGGGCCAAAGTCAAGCTGCACTATATCAACGCCGAGAAGATCACCGCCGACAACGTCGCCGCGCAACTTGGGTCTATGTCGGGCATATTGGTGGCCCCGGGCTTCGGCCATCGCGGCACCGAAGGCAAAATAGCGTCGGTGAAGTATGCGCGCGAGAATCATGTGCCTTTCCTCGGCATCTGCCTTGGCATGCAGTGCGCCGTGATAGAATTCGCGCGCAACGTGCTTGGAATGGCCGACGCCAACTCCACCGAGATAGAGAATACCACCCACCCCGTTATCGACCTTATGGAGGGCCAGAAGGGGGTGATGGAAAAGGGCGGCACCATGAGACTTGGCGCCTATCCGTGCAGGATAGAGAAAGGCACCAGATCCTACAAAGCCTATGGAAGGCAGGATATAAGCGAGCGCCACCGCCACCGTTATGAATTCAACAGCCAGTATGCCGAGGCTTTCGCCGCCGCGGGTATGAAGCCAGTGGGCGTGAATCCCGATTCGGGCCTGGTTGAGGTGGTCGAGGTTGAGAACCATCCCTGGTTCGTGGGCGTGCAGTACCATCCCGAATATAAAAGTACCGTCCGTGAGCCGCATCCGCTCTTCGTCGCTTTCGTGGCCGAAGCGCTTAAATTTAAAGATATGAAGAAATAATGGATAAAAATACAATCTCGGGCCTGCTTATCATAGGGGCCATCCTGTTCGGCTTTTCGTGGTGGACGGGCAAGCAGCAAAAAGAGGTTATGCGGCAGAAGGCCGCAGCCGACTCCGTATGGATGGCCGAACATCCGGCCCCGGAAGCCGACAGCGTCTATGCGGCGCAGCAAGGACAGGAAGCGGTATCGTCAGCCAAAGCCGATTCTGTGGTGGCCGGACACATGGGCCAGGCGCTCTTTTCGGCAATGAAGGGCGAGGAGAGGTTCTATACGCTCGAAAACGACAAGGTTAAGATAACGGTGTCGAACCTCGGGGGCCGTCTGGCCGCCGCCGAGGTCAAAGGCTATACGACCTATGGAGGCGAGCCGCTGACGCTCTTTACTGCCGACGACTCCAAATTCGACGCGCGCTTCTTCATCCGCAACCGTTACGGCGACGTGCAGGTTAACACGGCCTCTTACTATTTCGCCACCGAAGCGCCCGCGACGGCCGTGGCGACAGAAGCGCCCGGCAATATAACCATGCGCCTGGCGGTGGATTCCGCCTCGTGGGTGGAGTATGTCTACACGCTCGACAAAGACGCCTATACGGTGGATTTCAGTATGGTATTCCACGGCATGGAAGGCGTGCTGTCCAACCAGAGCGATATGACCGTCGAATGGGGTAACACCGGCCGCCAGCAGGAAAAAGGCTGGAGCAACGAGAACACCTATGCCGACCTTACCTATATGTTCCCGGGTACTACGGACATGGAGAAACTGGGCCTGTCGAAGGAATCGAAATCGGAGCAGGTGGTGCATAAGGTCAAATGGGTGGCTTTCAAACAGCAATTTTTCTCGTCGATCCTTGTGGCCGACGACGCTTTCGCCTCGGCGGACCTTAAATACGATACCTACGCTCCGGAAAGCGGCAAGATAAAGAAATACAACGCCGTGCTGACCGTACCCATGGACCAGAAACAGGAAAGCTACGGTTTTAGCTTCTACTTGGGTCCCAATAAATTCTCGGTACTTAAAAAATACGGACTCGGCTTCGAAAAACTCGTGCCGCTGGGGTGGGGGATCTTCGGTTGGATCAACCGCTTTATCGTCATTCCCGTATTCGACTTCCTGAGCAAATATATTGGCAGTTTCGGCATAATAATATTGTTGCTGACGATCTTCATAAAGATCATCATCTCGCCGCTTACGTATAAATCCTATCTCTCGTCGGCCAAGATGCGCCTGCTGAAGCCCGAGCTGGACGAGATAGCCGCAAAATATCCCAAGTCGGACGAGATGGCCAAGAAGCAGCAGGCCACGATGGATCTTTACAAACGGGCCGGGGTGAGTCCCATGGGCGGATGTCTGCCCATGCTGATACAATTCCCCATACTTATCGCCATGTTCCGCTTCTTTCCCGCGGCGATAGAACTCAGGGGCGAAAGTTTCCTGTGGGCCGACGACCTTTCGTCCTACGACAGTATCCTCTCGTTGCCTTTCAATATACCGGCCTATGGCAGCCACGTGAGCCTTTTCGCCCTGCTGATGGCCCTGTCGCTCTATTTCTACACCCGGATGAACAGCGCCCAGATGTCCGCGGCCGGGCCTCAGATGGCCGGCATGAAATTCATGTCGCTCTACCTTATGCCGGTGATGATGCTTTTCTGGTTCAACAGCTACGCCAGCGGCCTTAGCTATTACTACCTGCTTTCGAACCTTATAAGCATGGGGCAGACATACCTTTTCCGCTACGCGGTGGACGACGGTAAGCTCCATCGGCAGATGAAGGAGAATGCCAAAAAGCCGCGCAAGAAGAGCAAGTGGTCCGAGCGTTACGAGCAACTGCTCAAAGAACAGCAACGCCAGCAGAAGGCTGCGGTAGCCGAGCGTGCGGGCAAAGCTGCGCCGGCCAAGTCCAGGAAGAAATAACAGGTTACCGCCGCGCCCTCGCCAGACGTCCGGCGAGGGCGCTGTTTTCGTATATATAACCGCAGTTCCGTCAAACCGACGTTATGGAGATAGTTGTAAACGCCGCAACCTGTATTCGTTGCGGCCATTGCGCCGATGCGTGTCCGTCGAGGATATTCACGCAGGCGCGGGCAAATGAAGAGATAAGGCTTGAAAACACCGAAAGCTGCATCGTCTGCGGCCATTGTGCGGCGGTGTGTCCTGTCGGCGCGGTGGAACATCCCGATTTTACCGAAGGCAAGGTCCATCCGGTGGATTACGGGCGTATGCCGTCGCCGGAGCAGGTTATGACTCTGATAAATGCGCGGCGCTCGAATCGGGCGTTTTCCGGCCGGCCCATCCCCGAGGCAAGCCTGACGGCCATAGTGGAGGCCGCCCACCGCGCCCCTACGGCCAGCAATATGCAACAGGTGTCGTTCACGCTGGTCGCCTCGCCGGACGGGCTGAAAGCCGTAAGCGCGTTTACGATAGGGGTGTTCGCGGGGGTGAAGAAGTTGCTGTCCAACCCGCTGCTGCGTCCTGTCCTCAAACCGCTCATGCCAGGCCTTTACCGTATGATACCAGCTTTCGAACGCCTGCAGGCGTGTTGGAACCAAGGCGACGACCTCATCCTGCGGCGCGCCACGGCCGTCCTGCTGATCCACACGCCGTCGAAAAGCCGTTTCGGCGCGGAGGACGCCAATCTGGCCTATCAGAACGCCTCGCTGATGGCCGAAGCACTGGGCGTGGCCCATTTCTATACAGGTTTCGTCCTGGCGGCCACAAGGCAGAAGAAAGGCAAACTGGAAAGCGAGTTGGGAATAGAAGGAACCATAAGGGCCGGGATGGCTATGGCCATGCCAAAGTTCCGCTATCCTAATTATATAGATAAGAAAGACGCTAAGATAAACGCTATATAAAGGCACCCCGTATCGAACGCGAAGGCCGCCCGAGAGGGCGGCCTTCGCGGTCGATACGGAGTGCCTGTGCGAATATGGTTAATCTGGACCGGTATCGATTATTTGCCGGCCGCGCATATCGCGCGCCGATTTTCACTTTTCCTTGCTTTGGATGAGCGAAGCAAGGAAGCGGTTGCGCCATATTTCGGAACGGCCTATCTGCCGTGGCATTGTTTATATTTCTTCCCGCTTCCGCACGGACAGAGGTCGTTGCGCCCCACCTTCTTCTCGACATGCACGGGCGATGGCCTGCCGTGATCCGCCGCTCCGGCCTGGCGCGCAGCCTCCATGCGGGAGGCCTGCAGACGGTTGACGTCCACCTTGGGCCGTTCAGCCTGACGCTGCTGCATCCTCTCCTCCTGATTCTCGCGTACGGGGATATAACCTTTTTCGAGTATGGAGAGCGATTCGCGGTTGATCTGCTCGAGCATCTTGCTGAATAGCTGGAACGACTCGAATTTATAGATCAACAGGGGATCCTTTTGCTCGTACGAGGCGTTCTGCACGCTCTGGCGCAGCTCGTCCATCTCGCGCAGGTGTTCCCTCCACGCGTCGTCTATGGTGGTGAGCATAACTATTTTAGTGAACACCTTGTATATTTCGGCGCATCCGTTGTCGTAGGCTTTCTTGAGCGGTACTTGCACGTTGAACCCTTTCAGACCGTCGGTGACGGGTACGAAGATGTTCTCGAACTTGTTGTCGCCGCTCATGTTGCTCTGGTAGACGTTGGAAATCACCGGCATGGCTGTAGTCGCCGTCGCCAGGGCGCGGCGCCTGTAGGCCTCGTAGAGGTCTTTGGCTATGGCGGCGGCCAGCTCGGTTTTGTTTATGCCTGCGAATTGCTCTTCCGTCACTGAGGGCTGCACGGCTACCTGGCGGATCATCTCGAGCGAGAATTCCTCGTAGTCGGCGTCGGCGTAGGCCTCGGCGAACGTTTCGGCGAAGTCCATCATGACGTTGTTGAGGTCTATCTCCACCCTCTCGCCCGACAGGGCGTGACGGCGGCGGGTGTAAACCACCTCGCGCTGGACGTTCATCACGTCGTCGTAGTCGAGCAGGCGTTTACGGATGCCGAAGTTGTTCTCTTCCACCTTTTTCTGCGCCCTTTCTATAGCCCTCGACATCATGCCCGCCTGTATCACCTCGCCCTCTTTGAGTCCCATGCGGTCCATCAGGCCGGCTATCCGCTCGGTGCCGAAGAGGCGCATAAGGTCGTCTTCCAGCGAGACGAAGAATTGCGACGATCCCGGGTCGCCCTGACGTCCGGCGCGGCCTCGCAGCTGGCGGTCGACGCGGCGCGACTCGTGGCGCTCGGTACCTATGATGGCCAAACCGCCGGCCTGCTTCACCTCGTCGGTGAGCTTGATGTCGGTACCCCGCCCGGCCATGTTGGTGGCTATGGTTACCTGCCCGGCGCGACCGGCTTCGAGTACTACCTGCGCCTCCCTTTGGTGCTGTTTGGCGTTGAGTACGTTATGCGTTATGCCGCGCAGTTTGAGCATGCGGCTCAGAAGTTCCGATATCTCCACCGAGGTGGTACCCACCAGCACGGGACGACCTGCGTCCACGAGGCGTGCTATCTCTTCTATTACGGCGTTGTACTTTTCGCGTTTGGTTTTGTATATCAGGTCGTCGCGGTCGTCGCGTATTACGGGGCGGTTGGTGGGTATCACCACCACGTCGAGTTTGTAGATGCTCCAGAATTCGCTGGCTTCCGTCTCGGCCGTACCCGTCATACCTCCCAGCTTGTGGTACATGCGGAAATAATTCTGCAGTGTGACGGTGGCGAAGGTTTGCGTGGCGGCCTCCACTTTCACCCTCTCTTTGGCTTCTATTGCCTGGTGCAGGCCGTCGGAGTAGCGCCGTCCGTCGAGTATACGTCCGGTTTGCTCGTCCACTATCTTTACTTTGTTGTCCATGACCACGTATTCCACGTCTTTCTCGAACATGTTGTAAGCCTTCAGCAGTTGATTGACGGTGTGGACGCGCTCGGTCTTCACCGAGTAGTCGTTTATGGCCTCGTCCTTTTTAGCCACTTTCTCCTCGGGCGACAGGCCGCTCTTCTCAAGTTCGGCCATTATGTTGCCCATGTCGGGCAGCACGAAGAACCGCTCCTCGCCGAATGTACGCGAGAGCCATTCGTGGCCTTTGTCCTGAAGCTCGACGGAATTCATCTTTTCGTCAATGACAAAGAAGAGTTCGTCCGTTATTTCGGGCATGCGGCGGTTGTTGTCCTGCATATAGACGTTCTCCGTCTTCTGCATGAGGGCCTTCATCCCCTGTTCGGAGAGGAATTTGATAAGCGGTTTGTATTTGGGCAGGCCTTTGTGTGCGCGGTAGAGCAGCACTCCCCCCTCTTCGGTCTTGCCTTCGCCTATAAGGCGGCGGGCGTCGGCCAGAAGCTGCGTGACCAGGTTACGCTGCAGGTTGTAGAGTTGCTCCACCGGGGGGCGGTACTCTTCGAACATCTGGTCTTCGCCTTTCGGCACGGGGCCGGATATGATGAGCGGCGTACGGGCGTCGTCTATAAGCACCGAGTCCACCTCGTCCACTATGGCGAAATGGTGCTTGCGCTGCACCAGGTCTTCCATGTCTATGGACATGTTGTCGCGCAGGTCGTCGAATCCGTATTCGTTGTTCGTGCCGAAGGTTATGTCGGCCATGTAGGCTTTGCGGCGGGCGGCCGAATTGGGCTGGTGTTTGTCTATGCAATCCACCGACAGGCCGTGGAACTGGTACATCGGTCCCATCCACTCGCTGTCGCGTCTGGCCAGGTAGTCGTTCACCGTGACCATGTGTACGCCTTTGCCTGCCAACGCGTTGAGGAATACGGGCAGGGTGGCCACGAGGGTCTTGCCCTCGCCGGTGGCCATCTCGGCTATGCGGCCCTTGTGCAGCACTACGCCGCCGAAGAGCTGGCAGTCGTAGTGGATCATGTCCCAGGTGACCGTATTGCCTCCGGCAAGCCACGAGTTCTTATACACGGCTTTGTCGCCCTCTATGGTTACGAAGTCCTTCTCTGCGGCCATGTCGCGGTCGAAGTCGTTGGCTGTCACCTCCACCGTGGCGTTTTGGGTGAAGCGGCGCGCGGTGTCTTTCATTATTGAGAAAGCCTCGGGTAGTATTTCGTCCAGCTTCTCCTCTATCTTCTCGTCTATGCGCTTCACTGTGGCGTCTATCTCCTTCGATATGGCCTCTTTCTTTTCGAGCGACACGCCGTCGGCCTCCAGTTGGGCTTTCAGTTCGACGATATGCTCCTCGTCGCCGGCGATATAGTCGGCGATGGCCTTTTTCAGGGCCGTGCTGCGCGCCCTCAGCCCGTCGTTGTCGAGGGCTTCTATTTCGGGATAGACAGCCTTTATGCGTTGTACGTAAGGTTCTATCTCTTTGCGGTCTTTATCGGCTTTGGAGCCGAAAAAAAGTTTAATAACACTTGACAGTATGTCCATTTTCAAATAGTTTTTTCAAAATCGTTCTTCCTGCCGGGCAGGCCGCGCACCTTATCCGGGCGCAATATTCGTTGTTAAGTTCCAGCAGAGCCTGGGTGTCGCAGGCGTTCTGGGCCTGCACCCCGCGGCTCCTCCACAGCTTGATTATTTTATTCTCTTCGGCCGGGATTGCGTCTATCAGCTCCTGCGCGGCCTGTTTGTAGTTGTCGTCGCCCGTCACCTCGCCGTAGGCGAAGAGCATGGGGACGACGAAATTTATACCCATGCGGTCCATCTGCTCGTAGCTCATGCGGCGCGGATATTCGCCCATGCGCGGCGACGAGAAGCGGCGCGACCAGTATTCCGGCGCTTCGGAGCGGAACAGCGCGTAAACGTCCGCGGGCTTGCGGCACCTGAGCAACGCGTCGAGTATGAACTCGTGCGAGGAGAGGTAGGCCGAGAGCAGCGAGATGCGGTAGATAGGATAGCCGAAGGGATAACCCCTGTACGACCCTTCCGGACTCCACACGGCCGGCTTCATAGGCTCTATGCCGTATTTCCGTCTGGCGTGGTCGAAATCGCGCTTCAGCACAACCACATAGTCGTCCTCCTGCAAACCGTCGAGAAGCCCCGACGCTCCCAGCAGCATAGCCTCCACCATCTTCGGCGAGGCTTTCTCGTGGGCCACCGCCGTGTAGCTCACCCTGCGGGCGAGCTGCTCGTAGGGCGCTTTGTAGGCCGAGCCTCCCATGGCGCGGAAGAGCGACAGGTACATGGCGTAATTCCAGTCGCCTTTGCTTTCGCCGAGCGTGGGGTTTATCGCCTCGCGATATTTGCGTTCGGTACGCTCTGCGAAGAGGCGGAAGAACATCCTCACCATTTTCACGTCGGGCAGGCCGCATATGTGATCGCCGCAAGGCGTGGCTCCCTGTCTGTCGCGCATGGCAGACAGACCGACATAATATTCAATGAACTTTTCGGGCGGACGTATCACCGCCTGGCAAACCTCTTCGCCCCTTTCGAGCCTCATGGGCGGACACTGCGCGTGAACCACTTGCAGAATCGCGTCGTTACGGTAGAGCGTTCCTTCGCCCGGTTCTGTGAAATAGACCGTACCCCGGCACAACGTCCCGCCTATGCGTACCTCCGCTCCGCGGAAGCACCTTTCCGTCTCGTCCGCCGTTCCCGGCTCCGCCACGTCCATCTCCACTCCGGCGCAGTGGTCCGCCAGACGTCCATGCTCCCATAGCAGCATGTTGAGTTCGGATATGACGCCGCGCCCCTCCATCGCTACAGCATGCCCAACTCGAGCAATCCTTCCTCGGAGATCATCGAGCGATCCCAGGGCGGATCGAACGTCAGTATCACGTTAACCTCCGTAACTCCCTCTATGGCTCCTATATCGGAGTTCACCTGCTCCAGCAGCTGGTCGGCCATGGGGCAGTTGGGCGCGGTGAGCGTCATGCGTATCGTAACGCCGCCGCCCGGCTCCACTTCCACTTCGTATATCAGGCCCAGGTCGTAGATATTGACCGGTATCTCGGGGTCATATATCTTCTTGAGGGCCTCAACCACTCTTTTCTCTATGCTCAGTATCTCTTCGGGGGTTGTCATTGCTGTCGTTGGCTTGCGTAAGCTGCCGCGTAGAGTTTCATCTGCCTCACCATCTCCCTCAGTCCGTTGGCGCGCGCCGGGGAGAGGTTTTCCGACAGGCCTATCCTGTCTATGAAATAGAGATCCGCGTCCACTATCTCCTGCGGCGTGCGGCCGCTGAGAACCCTCACCAGCAGCGATATTATGCCTTTGGTGATTATAGCGTCGCTGTCGGCCGAGAAGTATACCCTGCCGTCCTCCATGCGCGCGTCGACCCACACCCGCGACTGGCATCCGCGGATAAGGTAGGTGTCGGTGCGGTGCGCCGGGTCTATCGGCGGCAGGTCGCCGCTCAGCTCTATCAGGTGGTCGTATTTGTCGAGCCACTCGCCGAACAGCGAGAACTCCTCTATTATCTCTTCCTGTACAGGATCTTTTTGCATGTCACTCCGTTGCTTGTTGCGTAAGTGCGGTTATTTCGGCTCCCGTGGCGGCCACAGGACGCCCTATCTGCATCATTCGCGCCAAAGTGGGCGCAAGGCGCGCCATGTCGGTCGGGGCGCGTATGCGCTGAGGGCCGGACGACCCTGCGAGCAGCATCAGCGGCACATGCGTGTCGTATTCGTACATCGATCCGGACAGGGAGCGGACGCCGTCGCGATCCTCTATCCATCCGGGCATAAGGTTGATGACCACGTCGCCTGAGCGGCGGGGATAGAAACCGTTCTGTATGTATCTGCCGTAACCGAAGCCGAAGGCGCTGTTGCTGAGTGCTGTAGCCGTCATGGCGTGCGACACTCCCCTGAATTGCAGGGCGAAAGCCGCCACGCGTTCCTGTATCTGCTGCAGGTTGAGGCCTTTTTTGTATGCCAGGTCGCGGTTGAGGTATATCTGGCGGTCGCTGTAATCCAGCACCCAGTCGCCTTCGCCCCACTGGGCGTTCATGAAACTGTTGAGGATAACCTTGAACTGCGGGATGTTGAAGCGCTCACGGTGTCGCGCCTGACGGTCGTAGGAGTCGCTCGCGCCGTGGTCCGAAGTCAATACAACTATCACGTCCTTGCGGTCCACCCGGGCGTATATGGCCTCCAGCAGGCGCGCCAGATCGGCGTCCAGACGGTAGAACATGTCCTCTACCTCCACCGACTCGGGTCCGTAAAGTTCGCACACCGTACGCGAGCAGTCGAAGCAGATATTCAGCAGGTCGGTATGCTCGTCCTCGCCCAGGCGGCCGTTCTCTATCGCCATGCGGGCGAAATCGGCAACCAGGGTGTTTCCCCAGGGTGTGGAGTAGAGGGCCGGGTAGTTGCGCGATATTTTCTTGTTTATACTCTCCACCCTTCCGGGGACGGCCACGAAACTGCGTTTGTTGGCGTAGCTCGCCGCGGCGCGCGACAGTTCCCAGGGTATGCTAAGGTAGCGGTTTGCCGGGCGCACCTCGTTGTAAGCCGCCACCCATCCGGGCAGCTGCGCCATATAGTGAGTAGACGATATCCACGTGCCGCGCGAGGCGTCGCACCAGTAGGCCTCGCCCGAGAATCCGCCCATGACTATGGCCGACGAAGGCGTGGCGGCGACGGTCACCACCTTGCTTTCGGGCGAATCTTCCGTGAGGCGGTCGCCGAGGGTGGGGACGGTGAGGTTGACGGGCGAAAAGCATCCCAACGACTCGTCGCAGTGCAGGCCCTTTACCGTTTTGTCGTCGGCCAGGCACACCTGCGTCCCGGAGATATAGTCGGCCCACCGCTCGCCCACTATGCCGTGGGTGGATGGTTGCGATCCCGTGGTTATGGTGGCAAGCCCCGCGGCCGTGCCGGTGAGCATATATTCGTAACGGGCGTCGGTGAAGACCACGCCCTCGTCCATGAAGCGTTTGAATCCGCCCTGCGAGAAGTTGGCTCCGAAGCGCTCCATGCAGTCGTAGCGCATCTGGCTGACGACCACCTGTACGACAAGACGCGGCGCGGCGGCGCTTTGCGTACACGTGGCCGCGGCCGTAGCCATGGAGGCGAGTAATATTTTGCGGTATTTCATTAGAAAATTCAAACGGACTCTATAATCCTGCAAAGTTAGCAATTAATCGGGATTTCGCACAGGCGTCCGTCCGCAAATTTTACGACAGCGGCGTAACAGCCACCAGCGCCGCAGGACAAAGCCGTAAACCAGCCACAGAGGCAGCACGCATGCGGCGAAGAGGGGCAGGAAAAACGAAGAGAGGAGCCATACGGCCATGTTCGCCGTGGCCAGGGCGAGGCTCAGCGACAGGGCGAAGAGCAACGCCCCCGTCTTAAAGCCTGTGCGGAATTGCCGGCGGCATCCCTTGCACCGGAAGACCACCTCCACGCCCAGTACCCAAGCCCATGGCAGCGTTACGTCCTGTCCGCATGATGGACAGGCGAAAGTCCTCGGGCTTTTATTGTGCTTCGCCATCGGTAAAGAAGTTTATTTCGGCCGAGAGGTCTATTTCGGGATGCTCCGTTTGCAGCGCGAGCGCCTTTGCGAGCATTCCCCTGCGGAAAGCCAGGTGCGACGGCGAGCCTGCGTGCAGGGGCCTGTGGGCCGCAGCATCGGCTATATGTCCGGCCCGGCGCATCAACTCGCGGGTGGGGGCGTCGATGGCCGCCTCCGCGAACCGCTCCCAGATGTAATCCACAGCCACGGGCGAGGGGTGGGCCATGTCGCGGTCGTAAAAACGGTAGTCGCGCAGCTCGTCGTTCATTATTTCGTAGGCGGGGAAATATTCGGCCGACGGGTTCGAATCCGCAATGCGGTGGCACGCCTCGATAAGGATGGCTTTGCTGCGTGAATTCTCCGCCAGACCGTCTTTCAGGTGGCGTACCGGACTTACTGTGAGTATTGTGCGCTTTCCTGCGAGATGCTCCGACATGACGCTGCCCAGCGTCTCCGCTATCTCTTCTATTCCCATGCGGCGGCGCGTGAAATCCTGCGCAGGGAATTTGTGGCAGTTGGCCGCCACGCATCCCGACGGGCGCCGTTCGTAGATCCACGCCGTGCCGAGCGTTATCACCGCGTAGGATGACGCGCGCAGCGCTTCGGCCCCGGCCGCTGCGGAGCGGTTCATGGCCGCCAGGGCCTCATCCCTGTCAGGCGAAGAGAAGCTGCCGTGGTGCGAAAAACTCACCCACAGGCCGTCGTTTCGGTGAAGGTCGTCCCCGGTGAAGAGCCTGCCAGCGGCCAGGTCGGCCAGCGCCGAGGCTATGCTCGCCGGGTTGAAAAGCACGCCGAAAGGATTCTTGGTCACGGGCAATTTGCCGCGCGACATTTTATGCGCCATGTTCTCCGCAAAGCACGACCCCAGCAATAGTCCTGTGCCGTAGTGGGTTATCCTCGTATCGAGGGGGGCGATATGTACCGGAGTGAAAAGTTCCAAAACAGGTTTGTTAGAGGTCGCAAATATAGGCGAAATAGACGATAAAACCAATTTCTGCCGCATGTCGGCGGGTGCGGAAGACGAGGCTCCGGAGCGCGGCGTCTAATAACCTCTCTAAATTTCCCAACGTCATTCTTTTATGCGGTTAGTCGGGAAATTTGGACATATTCAAAACGATTGACGGGCAGGAAGAGCGGTTATCTGCAAATATTGTATATATTTGTGGCCATATTACGGAATACGGCATGCCGGGCGGAGCGATTCCGTCCGGGATTTTATATGAGAGAGAACCTTTTTATCGCTGTCGACTTTGACGGGACCATAGTGGAACACGCCTATCCCGAGATGGGCAGGCCGGTCCCCTATGCGCTCGAGGCGCTTAAGCTATTGCAGCAAAACGCCCGCAGTTTATTGATCCTGTGGACTGTGCGTGAGGGGGAGCTGCTAGACAGGGCAGTGGAATACTGCGCCGCCAACGGATTGGAGTTCTATGCGGTGAACCAGAACTACCCCGGCGAGGAGGAGTGCGGCGGATGTCCCCGGAAGTTGTCTGCAGATATTTTCATAGACGACCGCAACCTGGGCGGGCTGCCGGACTGGCGCACGATATACGAAATGCTTACGGGCGAAAAATGGCCGGACGGCGGCGCGGGACGGCTCGGAGAGTATTACCATGCGCGCAGGCCTTCATGGTGGCGCCGGCTGATCCAATAAAATAAAATTATTTACTGCCCAATAATGTTTCATAAGGTTATGATAAAGACAGGATTTGTTTCGCGAACCATTGTTTTGGCGGCCATAGTGCTTTTGGCTGGTTGTGCGGCCAATCGTAAAACCGTATACTTCCAGGACGCCTATAACGCCTCTCCCCCCCTGGACATGTCTAATTACGAGTTGAGGATAGCTCCCGGCGACAACCTCGACATAACCGTCTCGTCGCCCAACGCCGAGGCGGACAAATTGTTCTATCCCGGCCAGTCCGGAGCCGCGACGCCGGGCGGTTCGAATGGCTACCTTGTGGATGAAGAGGGGTATGTCAACGGTTTTCCGGTGGTTGGACGTATCCGTCTCGGCGGGCTTACCCGCAAGGAGGCGTGCGCCGCCATGCAGAAAGCCATCGGCAGGCATATAGAGTCTCCCGTGGTCGATATCCGGGTCACCAACTTCAAGATCACCGTATTGGGCGAGGTGCGCAACCCCGGCGGTTATACCATCGAGTCGGGTAAAGTCACGTTGCCGGAGGCCATCGGCCTTGCGGGCGATCTGACCATCTTCGGCAAGAGGGACGATATAATGCTGTGCAGGACGACGGAAAAAGGCAAGGAATTCCACAAAATAGACCTGTCGTCGGCGGACATCTTCTACTCGCCGTATTACTACCTGCAGCAGGGCGACCTGATATACGTAAGCCCCAACAAATCGAAAGCGGCGTCGGGGAATATAAACCCTGCGATCTCCGCCTCCATGTCGGTGGCGAGCTTCGTCATCGGAATAATCACTTTAATTGCCTTGTAATCAAATGGAACGTACTCCGGAATCAGCAAATAAGAAACAACACGAGGTTTCTTTGATCGAATGGGTAGCCCGTTTCGCGCACCACTGGAAAGTGTTTCTGATCACTATAGTGGTTTCCATCTCATGCGCCTACGTTTATCTGCGTTATACGACACCGCTTTACAGGGTCAACGCCAAGATAATAATAAACGACCCGGCGAAAGGGCAGTCGGGGATAGAGGTGAGCGTGTTCAGCGACATAACCGCCGGACAGTCCCAGCACGCCGGGGGCGTGGATAAAGAGATAGAGATACTCACTTCGGGCTCGCTCAACCGCAAGGTGGTTGACAGCCTCAACTACAATATCTCATATTTCCGCGAGGGACGCCTGAAAGATATCGAGCTTTACAAACGCACTCCCGTGCATGTGCGTATCAGGGAATTCGTAAACACGGGCATTATCATAATAGACAAAAAGGATGACGATAAATTTATCGTCAGCTCGATTGACGGCAATTTCAAGTATATCACACCGCCCGACGTTTATTTCAAATCGCCCTGGGGGACCATATGCCTCTCGCCCGACAGGTTGAGCAGCATCGAATATCCCATCACCGTAAGGATAGGCAACCCCTCGTCGGTACCCGACATATCCGTAACGCCATCCCGCAGCTCGGCGAGCGTATTCAACATATCTACCACCACTCCCTGTCCCGAGAAAGGCGTCGATTTCATAAACGCCCTCATAGCCGTCTATAACAGGGAGGCCGTGATGGAGAAGAACATGGTGGCCGTCAACACCACTAACTTCATAGACGAGCGCCTCAGCATAATCTCGGGCGAGCTGAACGACGCGGAGCGGGATGTGGACAGCTACAAGCAGGCGCACGGCCTGACGGATCCCACCGCCGAGGCGCAAATGTTCCTGTCCACGTCGGAAGATTACTCCAAGAAGGTGTCCGAGACGGAAATGCAGCGCAACCTGCTGCTGACGGTAAAGTCCGTCCTTGTCTCTTCTGACAGCGAAAGCGATGTGATCCCGTCGAATACCGGCCTTACCGATCCAACCATACTTTACCTGCTCGGAAAATACAACGAGGAGGTCCTGCAGAAGAAACGTATGACCGCCGGAATGTTGCCCGGCAACCCCAAACTCAAGGAGTATAACCAGCATATAGCTTCGCTCAGGGACGACCTGGTGAGGGGCATAAACGTCTCGCTGGCAAGTATGGAGCTGACCATAAAGACGCTGCGCCAGCAGGAATTCATATATGACGCGAGGGTGAGGGCGCTCTCCTCCCAGGAGCGCGAATCACGCGAACTTTACCGCCAGAAGGAGATCAAGGAGTCGCTGTTCGTCTATCTGCTGCAGAAACGCGAGGAGACGGGTCTGACCATGATGCTGGCTACGCCCAACGTGAAGATCATCGACAGCGCCTCCAGCTCGCCGAGGCCCGTATCGCCCGATTCCCAGAAGGTTATGTTCGGCAGTATATTGCTCGGACTGATACTTCCGTTCCTGTGGATCTATCTGCGTAGCCTGTTCGATATGAAGGTGCGCCATAAGCAGGATGTGGCCCAGTTGCTCGAGATCCCTTTCCTGGGCGATATCCCCGAGGCCAAGAATTCGGAGCCGTTCCAGGTGAACCACCTGCGCTCGTCCATAGCCGAGAAATTCAGGATAGTGGTCGCAAACCTGAACTTTATCTCCAATAACCGCAACAAGGTGGTGCTTGTCACCTCGTCGAGCAGCGGCGAGGGCAAGAGCTTCGTGTCGCGCAACCTAGCGCTCAGTCTGGCCACGTCGGGCAAAAAGTGCCTGCTTGTGGATATGGACATCCGTAAATCGCAGATGAGCAAGGTGGTTTCGTACAACGCCCAGAAAGATATGGTGCTGTACCTGGCCGAGCCGTCCACCCGTCTCGATGAGATAGTGGACAGGTCGGGGGCGATACATAAGAACCTGGATATCATACTAACGCGCATTTTCCCACCCAACCCTGCGGAATTGCTCGCCTCGTCGCGCCTGGACGATTTCTTCAACGAAGTGACCTCATTGTACGACTACATCATAGTGGATACGCCGCCGGTAGGGTTGGTAGCCGACACTTTCCGCATAAACCAGTTCGCTTCGTGCGGCATATTCGTCACGAGGCTCAACAATACATACAAGGAAGACCTCAGGGAAGCTAACAGGATCTACCGCGACAAACGCCTTACCAAGTTGTCCTACATCCTCAACGGAGTGAAGTACGGCAAACAGTACGGCTACCATAATAAGGGGATGTATTACCTCGACGAGGCTTAGGCCTTTTACAATCTATCCCGCGTGGGAATGAAAGGAAATGTATCACTGAGGAGACAAGCTCTTGCGAGCCTTCTATGGGCTTCGTTGCAGCAGGTGAGCGGCCAGGCCATAAACTTCGTCGTGTCGATGGTGCTTGCGCGCCTGCTGTTGCCGGACGATTACGGCCTGATGGGGATGATCTACATCTTCATCACTATCAGCTCCTCGTTGGCCGAGGCCGGAATGAGCAGTTCCCTGGTCAGGATGCGGCGGCCGCGCCAGGAGGATTACTCCACGGTGTTCTTCGGCAATCTGTTCCTTTGCCTGCTTATGTACGCCGTGATATTCGTCGCGGCACCGTTCATAGCGAACTTCTACGGGAAAGAGGTACTCACTTGCATCATACGGGTTTACAGCGTAACGATAATTCTCAACTCCGTTTCCGCGGTGCAGGTGGCCAGGATGGTCAAAAAACTGCGTTTCAAGAAACAGATGACCCTCTCCATCCCCTCGCTGGTGGCCAACGCAGCGGTGAGCATAATACTGGCCTGGATGGGCTACGGGGTTTGGAGTCTTGTGTGGGGCGGGGTGGCTAAATCGGCGGTCTATTCGGCTCAGTTGTGGATCTATTCGCGCTGGCGTCCGTCGCCGGTATTCGTCCGCGAATCCTTCGACAGGCATTTCGGTTTCGGGATGAAGATGGTGGCCACCAACCTGCTCAGCTCGCTGTCCGCTTCGCTGTACCCGTTCGTCATAGGCAAGTTTTTCTCGTCCGCCCAAACTGGATACTTCACTCAGGCCGAAACGCTTAAGCAGCTGCCCATATCTACGCTTATCACCCCGTTGAGCAAGGTGATATACCCCGTTATGTCGAACGTGCAGTCCGACGACGGCAAGCTCAGGAATATATACGCCAAGATGGAGCAATTCTGCGTGATCGCCGTATTGCCCATAATGGTTTTGGGTATGGCCCTCTCCGGACAGGTGCTGCACCTTCTCTTCTCGGAGCGATGGGTGGCCGCCGCGCCTTACCTCGAGATAGCCTGCCTTATTGGGATATTTTCCATGCCGGGCATATGCAATATCTATATATTCAATATAAAAGGCCGAAATGGACTGATGCTCAAGATAAACATAATCGAAAAGGGCATCACCCTGCTGGCTGTGGCCGCGGCTATTCCCCTGGGCATTTATTTCGTTCTCTGGAGCAGATTCCTGCTTCAGGTCACGGCTTATTTCGTGATCTCGGGTTTCGTGTGCCGCCTTATAGGCTATAGTTTCAGAATGCTGGTATGGCATCTCTTGCCGCTGGTATTCATGGGCGCCTTGATGTGGCTGGGCGTGACGGGCCTCGAGATGGCGACAGAAAAGCTGGGATACCTTGTCCAGCTTGCCATATGCGTGCCTGCCGGATTGTTGCTGTACGCCGGACTGGTGTTCGTCTTCAGGAGGAACATGCTGGAGGAGATACTGGGAATGTTGTCGGATATCCCCGGCTTCGGCAAGATAACCGGCCGTATAATGTGGTGGAAAAACACTCCCCGTACTACGGGTCCGGGAATAGATAACTCGAATTCCGAAGGGAGCAACTTATAATACATCAGTATGAAAATAGTACGCCTTTGTCCGGTTCTGGATTTCGGAGGGATAGAAACCCTGTTCAATAACACCTCCCGCTGGAGCGACGACAACACATGGACGTTCGTGGCCATAACCACCGGCGGTAATGCCGAACGCACCATACGGAACAACGGTAAGGACGTCTATTGTCTCGGCTTGCCATGCCGGATACCGAGTCTGCGCGCCATCTGGGGCCTGTGGCGTTTCTTTCGCCGCGAGAAGCCCGACGTGGTACACGCTTCGGGAGTGGAGGCTTATGTCCACGGAATAATAGCGGCCTGGCTTGCCGGGGTGCCTGTCAAGGTCGCCGAAGAGGTGGGTATGCCCAAACACAGCGCGCAGGCGAAGGCGGTTATCAGGGCCGTACTCAGGCTGGCCGACTATTTTATTGCCATAAACAGCCCTCTGGTGGAGATGTTTTCCGGCCAATATGGGGTTCCGGCGCGAAAGATACGGCTCATAGGCAGCTTTATTACCGAGACGGAACTCGCTCCCCGACATAGCGAGGAGGGTGTCTTCCGCATGGTGTCGGTCTCCCGTCTGCACCCGATAAAGAATATTCCCGCCATCCTGCGCGTAATGCCCGCCCTTACGGCGCGCCATCCGCAGGTTCGTTTCTCGATCGTAGGCAGCGGCCCCCAGGAGGAGGAACTCAAAGCCATGGCGCAGTCGCTCGGTTTGGCCGGATATGTGGAATTCCCCGGCTACCATAGCGATCCCTATCCGTTCCTGCTCGGAGCCGACCTTTACCTCCAGCCCTCTTTCAGCGAGGGTTCCAGTCTTTCGCTGCTTGAGGCTATGTACGCCGGCGCTCCGTCGATGGCCACACAGGTGGGAGGCGCTCCCGACGTCATACGGGACGGAGAGAACGGCTGGTTGATCGACCCGTACGACGACAACGGCATCATGGAAAAGATAGACCGTATAGTGTCGCTCTCCCCCGAAGAGCGCCGTAATGTGGGCGCGCGCGGACACGACACGGTAATGGAAAATTATACGCTGGAAAAATATATAGGTAACCTTCTTGCGGTTTATACCGCAAAGCATAAATAACGAGGGGGCTTCATTAAAAGAGAACTTATGGCGGGTAAACGGATAAAAATACTTCACGTACAGGAGACGGTCGCCTCCGGCGGGGTGGAAAAACGCAGGCTGCTGCTGGTTAGCCGCCTGGATAAATCCGTCTATGAGCAGAAGCTGGTTTGCACCGTGGCCAGTGGTCCTATCGCCGAGGCGTTCGCCGGCCAGGGCGTGAAACCCGTGCAGATAGGGAAGTTCCGGGGTATTTGGGATATCCCGCGCTACGTGAAACTGATCGGGATTATCAGGGAATACCGCCCCGATATTATCCACGGCGCGGTATTCGAGGGGGTTACCATGGCCTGCGTGTGCGGTTTCCTTACCCGCGTCCCTGTGGTGATCGCCGAGGAGACGTCCGATCCTCAGAACCGGTCGCGCAAGGCGGACTTCCTGTTGAGGCTGCTTTGCAAGGCTGCCGACAGGATGGTGGCCATATCCGAGGGAACGAAGCGCTACCTTATCGAGAGGGCCAGGATACCGGCCTCTAAAGTAAGGCTTATAAATAACGGCTGCGACCTTCCCAATCCGGTGGACGCCGGCAGGATCGAAGCGCTGAAGAGCGAATTGGGAATACGCCCCGGCGATTTCGTAGTGGGAAGCGTGGGACGCCTGTCCAACGACCACAAGCGGTTTACCGACATTATCGAGGCCGTGGCGTCTCTGGGCGATCGTCCGGACATAAAGATATTGATCGTGGGCGACGGTCCCGACAGGAAGATGATAGAGGAGTGTGCCGAAAGGCACGGCATGTCCGACAGGCTTATAATGGCGGGCTACCAGTGGGACACCACGCCCTATTATATGCTTATGGACCTGTTCTGCCTCGCCTCTTCCAGGGAGGGATTCGGGATAGTGGCCGCGGAGGCCATGTTCAACAGGCTGCCGGCGCTGGTCACTTCGGTGGGCGGGTTGAAATATGTCGTCGAAGAGGGCGAGACGGGATATATCGTGCCTCCGTTCGCCCCGCAGGATCTCGCAGCCAGGATAGACGTCCTGTCGCGCGATGCGGAATTATGCCGCAGGCTCGGAAATAACGGCTATCAAAGGGCTATGCGCGAGTACAGCCCGCAGGCATACGTTGCCCGGGTAGACGGCCTGTACAAAGAGTGCATGCAAACCATAGGCGGCAAGGAGAAGAAGGCATGACCAGGATATTATTCATAACGTGGGACGGTCCCCAGACCAATTACCTCGAGGGGTTGTTCTATCCCATATTCCGCGCTATAGGAGAGCGGGCCGGGATAGAGTTCCATGTGCTTCAATTTACAAGCGCCGATAGCATGGCCGCCGGACGTATCGGCGAGGTTTCGGCCGGGTACGGCTTCCGCTACACCGCCGTCAGCACGGCGTCGGGCTTACATCCGGCCGCAGGTGTTGCGCGCGCACTGCTGTCCGGGGGTAGCCTGATAGCGCGCTACGCGGCAGAGAACGATATAGATATTCTTATGCCGCGCAGCACCATGCCCGCGCTGATGACGCTCGGCGCGATGCGTAAACGCCGCGGTATGAAGGTACTCTTCGATGCGGACGGCTTGCCCGTAGAGGAGAGGGTCGATTTCGCGGGGCTGAAAAAGGGAGGGCTGATGTACCGCATACTCAAAGGGATAGAAACCCGCATGCTCCGCAAGGCCGATGCGGTTATAACGCGCTCGATGAGGGCCGCCGATATACACATAAACAACATAGGCGAATCCGCAAGGCCGAAATTCTTTGTGGTGACCAACGGCCGCGATCCGGGCTTTTTCCGTCCCGACGCCGCGCGCCGCGAGGAGTATCGCCGGCGTTTGGGCGTCGCTCCCGGCTCCACGGTTTTCGTCTACTGCGGGTCGATAGGGCCGCAATACCTTCCAGGAGAGATGTTGGCCATATTCGCGGGATACAAAAAGAGACATCCCGACGCTAAGTTCCTCGTGCTTACGGGAGGCCGCTTCCCTTTGGAGGAGCTGTCGCCCGCCGAGTGGCGCAAAGACGTCGCGGTAATGCACAGCCCTTACGGAGAGCTGCCCGGCTGGCTCGACGCGGCCGACATAGCTTTCGGGTTGAGGCAGCCTTCGTACAGCATGCAGGGAGTGGCCCCCATAAAGTTGGGCGAGTACCTGATGATGGGCCTGCCTACGATCGCATCGGCCGGCATAGGCGATACGGAAACCGTCCTGGGCGGAGTGGACGGCGTAAGGCTGTACGACCATAACGACCCCTGCCGAGTGGAAGCCGCGGTGGATTGGTGCGACGGACTGTCGGCCCGTCGTCCGGCGATAAGCGAATTCGGGGTCGCCAACTTTTCGGTGGACGAAAGCGCGAGACGTTACATGAAAGCCATAGAATACGTCTTGCCGGAAGCGGCGGACATGAAGGCGGCCGCGACGGCAGGCAAATAAAAATACTGAAAAAAGATATAAATGACCGGTTCAAACGTAGAGGATACCGTACGGGGCAAGCGATTCGTCTTCCTGACCATGAACGACATGACCAGGGACGGCGGCGGCCCTGTGCGCATATACGGATTGCTCAACGCCTTGGCCGGGAAGGGCTGCGAGGTGACCCTGCTCTCCAATTCCACGCATATTAAGCAACTCGGCCCGGATGTACGCAACATCTTTATCGGACGCAAATTTACCCCGGGTCAAAAAAGGATGATACAGGCCCTGGTCGCTTGGCTGCCCGCGTGGGCGGCGGCGCTTTTCTTCCGTAGGACGTTGCGCCTTACGGCAGAGCGCCTTGGCGGCGCAAAGGAGATCTACTCTTTCGAATATCTGGATAATACGCTGGCTTACCTGCTTAAAAAACAGGGATTCATTGACCGTTACGTAAACGACATCCACGGGATGGCCCCCCTTGAGTTCGAGTCGCAGATAATAAGGGCGTCTAATCTCCTCGACAGGCTCAGGTTCAAACTAAAACGCCTTTCAGCCCGGAAGCTCGACAGGAAAGTGTTCAGTTCGGCTTCGGGCCTGATATATGCCAGTGACGCCATGCAGGAATATTACGAGCGTAATATCATCTCGGGCAAAAAGCCCGCCTCTATCATCCTCCCTTTCGTTTCCGGAGGCGACGTGAACGGCAAACCCGATCAGGAATTGGCCGAGGCCCTGAGGGAGAAATATTCGCTCTCGGCCGGCGATTTCGTCTTCCTCTTTGCGGGCAGCTATAAGGCCACGGGCGGCGTCGACTGGCTTATAGACGCTTTCGAACGCATACGCGACCAGGAGCCTCGCGTCAAACTTATGCTGATAGGCAACACAGGGCCTATGTACCAGCATTGCATGCGGAAGGTCCGTCAGAGCGAATACCGCGCGTCGATTATCACCATCGAAAAGATCCCGTACAGCCAGCTGCTGACTTACCAGAGCCTGGCCAATGTGGTGGTTTGCCCCGACCAGGCCAATAACTATTCGGAATATATCATCCATACTAAATATTTCGACGCCATGTGGTCTGATAAGCCTGTCATCAACGGCAATTTCGCGGCGGTCAGGCAGATCAATCCCGACGAGAGGCTCTCGCTCTCTTTCGACCCTTCGAGTCCGGACGATCTCTACCGCACCATGAAACGCAGCGTGGACGACTATGCGCGCCTGTCCGAAAAATATGCCCGCACGAGCGATTATTTAAGGAAGAACCTGACTTACCCGTCATTGGCCGGCAGGCTGGTGGAATTTAACGGCAGATAGTATGGAGATATTCGACCTGTGCATATTCCTGCTGGTTGCCATGGCGGGACTGAAGATAGCCGATTCGTTCGACGTGACGGATTACGACAGGCGTATATTGCGCTGGCTGTGGGGTTACCACTTGCTGTTCGGCGTGATATTCTGGGCTTACATATCCTTCGGCGCAGGCGGCGACGCTTACGGCTATTGGGCTATGGGACGCTACATTCCGTTTCCGGCAATATTTGAGCGGATGTGGACGGAGCCGACGTATTTCATTATTGCGCTCTGTTATTTTCCCGCCGGGGTACTCGGGCTGTCTTTCTTTGCCACTTCCATGCTGTTTTGCCTGGCGGGCTATATCGGCGTGGCAATGTTTTACGTGCTGTATGAGCGCCTTGTCCCGTTCAACTCCCGGATAGGCGGCTACGACATATTCCCGATGATATTTTTCCTGCCCAATATGCATTTCTGGTCTTCGGGGCTGGGCAAGGATTCGTTGCTGTTCATGTGCATAGGGTTGTTCTTCTTTAGTTTGCAGAAACCGTTGAAATATATTCCCGGATTGCTTATCAGCCTGGGGCTTTCCTACCTTGTGCGTCCCCACATAACGTTCTTCATGCTGATTGCCGTAGGCGTGGGCTTCCTTATGGACGGAAGGCTGAAAACCTACCAGAAAGTTATCGCCATGTCCGTGTTCGCCGCGGTGGGTTTCTGGGTTTTCGGAAAGATGGCCGACTTCCTTAAGATACAGGAGATGTCGTCGGAACAACTCAGCAATTTCACCCAGTCGAGGGTGTCTAACCTTAGCCGCGCCAGCGTGGGGTCGGCCGTGGATATAGGCTCGTATCCACTTCCTCTGAAAGTTTTCACATTCCTTTTCCGCCCCCTTTTCTTCGACGCCAGGAATGTAATGTCGCTGGCCGCTTCGGCCGAGAACCTGCTGCTGTTCGTGATGTTTTGCCGTATGGTGGCCTCCAAGCCGCTGGCCGCGTTCAAGCAGGGCGGCTATATAATTAAATCCTCGTTGTTCTTCGTTATCTTCGGTTCCGTGGCGTGCAGTATGATAATGAGCAATCTGGGGATCATTATGCGCCAGAAAAACATGTTCGTGCCACTTTTGTTGCTATTTATAGGTTGGGTGCTTGCCCAAAAAGAGAGATTGCAGGGGATTGAAACTGAACCCACATAATGAAAAAAGAAAAAAGAAAAAAGAAATTAGTACGTATAACCACCGTGTCCCTTTCGCTCGAGAAACTACTCCCGGGCCAGATGAACTATATGTCGCAGTATTACGAGGTGATAGCGATCTCTTCGGACGCTCCCGTACTTAAACAGGTGGGCAAGATGGAGGGAGTTAGGACGTTTTGTGTGAAAATGACGCGAAAGATAACGCCCGTCAAGGATCTCTTGGCTATCCTTAAATTGTGGTTGTTCCTGATGTACGAGCGTCCATGGATAGTCCATACGCATACGCCCAAGGCCGGTATGACGGGAATGATAGCCGCATGGCTTGCGGGTGTGCCTAACAGGTTGCACACCGTGGCCGGCATGCCGCTCATGGAGGCGGAGGGCAGTAAGAAAGAGGTATTGGTTATGGTTGAGAAACTCACCTATGCCATGGCCACGCACGTATATCCCAATTCCCACGGATTGGAGGATTATATCCTCGAAAACCGCTTCTGCCCTGAGAAAAAACTCAAAGTCATAGCCAACGGCAGCTCCAACGGTATAGACACCAACTACTTCTCGAGGGAGCAATACCCCCCCGAAGTATGCGCCGACCTTCGATCTCAGATGAAGATAGGGCCGAACGACCTTGTATTCTGTTTTGTCGGCCGCGTGGTGAAGCAAAAGGGCGTGGAGGAACTTACGGAGGCGTTCGCGGCCCTTCACCGGAAATACGATTTCGTCAAACTCGTTATCGTCGGCCCTCCTGAAGAGGCTCTCGATCCGCTGGGCGCGTATATATGGAGTATCATGACCTCGCATCCGGCCATAATCCGCACCGGCTACCGCAAAGACGTCAGGCCGTTGATGGCCATGTCCGACGTTTTCGTACTGCCCAGCTACCGCGAGGGCCTTCCAAACGTGCTTTTACAAGCCGGCGCGATGGATCTTCCGTGCATAACCACCGACACCGTAGGGTGTAATGAAATCATACAGAACCGCAAGAACGGGCTGCTGGTGCAGGTAAAGAGTACGTGGTCGTTGCACGACGCGATGGAGACCATGGTCAAGGATGTGGAGTTGCGCAAAAAAATGTCCGTCGATGCAAGGCGCATGGTGGTGGATATGTACGAGCAGCGATACCTGTGGCAAAAATTGCACGAGGAGTACCTTGCGCTCGGCAGACAATGATGCCTGCCAACGTATGCAAGTTCCCTAAAATGTGTGAAAATACATGTTTTCTTAGATGAATTGTTATATTTGCGAAAAATTTATAGATACACGTCCAATGAAAGTTATGAATTTTAAGTTATATTCGTTTGTTTTGCTTGCGGTTGCGCTATGCGGCGCTACCGTTGGCGCAAATGCGTCGTCTCCCTCGCAGAGCATTCTGCCCAACGGCAGATACACGCGCGATACGGTAATAGTGACCGAGCGCGACACGCATCACCTCTATCACAACTGGTTTGTTTCCGTATCCGGCGGAACGGGCCGGCTTATGGCCGAGGACGCCCTGAAACTGCCGTTTTTCGGGGAGATGCATTTTATGAGCGCGGTGTCGGCCGGGGTATGGCTTACCCCTTACATGGGCATGCGCCTGAATGTAAACTCGGGCGCGCTGCAGGGATTCGCGCTGTGGAACGAGGGCAGGACGCCGGGCGACCCTGGTTCGGGCGGCGGCAGCTGGTTCCTTGGCGTGGATACCCCAAACCCGATAGGACGCCCGGACTTCGACACTTATCTCGAGGCGGCTCCCGACGCGGACGTGAGGATACGTACGTTCATAAAGGAAAATTTCCTCGATCTTTCCAGTCCGCGGACTACAAAGTCAGGGTCGAAGGGATATAACTACAACCTCTCCTACTATACGGCCATGGGAGACCTTATGTTCAACCTTAACTACATTTTCCGGAAATACGACGGCCACGACGATATGTTCCAGTTTATCCCGTTTGCCGGTATCGGATACGCCCACACGCTTAAGGACGGCGTTCTGCCGAAGGTCGACAACATAGCTTTGCGCGGCGGGATGTACGGCGAGATGAGGCTGTCCAAAAGCTTTAGCCTTAACGCCGAGGCGGCCTATATGATAGTTCCGGAGGTTTTCGACCGCTTCGTGGGCGGCAACAGGACTCAGGACGGGGTGTTATTCCTCTCTGCGGGCCTTACCTACAAATTCGGCAAGGCCAGGGCCAAAGGCTGCGTCACGAGGACATACAACAACATTACCGTTGCCGCGCCGGCGGTAGTTCCGGAACCCGCGCCGGAACCCGTTGTCGCAGCGCCTAAAATCACAAGGATGCTGGTCTCGGGCCGCGTGACCGACCAGGATGGCGCGCCGCTTCCGGAGGCCACGGTGTTCGTGTACGACAAGGACGGCCAGAGCGCGCTGGCGCTGCATTCCGACGGAGCCGGGGCTTATTCCACCGAAGTTCCCTATGGAGCGCGCCTGATGGTCAAAGCGGTTAAAAACGGCTATCTTGAGGATTGCCTCGCGTTTGACGCCACGATGAATAATGCGGACGGGGATGCGCAGATCGCCGTTCAGGATATGCGCCTGGTCAAACTGGTGAAGAATATGATAATCCGCTTGGATAATATACATTACGATTTCGCCAAGTGGGATATCCGTCCGGATGCGGCCGCCGAATTGGATAAGGTCGTGGCGCTCCTGCAACAATCGCCCGACATACGCGTGGAACTCGGATCGCATACCGACTCCCGCGGAAGCACGGCCTATAACGACAGGCTCGCACAGAATCGTGCGGAATCGGCGGTGGCCTATATCGTAGGCAAAGGCGTCAACAAGTCGCGCATCACGGCGCGAGGCTACGGCGAACGCCAGCTTCTGGTAAATTGCCCCGACGGAGTGCCGTGTACCGAGGCGCAGCACCAGGCCAACAGGCGTACGGAGATAAAGATACTCGAAACCCGGCAGGGCGTATCCGACACGCACGATCCGTGGAGCCGCTATATCCCGGGACGGACATATATGCTTAACGAGTTGCCCTCCGGATTCCTTAACCCCTGCGGGGAGTAATCTAACTTATGCGCCGGTCGGGCATGTGACCTGTCATTTTGAACCGTAGCGGACAAAAGTCCGTGAGGATTTGAAATGAGAAGGATAAGTGAAAGATGATGCGCGATATGCGCAGCCAACATATAATTGAAAACTGATCCTGAAATACAAACGGCCCCTCAAGGGCCGTTTGTATTTATAACGGATCGATCCGAAAAACAGGTGTTAGTGTTTAGATGCGCGGTGCGGGAACGCGCTACGCCTAACGATAACTACGCTGCGGTCGACATATAATTGATACATCCCATTTAAAGCCGGTATACGGCAAGAATGGTTGTCAGCAGGTATGCACGACCAGTTGTTTAATTTTCGAACCCAGCCGCAAAATATCGTCGAATGCCTTCATCATGGTGGGACGCCAGCCTGCAGGCATGGCGTTGAGGATGCGCAGTTCATGCCACCTCATACGGTAATGTCTGGTATATGCCGTTTGCCGTGCGGTTTCGCGGGCCAGGACGGTATAGCCAGCCTTTGTCTGCTCCAGGCCTACGCCTATCTGTATGCGTGCAATGTATTCGTTTAGATCCTGCTGACCGGGAGTGAAAAATTCCATGTACGAGCGCTGGTTGGCATCCGGACGGTAAGGCCTCGTGGCCACTCCTGCCGGTTCGTGGTTGGACATTAGCGCCGGGTCGTGGCATATTTTGTATTCGAGCGCTATTTTTATCCACATCCACAGGTCTTCCCCGTTGCGCATGCCTTCGGGAAATCCGCCCAGGCGGTCGAATATCACACGCGGAATGGCCGAAGAGGAGGGCAGGAGTATCGGCTCGGTGAATGCAGCCAGGAAATAGTTCTTTATCGGGCCTTTTTCGTCGGACAGCTTATTGCAGCACGGATATATTTTGCCGTCGAACAACATTTTGTATCCGGTGGAATACGCTCCGCATCCGGGGTAGGCGAGTATCAAATCCGCTATGTGGCGCAGAAAATCCTTTTCCCACCAGTCGTCGGCGTCCAACAGCGCAATATATTCCCCTTTGGCTTCGGCCATACCCCTGTTCCTGGCGCAGGATACGCCTGCGTTGGCCTGTTTTATAAGGCGTACGCCCGGCAGGGCCAGTTCTTCCACCAGCTCGGCGCTGCCGTCGGTCGATCCGTCGTCAACCACTATCACTTCCTGTGGCGGCAAACTTTGCTCCACGATGGAGCGGACGGCGCGTACTATTCCGTGCCGCTTGTTATAAAGTGGGATTACGACCGAAAAGGATACGGTTTGCATGTGGAAATATAGCGATTAATGAGGTGAGAAAATACAAATTGTACAAAGATAACTTTTATTTTGATATTCAATCTCGGTTTACGCGGAAAACTAAGGAAATAGGCGCGTTCGACGGGCGTCAGGATGAAATTAAGCATATTCTCATTATTTTTGCAGCATAGTACTAAAGCGCTAAACGATGGTTATTTTTCCCGGATGCAAGATAAATATAGGCCTGGACGTGCTGTATCGCCGTCCGGACGGCTATCACGACCTTGACACGCTGATGTTTCCCGTCGCGGGCCTCACGGACGCGGTGGAGGTGACGCCGGCCCCAGCGAGCGCCCTGACCGTGGTGGGGCTGGAGGTGGATTGCCCTCCGGAAAAGAATCTGTGTATGAAGGCGTTGAGATTGATGCAGCGGGAGTTCGGCGCGGGCGACGCCCACATAGCGCTGCATAAGGTCGTCCCCTCGGGAGCAGGGCTGGGCGGAGGGTCGGCCGATGCCGCCGCAGTCATCATGGCCTGCAACGAGGTCTTCGCCCTCGGCCTTACCGACGGGCGTATGGAAGGCGTTGCGGCCGAGTTGGGCAGCGACATACCGTTTTTCATAAAAGGCGTCCCCGCCATGGCCACCGGGCGCGGCGAGGTGTTTTCGCCCGTCCCCGCCGGCGTCGTGGGAAGCCTGGCCGGTAAATTCCTGCTGGTGGTAAAGCCGCCGGTGGCCGTCGGTACGGCCGAAGCCTATGGAGGCATAACCCCGCATATGCCCGCAGCCACACTCGCAGACAGGCTCTCCGGAGGACTCCTCACGTGGCGCGATGGCGTTGGCAACGATTTCGAAAAGCATATTTTCGCACTGCATCCCATCCTGGGCGATATAAAAGAACGGCTCTATGCGATGGGGGCTGTCTACGCGTCGATGTCCGGTTCCGGATCGGCGCTTTACGGTCTTTTCGACACGCCGCCCGAGTCCGGCGCGTTACCTGACGGGCTGTTCGTTTTTCAGCAGGCCATTTAACGGACCAGTCTCAATTATATGTCGGTTGCGCATATCGCGCATCATCCTTCACTTATCTTTATCGTTTCAAATCCTCACGGACTTTAGTCCGCTCCGGTTTGAAACTCAAACGATAAGCGAAACCTGACGCACGCTATGCACAGCGTCGTTACCGTAAGGTGCAGCGCTTTCTTGCGCCACGCATATTAGCGCCTGGAGGGGGGCCTGCGGCCGTTGTGAGGTTTTCCGGTTTTTTTTATGTAAATTTGCCGGAGCTAAAAATCCGCACGCAATACTCGACCTACCCAACAAACTAAATACAAACAATATAAACTGACATTATGGCAGAAGACCAAAAAATTCTCGACCTGCAGCAGCGTAAAGAGAAGCTCTATTACGGCGGCGGCATGAAGGCCATAGAGAAACAAAAGGCGATGGGCAAAATGACCGCCCGCGAAAGGATCATAGCCCTGTTGGACGAAGATACGTTCCACGAATACGACATATTCGTGAAGCACGACAACAAGGATTTCGGCATGCAGGACAAGGAGCTTCCCGGCGACGGGGTGATCATTGGCACCGGCATGGTCTGCGGCAAGCCCATAGCGGTCTTCGCGCAGGATTTCACTGTCGCCGGGGGGTCGCTGGGCTTTATGCACGCCCGCAAGATCACCAAGATCATGGACTACGCCCTCAATATGCGCATGCCCCTTATCGGCATCAACGACTCGGGCGGCGCGCGTATCCAGGAGGGCGTCAACGCCCTGGCCGGCTATGGCGAGATATTCTTCCGTAACACCCTGTCGAGCGGCGTCATCCCCCAGCTTTCGGTGATACTCGGCCCCTGCGCCGGCGGCGCCGTCTATTCGCCCGCCCTCACCGACTTCGTGTTTGTTGTGGATAACATCTCCAAAATGTTCATCACCGGTCCAGAGGTGATCAAAACCGTACTCGGCGAGGAGATATCGCAGGAGGAACTGGGCGGCGCGCGCGTACACAGCGAAACCACGGGCAACGCCCACTTCTTCGCCAAGAGCGAGGACGAGTGCTTCCTGCAGATACGCAAGCTCATCTCGATGCTTCCGGCCAGCAACAGCGGCAAGGCGGAGAAGACAGAGCCTATGGCTCCGCACAAAAAGTACGATATAGCAAAGATAGTCCCCTCCGACCCCTCGCAGCCTTACGACGTACGCGATGTGATCCGTTCGTTGGTGGACGACAGCGAGTTCCTTGAGGTCATGGAGCTTTTTGCGGCTAACATAGTAATAGGTTTCGGCCGCATCGACGGCGAAACCGTCGGTTTCGTGGCCAACCAGCCTCTCGTGCTGGCCGGCGTGCTGGATTGCGACTCTTCCGACAAGGCGGCCCGTTTCATCCGTTTCTGCGACTGCTTCAATATTCCGATCATAACACTGGAAGACTTGCCGGGCTACCTGCCGGGTATAGACCAGGAACATGCCGGCGTTATCCGCCACGGAGCAAAGATGCTTTACTCTTACAGCGAAGCTACGGTACCCAAAGTTACCGTCATCCTGCGCAAAGCCTACGGCGGCGGTTATATCGCCATGGGTTCGCGCCACCTGCGCTCCGACTTTGTCTTCGCATGGCCCCAGGCCGAGATCGCGGTTATGGGTCCGGAGGGCGCAGCCAATATAATCTTCAAAAAGGAGATCTCCGAGGCTGCCGATCCCAACGCCATGCGCCAGGAAAAGATACAGGAGTACAAAGACAAGTTCGCCAACCCCTATGTGGCCGCCGCAAAAGGTTATATAGACTCGGTGATCTCGCCCGACGAGACGCGTAAGTTCATAGCCCACTCACTGCAGGTGTCGCTGACCAAGAATGTCGGACACCCGAAGAAAAAACACGGTTTGCCCCCGTTCTAAATCGCTGCCGACATGGAAGATAAAAAATACGACAAACTGGAGACCATGCACGGCGTGTTCCACACGACGTACAACAAGATGTATACGCAGCGCAAGCCGTGGATACCGGCCGACCCCAGGAAGATACTCTCGTTCATGCCCGGGTCCGTACTCGGTTACAGCGTTAAAGCGGGCGATAAGGTCAAAAAGGGGGATCAACTGGCCCTCTTCAAAGCCATGAAGATGGATAATAAGATACTCGCCCCTATGGATGGAGTTGTGAAAGCCCTGTGCGTGGAACCCGGAACCAACATCGCCAAAAACGTAGTGATACTGGAGCTGGAATAACCTGGCGCAAACAATAGAGAAGACCGTCCCGAATCCCGGGACGGTCTTTTTTTGACCAGCCTCAACTATATGGGATCGGTTTCAATTATATGCCGGCTGCGCATATCGCGCATCATCTTTCACTTATCCTTCTCGTTTCAAATCCTCACGGACATCAGTCCGCTCCGGTTTGAAACTCCAACGATAAGCGAAACCTGACGCACGCTATGCGCAGCGTCGTTGCCGTAAGGCGCGGCGCTTTCCCTCGCCGCGCATCATCTTTCTTTTATCCTTTCATCTCAAATCCTCACGGACATCAGTCCGCTCCGGTTTGAAACTCCAACGATAAGCGAAACCTGACGCACGCTAAGCGCAGCGTCGTTATCGTAAGGCGCATCGTTTTCTCGCGTCACGCATATTAACGCCAGCCTGTTTCCCTGAGATCCTCTGTACCTATCTGCTGCGAGACAAAAAAACCGCCTCGGTATGAGGCGGTTTCTTGTAATATATTTTTGTAATGACTACATGTACCAGTCTGCGTCCTGCGCACCTTGGGTAGCTACCCAGTTTGCGAAGCGGGGATACCTTGCGTCGATACGCTGATACTCGTCGGGGAAAGTGAACATCCTTCCGGGTATGTTGATGGCGAAGGGGAAACGGGCGTCAGATACATACCAACGATCCATCATATCCGATTTATCGTCTGCTTTGCCGAACCATACGTGTGCGGGGTCGGTGCATTTTTCGGTGGGACGGTAGTTGGTCAGGTGAACTTCACGCGAGCGCTGGTTGTCGCTGGGGATGGGTTGCACCATGATAAAGGGGTTGTAGGGAGGGAATCCGAGTTGCTCGGCAGAAACGAGGTAGAAGAAGGTCGTTACGGTGTAAGAATGCAAAGCCCTCTGGCTGGATTTGTTTATGTCGGCGGCATTGCCCGATACAACTTCGTCGATGCTGTTGAAGAGAAGCACTACTGCGGTGGATTGGCCTGCTTCGAGGTCGCCTTTATTGGGAACCTTATCGTATTGTGACCTGGGTGCGCCGGTGGTAGTGGCAACCTGGCACATCTTAACCCAGTCGGTAGTGATTCCGGTGGGTTCTATCGCCCTGCTCTTCATCGTGACGATGGGAGGATTGTATTTGACGCGGGGACCGTACTGGAAGCCGAAGCCGTTTACGTATTGGTTGCCCTTGCACATGGGGGTGAAGGTATCGACGGTTCTTTCAATACGGTTTTGGGCATTGTAATAGACGGTCGAAGAGTACTTGATGCCCAGGTCGTTCATGTCGTAGTCGCCTTTGTAGGGCCAGAGGTCTTCGAAAGCGAGGATGCCGTCGTAGTTGATCCAATAGGGTTTGGGTTCGACAGGGTTTTCGATAACCGAGACGCGGGATCCTGCCCTCGAGGTTATATTGCCGTCGGTTACGGCCGTTTCGGTTACGGTACCTCCTTCATACTCCATGGTGGAGATGAATACGCTTTTCAGATAGGTCGGGAGGCTAAGCGGGCCGGAGAAAGAGCCTGTTTCGTCGGTGTAGGCTTTGAATATGGCTTCGATCTCTTTTTTCGAACCGTCCAGGTTGTAGGGATTCTCTTCGTATACTTCGAAAAGGACGGGGTTGCTGCCCTCTGCAAGGTTTATTTTAACGTCGATATTGCCTATTTGGGTTGTGGCATAATCGAAATAGTTGTTGGGTTCGGTTTTTTTCGTGTCGAGATCGTTCTCTTTAACACAACCGGTAAACGCCGCGCTTATAAGGATTGAAGCGGCAATGATGAATTTTTTCATACTTAATTGTAGTTTGGTTTTTAATTGGTATCTTTAATAAAGTCCGCAAATGTAATAGTAAACGCTTAAACTGCAAAGAAAATTATAAAAAAATACACGTTTAGGTATCATTTTTTTATTAACAATGCGCTGAGACGCATTCTGCGGGGCTATAGGCAGTTCACTTAAAATTGCGATCGGGAGGCAGAATTCTGCCTCCCGATCGCAATTTTAAGTTCGGTCTATCCGTTTCGGGCAGCCGATCGTCTGTTGCGGCGGGCCGTCGTTAAGGCAGTTTTTTTTCTATGCGATAGGCGGTCAGGCCGGTGCGCGTGCGTCCGTATATGTCCGCGGCGCGTATCTCCACCTTATGCTCGCCCAACGCCAGGCGCGGATTCAGCGGTGCGCGCCACAGGTGGGCCGACGCCTCGGGGTTGGACGGGCGTTTGCCGGGCATAAGTTCCTCCGCCATGTCCCAGCGCATCACCAGCCATGTGTAGGTCGGGTCAGGCTCGTCCACCCGCTGCATCTTTTTCCACTCTCCTCCGTCTATGCGGTACTCTACGTTGTCTTCGGGCGAGCCGAGGAAGACGTTGACGTAGATAGACGCCGAGGTATTTTTATGGTTGGAGATGACTTTCGGGCAATATATCTGCATGTCGTAGCCGTCCGGTTTGCCCGGGACGAAATAGTCCGCCGAGTAGGCGTTGCCTTTCACTTCCATTACGGCATAGCCTTTCGGTGTGCCGTCGCGCATGGTCGACACGGGGACGCCACGGCCGTCGAGTTCGCCCGAGTACCAGTCGCCGTTAGTCGTCCCCACGTTGTATTCGTAGAACGGTTTCTTGCCGAGCCACCCTTCCTTTTCGCCGTACAGGAGTTGATTTTGGGTGTGGGTGTGTGCGGTGAGGGCCACCACGTTGGTATACTCCCTGAGCATACCGAAGAGTCGCGCCAGGGCCTTTTGGTCGAACGCCCTCTCCACACGGGCCAGCGGAATGTGCATGGCCATGAATATGAGTTCGTCCTTGCCAACCAGTTTAAGATAATTTTCCACGAAGTCGAGCTGGTCGTCCCTCAGTCCGGCGCTGTAGTCGCGCTCGCCCGGCACCCTTTTCTTTGCTATTATGTCGTCAAGGACGATGAAATGCGCGCGGCCGTAGCGGAAGGCGTAGTCGGTGGGGCCGAAGAGCGCCGAGAACGACTCATTGGAGTGGTAGTCGTCCGGGGCGTCGTAGTTGCGGTCGTGATTGCCCACCACGTTATACCACGGTAGGCCCATCTGACGCATCACCTCCGCATATGGTTTGTGCAATCCGGGATCGTCGCCGCAGATGTCGCCAAGGCTTATGCCGAAGGCCGGGCCTTTGCGCTGCGCCGCATACTCAACTATGCCGCGGCGGAAACAGTCGAGTTCGCGCAACGAATAGGGCTGGGGGTCGCCGAAAAGGAAAAAGCTGAAGTCGTCAGGCTCGGGACTCTTCCTCAATGCGAAATCCACCGAAGAGGGCAGGGGACCGGTAGGCGCGAAGCCCGGGTGTTTCATCCCCGGGGGCGAACCTTCGGGACGGTGGAAATAATAGAACCGCGGAAGGTTGTCGGCGTCCGTCGGTACGGCGTAACCCGAGGGTTTGACCACGAACACCACCCCGTCGCCCTCCAACGGCAATTGGTAGAAACCCTTGGCGTCCGTCAGCACGACGTCGCGTCCGTTGGATACCACCACCGATGCCACTCCTTTTTCCCTGCCGTCGCGACGCGAGTTGCCGTTGGCATCGTCGTATACGTAACCCTTGACGGGGTTTGCGGCAAAGGCGAAATTGCAGACGGCGATGAACGCCGCCGCCAACACGATTGATCTCATAACGTTATGTTTATTTACCCTTGAAAAGCGACGCGATCCATATTAGCGCTACCGCGCCTATGGTGGAACAGATCAATTCGCCCAGCAGTCCGCGCGCGCCAAGGCCCACGGCGCCGAAGAGCCATCCGCCCACAACGCCTCCCACAAGGCCGAGGATAAGGTTGAGTACAAGGCCGAAACCGCGGCCTTTCATGAGTTTGCCGGCGATGAACCCGGCGGCTATACCTATTAATATAGACCAGATGATTCCCATAATATGTGATTTAAGGTATGTGCATGAATTTGTGCGCTTGGATGGAGATGTTCCAGCGCGGATTGCGCTTGGCGTATTCCACCGCGGGGCCTATTATCTTTTCGTAGCGGCTCCATTCCGGTTGCAGCAACAGCAGGCACCCTTCTTCCGTCAGGGCGGCGTTTTGCTCGGCCCATGCGAAATCCTCTTCCGATTCCACTATCACCTTCAGTTCGTCGGCGTGCCGGTATATATCTTCCAGCGGGGGCTGGTTGCGTTTGGGCGAGAGGCATATCCAGTCGAATACGCCGCTCAGGGGGTGCGATCCGGAAGTTTCGAGGAATATCTCCATGCCCGCCTCCCTCAAGCGTCCGGTAAGGTAGCCGAGCGGATATATCAGCGGCTCGCCCCCCGTGACGACCACCGCGCGGGCGGGAAAGGAGGCGGCGCGGGCCACGATGTCGTCCACCGGTACTGGCGGATAGAGCCTTGCGTTCCATGTGCTTTTGGCGTCGCACCAGCGGCAGCCTACGTCGCATCCGCCCAGGCGGATGAAATAGGCGGGCTTGCCCGCATGGAAACCCTCGCCCTGGATGGTGTAGAAATCCTCGACCAGCGGGAGCAGGCGACCGCCCGAGAAAGGATCGCTACTCATCGACTATTTTGTAGATATCCTTAAGGTTGCGGCCCAACTGGTTGTAGTCGAGTCCGAAGCCTACGATAAAATCGTTGGGTATGGATATGGCGCTGTAAGCGACGTCTATGCCCTCTTTGCAGGCGGCGGGTTTGAAAAGGAGCGTGGCCACCTTTACGCTGGCCGGCTCGTGACCTACGAGCGAGCGGAGGATATGGTCTACGCTCTCGCCGGTGTCCACTATGTCTTCCACCACAATTATGTCGCGGCCGCGGATGTTGTCCGTCAGGCCAATCAGCTCCGAAACCGTGCCGGAGGAGCGCGTGCCGCGATAAGAGGCCAGTTTTACGAACGACACCTCGCAGTCGAACTCTATGCGCTGCATCAATTCGCCCATGAACATGAACGCCCCGTTGAGTACCCCCAGGAAGAGCGGCGGCGTGACGCGGTCTGCGTAATCTTCGTTTATGCGGTTGGCGAGCAATGCGATAGAGGAGATTATCTGCTCGTGCGGGATGTTTATCTCGAAAGTTTTGTCCTGTAAGGTGACCCGTTTCATAAAAATTGTTTATTTTCGCGAAGATATAAATTTTGATAGAATAATTGATGGACGTAGTCATAAAAATCGCGCAATTCGTCGTAAGTTTCTCTCTACTCGTCATTATACATGAGCTGGGACACTATATGTTCGCCAGGATGTTCGGCATCAGGGTCGAGAAGTTCTACCTTTTCTTCAATCCGTGGTTCTCGCTTGTGAAATTCAAGTACAAAGACACCGAGTACGGGATAGGGTGGATTCCTTTCGGCGGCTATGTGAAGATAGCCGGGATGATAGACGAGTCGATGGACGCGGAAAGCATGCGACGGCCGCCCCGTCCCGACGAGTTCCGCAGCAAGCCGGCCTGGCAGCGCCTGCTTGTGATGGTGGGGGGCGTTACGATGAATATCGTCCTTGCGCTTTGTATTTATATAGGTGTGACGTTCGCCTGGGGCGAGCGCTACATCGCCAACGACGACCTTAAGGCCGGAAGCGCCTTTAACTCCCTGGCCATGGAGATAGGCTTTTGCAACGGCGACCGCATAATGTCGGTGGGAGGCGAGCGTTACGAGGATTACGGCGACATTTACAAGGCCATGGTCATGGAGCTGGCCCCCGACGTGGAGGTGCTGCGCGACGGAAAGCCCCAGACGGTGGAGATAGACGACAAATACCTGCCGCAGATGCTCGAAAGCCCCGATTTTATGATGCCTCGCGTGGCCTTTGTGGTAGGCAAGGTTGTCAAGGGCGGCCCGGCTGCCGCGGCCGGCGTCAGAACGGGAGACCGCTTCATCGCGCTTGACGGTGTTCCCATGGAGTATCACGACCAATTCGCCGCCGCTCTCTCGGAAAAGGCGTCGCAGACCGTGACCCTCACCGCCATACGCAAGACGGCGGCGGGCGAGAAGCCTGTGGATATGACGGTTGCCGTGGATGCCGACGGTAAGATAGGCATCCTCAATTCGGGCTACCAATGGCTCCCCGTACGCTCTACGCGCCACACATTCTTCGAATCCGTCCCCAAGGGTTTCCGCCGCACGGGAAGCGAGATAGTGTCGTACTGGAAACAGCTGCGCATGATACTGAGTCCCAAGACGGAGGCGTACAAATCCCTCGGCGGGGTGATAGCTATAGGCAGCATATTCCCCGGCTTCTGGGATTGGCAGGTGTTCTGGACGCTGACGGCCTTCCTGTCCATCGTGCTGGCTATTATGAATATAATTCCACTGCCCGCTTTGGACGGCGGCCATGTCATGTTCCTGCTTTACGAGGTGGCGACGGGACGCAAACCGAGCGATAAATTCCTTGAGACGGCCCAGGGCGTGGGCCTGCTTATATTGGTGGCGGTGCTTCTTTTGGCCAACGGCAACGACATTTACCGGTTCTTTATCAAATAGCCATATGATTATAAGATTCTTTAAATTGCAGGCGGCGATCATGCTCGCCGCCTGCCTCGCCGTGAACGGACAGCAACCGGAACAAACGACGGATTACGGCGCGCTGCCCGAAGTACCCGGGCGTTGGAGCGTGGAGCGGATAAACGCATGGTACGACGCCCTGCCCTGGCTTGTGGGAGCCAATTACTATCCCTCTACGGCCATCAACCAGATAGAGATGTGGCAGGCCTCGACGTGGGATCCCGCCACTATCGACAAGGAACTCGGTTGGGCCGCAGAGCTGGGAATGAACACGATGAGGGTTTACCTGCACGACATGGTATGGGCCGACGATGAAAAAGGACTCTATGAACGCATGGATCGGTTCCTCGATATATGCCGAAAGCACGGCATCCGCCCGTTCTTCGTCTTTTTCGACGACTGCCATTTTCCCGAACCCAAATTGGGCGAGCAGCCGCTGCCCGTAAAAGGTTACCACAACTCGGGCTGGCGAAACTGCCCCGCGCGCGAGGTGGCCCTGCGTTATGCCGAGGGCAAATGTACGCCGGCCGAGCAGGCGCAGCTCAAAGGCTACGTCCAAAACACCATGAAACGTTTTGCCGATGACGGGAGGGTACTCTGCTGGGAGCTTTATAACGAACCGGGGCGCGGTAACGGCGAGAACGGCGATATGGGCAACAAGGCGGGATCGAAGCGCAGCATAGGTGAAAAATCCAACAGGCTGGTTTACGATTCGTGGGTGTGGGCGCGCCAGGTCGATCCGTCTCAACCCATAACGTCCAACTCTTTCGGCAGCGTGGGCAAAGTGAACGAGGCGATCAACTACAAAAATTCCGACATGCAGTCCGTACACGGCTACTTCCCGCCCGACAGGCTGGAGAAGCTGATCATCGACACCCGCCGCGACGGCCGCCCGGTGATGATGACCGAGTGGCTGGCCCGTCCCCTGGGGTCGACCGTGGAGAGTTGCCTCCCGGTAATGAAGAAATACCGCGTGGCGGCGGTGCAGTGGGGTTTCGTGTCGGGCAAGAGCGGCACGATATGGCCCTGGTCGAGCCGCATGGAGGACGGCAGGGCCGTAAACCTCAACGCCAAACGCGCCGCTGGCGAGGTGGTGCGCCCCGTCGAACCCTATCCCGAGCCGGAAGTGTGGTTCCACGATCTTTTGCGCGAGGACAAGACGCCTTTCGATCCCCGTGAAACAGAAATATTCAAAGAACTTACTGGTAAGAAATAGCCTTGCCGGATGCATGGCCTGCTTTTTGCTTTTCGGCAGGGTGTAATGTGGATTTTATGTCAGTGAGAAACAATATATTCGCCGCTGCCGCAATATTTTTCTGCGCGTGCGGCGGAGGCGCGGGGAACCTGGTTGCGGAAACCCCGGTCCAGGCCGACAGCCTCGCGGCCGCCCCGGCCGTCCCGGCCGAAGAGAAGATAGTCGTAACTATCGAAAGGCAGTTGCTGTACGACAAATACACGCTGCCCGACACCATTCCCTATCGCGACACGGTACGCATAATACAATGGGAAAAGATACGCATGGGCCTGGCCGTCCTCGACTCGGTGTGGCGGACGGGCGACAGCTGGGGCGTGTTGCAGAATCGCGGCAATAAAAACGGCCAGGCTCCGCTGGCGGCGGGTTACACGCGCAATAACTTTAATAACGTTACGGACGATTTCGGCGTGGAGCGCTACCAGGGTATTCCCCTTTACGACTCCTGGGCCGACGCCGTCCCGCCAAGGCGCTACGGCCAGGACGGCTGGCTGGTCAAGATCGTGGCCGCCGGCGTCGACTCGGCGCGGGTCGAACCTGTGGCGATAGCCTCGGAATGGATCGTGCCGCAACGATACCTCCACGTCATAGCGGTGGACACCCTGGCCTTCGACCACGCCGTATTCGTCGATCGCCTGCGACAATATGTGGTGACGCTTGAAAGGGAACGGGGACACCACTGGCTGGTACGCAGTATAAATCCCGCCACTACCGGGCTGCACAAGCCGCCCTACCAGAAAGAGACCCCTCTGGGCATATTCGTAATACAGGAGAAGAAAGCCAGGATGGTATATCTCGAAGACGGTACCACTGTCAAAGGCGGATTCGCGCCTTACGCCAGCCGTTTTTCCAACGGGGGTTACCTGCACGGCATTCCGGTGAATGCGCCGCGTACGGGTATAATAGAGTACAGCCCTTCGCTCGGCACCACCCCACGCTCGCACATGTGCGTACGCAACGCCACCTCGCACGCCAAATTCCTCTACGACCGGTTCCCCGTATTTAGGACAGTGGTGTTTGTCATAGAATAAAGAGGGCCGGCCTGTCTTTGCGGATTCTAAATGAACGCCAGGACTATCTCCCTGATCTTACTTTCGGTGAGCGGTTTTGGGATTATGTCGTTGCAGCCGTTCTCCAGCGCCCACTGCCTCTCCATGTAGTATGAACCCGACGTGAGGGCTATTATGGGGACGGTCTGCAGGACGCTCCTTATCTTCTTTACCGCGTCGATCCCATTTATGTCGGGCAGTTGCATGTCGAGCAGTACCATGGCCGGCCGGTGCTGGATCGCCAGGTTCACGGCCTCTTCGCCGCGCGAAGAGATAAGCACTTCGTAGTCGGCGCCGAGTACCGAGCGTATGAGCGACGCGGCAACCTCGTAATCCTCTCCCACGACTATCTTTTTGCGCGACGAGGCGTTGCCTGCCGCCTCTTCGGCATCCTGCGGCGTGATGCTGCGGTGCGGTATTGTGAAATAGAACGTGCTGCCTTGCCCTTCGGTGGAAGTAACCCATATCTCGCCGCCCAGACGCTGTATGATGCTTTGGCATATCGACAACCCCAGGCCCGTACCCTGCACGAATTCGTTTACCTTTTCGAAGCGGTTGAAGATGGTCGGCAGCCTGTCGGCCGGGATGCCCCGGCCCGTGTCGGCGACGGAAAAGCGCAGGTAACCCTCTATCTCCTCAAGCATTATGGTTATGCTTCCTATGTCAGTGTTCTTGATGGCGTTGGAGAAAAAGTTGTAGAGGACTTGCGTAATGCGGTTATGGTCGGTAAGGACGGTTATGTCGCGATCCGGAGAGACTACTTTCAGCTCCACGCCGGGTTTCATCTTCATGCGGCATGTGAGTTCCACCTCTTCGAGCAGGGTGGGGGCGTTGATCTGCTCGAAATGCATCTCGTATTTGCCCGATTCTATTCGCGAAAGGTCGAGGATGTCGTTGATCAGTTGCAGCAGCAGGTTGTTGTTGGTACGCACCACTTCCATGTATTGTTCGCGGGCCTCCGGATCGTTCTCCACCGACAGCACCTCGGCGAAACCCACTATTGCGTTGAGCGGGGTGCGTATCTCGTGGCTCATGTTCGCCAGGAAAGCGCTTTTCATGCGGTCGGCGTCCTCGGCTTTCTTGCGGGCGGCCATCAGCTCGTCCATGCGTCGCACCCTGTCGCCTATGTCGCGGATCAGGCATGATACCGTTTCGGTGCCGTAAGGCACTATGCGGGCCTGGAAATAGTATTTTACTTCACCCATGGCAAGATAGTATTCTATCTCGCGCATCTGGCCGGTGGCCAGGCAGTCGCGTATGTTCGATATGTACAGGTCGCAGACTTCAGGTGTGAATATTGCTCTTCCGCTTGTCCCGAGAAGCTCCTCCCGCGGGTGCAAAAGGCTCATCCCGGCGGGCAATATTATGTCGTGGAACACCATTTCGGTGTCGAAGACGAATATGAAGTCGGGCATGAGCGAGTTGACGAGTTTGTTATACTTGTCTTCCAGCTCACGTATATGCTTTTCTTGCCTCTGGATCGATTGTTTTAATTCCTCGAGTTCTTTTTCCATGAAATGATGATATGCAGTGTAAATAATTATTATTTAAATATTCATAGCCATAGTACAACTCCAAATGTATAAATTATTTTATTTAAAACGACCGACTATTTGCTTTTTATCGATAAATTTGCAATAAATTAGGTTTTTTCCGCAATGATTTACGGGTGAAAAACCGTTTCATAAAATACGAAATGAATTTTAAAGCATTTATCACTACCGCCCTGCTGGCGGCCGCGGCCATTGTTTCAGAGGCCCAGGACGCCGTAAAATGGACCTTCTCGCTCGCAGCCGCCGATGACGGCGCGGTGGAGATGAGGGCCTCGGCCGATATAGCCGCCGGATGGCATATCTACGATGTGGAGGTACCCGAGGGAGGGCCTTTCGCCACCGGAATAGAGATAGACGAGATCAAGGGGGCCGAGGCGATCGGCAAATTCACCTCGTCGCGCAGCACCCTGCACAATAAGTTCGACCAGGCTTTCGAAATGGAGGTGGGATATCACGAGGGCCGTCCGGTGTTTATCCAGCGCCTGCGCATAACCGATCGCAAAGCTTTCGTCTTCAAAGGCGACGTCCGCGCCCAGGCCTGCAACGACCAAAGCTGCACTGCGCCCACGCCCGTGTCGTTCTCTTTTACCGCGGCCGACCTTCCCGCCCTCAAACCTGCCGCGGGGGCGGAGCAGGCTCAAAAGACACGCGCCGACGCCGTGACGCCAACGCCTGCGGAGCCGGCGGAGGCGCAGCCCGCCGAAACGGCGGTGGCGGACACTTCGGCCGCAATAGCTCCGGTTACACAGCCTTCGGGCGACCTGTGGATGCCCGTGACGGACAGGCTTGACGATTTCGGCGCGGGAGCCGGGTCGGCCGACATGACCCTGCTGTGGATATTCCTTTTCGGCGTGGGCGGAGGCCTGCTGGCGTTGCTTACGCCCTGCGTATGGCCCATGATACCCATGACGGTGAGCTTTTTCCTCAAACGCAGCGGCCGGGGCAAGGCCGTGCGCGACGCTTTGCTCTACGGGCTTTCGATAGTGGTTATCTATGTGGCCCTGGGGCTTGTGGTGACGGCTATCTTCGGTGCGAGCGCACTTAATGATTTGGCTACCAGCGCGCTTTTTAACCTTATATTCTTCGCCCTGCTTCTGTTTTTTGCCGTATCGTTCTTCGGCGCCTTCGACCTCACCCTCCCATCGTCATGGACGAATAAAGCCGACAGTAAGGCCGATTCGACGACGGGCCTGCTGAGCATATTCTTTATGGCCTTCACCCTGGCGCTGGTGTCGTTTTCCTGCACCGGTCCGGTGATCGGATGGCTGTTGGTGGAAGCCGCCTCGTCGGGAGCCGTGGTGGCCCCCGCCGTCGGCATGACGGGATTCGCCATTGCGCTGGCCGTACCTTTCGCCCTGTTCGCCCTGTTCCCCTCGTGGCTGGGCAACCTGCCCAAGTCGGGCGGATGGCTCAACTCCGTGAAGGTGGTGCTGGGCTTCCTCGAGTTGGCCCTGGCGCTCAAATTCCTCTCCGTGGCCGACCTGGCCTACGGATGGGGCATTCTCGACAGGGAGGTGTTCCTGTCGCTGTGGATAGTGATCTTCGCGTTGTTGGGCGTCTACCTGCTGGGCAAACTGCGCCTGCCCCACGACGGCGACCTTAAGCACGTTTCTGTGGGACGCATGATGTTGGCGCTGACGTCGCTGTCGTTTGCCGTTTATATGGCTCCGGGGCTTTGGGGCGCTCCACTGAAAGCCATAAGCGCCTTTTCGCCGCCCCTTTATACACAGGATTTTAACCTTTACGACGGCGCGGTACATGCCGCATTCGACGATTACGACGCCGGTATGGAATATGCCGCCCGTCACAATAAGCCCGTGGCGGTGGATTTTTCGGGGTTCGGATGCGTCAACTGCCGCAAAATGGAGGCCGCCGTGTGGAGCGATCCGCGCGTAAAGGCCGCGCTCGAGAAGGATTACGTGCTGATAACCCTGATGGTGGACGACAAAACCCGCCTTCCCGAACCGATAGAGGTGGAGGAGAACGGCCGTACCACGCGCCTGAAAACCGTTGGCGATCGCTGGAGCTACCTCCAGCGGCATAAATTCGGCACCAACTCGCAGCCGTGCTACGTGCTGCTGGACGGCGGCGACGGTCAGCCGCTCAACGGACTTTACGCCTTCGACGAAAACGTGGACAAGTTCCTCGGCTTCCTCAAGAAAGGCCTCGAAAACTACCGGGCCGCCCGATAAGGGCGCGGCAATCTGCGCATTGGGGCGACTCCAGTATTTGTGAGGCGAACCGGACGGCAATGCAGTATGAATGGCGCTGGCGAGCTTCGCTATTGTTTCGTTGTCGCTTTACGGTGAGCGCATCCAACACATAATTGGGGCCGGTCCCTAATATCCATAATAAAGAGGTTTGGCGGGGTGGACGCCCCCCAAACCGATTAAGTGTTATTTAACGAGCCCGGGTTATCGTGCACCCGGCGACCCCTTTAGTTAAATAAAAGGGATTTTTAACCTCGATGGAGCC
>JAVBOW010000018.1:0-104099 GCA_031550125.1 Rikenellaceae bacterium
GATCCAGCACGAGTACGACCACCTGGAAAGCACGGTCTTTACCGACCGCATTTCGCCCTTGCGCAAGACGCTCATAAAGGGGAAACTTGGGTCGATGACCAAAGGCAAATACTCGGCGTCGTACAAAACGCGCCAGAAACCCTGAGACGACGCCGGTTGAAAGGCGGACGGACCGTTTAGACATAATTATAAAGCGACAGTCGCGCCCCGGGAGGGGCGCGACTGCTGCTTTGTCGCTTAGGGGCTGTCTCAGATTATGTGTTGGCCGCACATATCGCGCATCTGAACGCCGACCTGTTTTTAGAACCGATCCCTTATTGGTTAAGGTAGCTCGACGTGTTGCCTGTGCTTTTATATCCTTCCACTTTGACGTGGCGGATGACTACGCCTTTCTTGAAATAGACGTCGCGGCCGTTGGTGTAGTTCCAACGCTCCACCATCTCTCCGTTTTCGGCTATACTGCTGATCTGGAACGGCGTTCCGAAGGCCCAGCGGATCATATCCTGCGTCATCCCGTTGCGTACTTCGTCATTGGCCAGCAGCGTTCCGTTCTCCTCGCCGAAACGTTGTACGGCCTCCTGCAGGCGGGCGTTGCGCTCGACTTCTATCTTGGCCATTTCGGCGCGGACCAATGCCGTTTGCATCTCTATGTCGTCCGTGGTGGTGAATTTGGCGTTGGGGGCGGATGTACTCTGAAGGTCGGTTATCAGAGTGTATACCTTGCCGTAGGCGGGATTTTCCAGGATGGCTATCACCTGATAGTCGTTGGCTTGCTCTATGGCCACGTCTGTACAGACGAACTCCGCGCCGGGCTTGATGTCGTTGCGGCGGCCGCGGCCGTCCATGTCCTGCAGGCCCAGGTAGGCGCTGGCCCTGTAGGCTACCGGCTCTTTGCCCGTGAAGATAAATTTACGCCCTATGAATTTGGAGCGTTGTTTCTCGTAGTAGCCCACAACCACGAAACGCGAAAAGTCCGCAGATTTTTCCTCGTTGTAGGCGGTGAAGCATTTCTCGCCCGTCTGCACGTCGACCAGGCTAAGGAAGTGCGATATGGCGTTGCCCGCGAAGGTCTGCGAAGGATTTTGTATCACGTCCGTGACCAGGAAATAGTGGCCTGCCATCTGGTCGTAAGCCGACACGTATTGCATGGGTACGTTGCTGTCTACGCTTTTGAATACGTTGCGGCCGTTGGCCCCGAGGTTGAAATCCGCCGCCTTGGCGAAACCCTGGTAGCCCCTGTTGGCTTTTGCGGCGTTGTTGTCGGTGAGGTATAATACCTGGCCTATATATCTCACAACGTTGCGACCCAGGAAGTTGTCCGTACTGTCGTAAGGGTGGAAATTTTGCGCCGCGGCGAATTTGCCGGCAACCGCTACAGACAGGAACAGAAGAATTGTCTTTTTCATTTTTTTGTGTATTGGTTATAGAATTCTATTATCGTTTCGATGCCCCGGTAGAAGTTTTCCAGAGCGTAACTTTCATTGGGAGAATGTATGGCGTCGCGGTCGAGTCCGAAGCCCATAAGCAGCGACTTTAGCCCGAGTACGCGCTCGAAGGTGCTTATTATAGGTATGCTGCCGCCGGAATAGAAGGGCAGGGGAGAGCGGCCGAAGGTCTTCTCTATGGCCCTCGACGCAGCTTTGTACGCGGGTATGTCCCCAGGACAGAGGTATGGCTGGCCGCCGTGCAGGAATTTGACTTTCACTTTGACGCTTTCGGGGGCTATGCTGCGGAAATGCTCCTCAAAAAGCCGGGCTATCTCGGTGTAATCCTGGTCGGGGACGAGGCGCATGGATATCTTGGCGCTTGCCCTGGCGGGTATTATGGTTTTTGTGCCTTCCGCCGTGTATCCTCCCCATATTCCGTTGACGTCCAATGTGGGACGTACACCGGTGCGCTCGGCGGCGGTGTAACCATCCTCTCCTTCGAGGGAATTTACCCCTATGGCCAGCCTGTACTTATCCTCGTCGAAAGGAGCGCTGTTGAACGCCTTGCGCTCTTTTGCCGTCAGTTCGCGCACCTTGTCGTAGAAATGCGGTATTGTTATGCGTCCGGTAGCGTCGGTGAGCGAGGCTATCATGCGGCTCAGCACGTTGGCGGGATTTGCCACCGCTCCGCCGAAGAGTCCGGAATGAAGGTCGTGCGAGGGACCTTCAACCTCCACTTCCATGTAGCACAGCCCGCGCAATCCGCACGTTATCGAGGGGACGTCCCATGCTATCATGCTCGTGTCGGAGACGATTATGAAGTCGGCCCCGAGGATATCCCTGTTGGCCGCACACCACGCTTCGAGGCTCTGCGAGCCGACCTCCTCCTCACCTTCTATCATAAAGCGCACGTTGCACGGCAATTCGCCCGTGGCGGCCATCGCCTCGAAAGCCTTGACGTGCATGTAGAGCTGGCCTTTATCGTCGTTGGCGCCCCGCGCCCATATCCGTCCATCCTTTACTGCGGGTTCGAAAGGATCGGTACGCCACTCGGTTACGGGATCTACCGGCATAACGTCGTAGTGACCGTAAACGAGTACCGTCGGCGCGGACGGGTCTACTATCTTCTCTCCCCATACTACCGGGTTGCCGGCCGTGGCCATAACCTGCGCTTTGTCGGCCCCTGCGGCCAGCAGTTTTTCGCATAGCCATTCGGCGCAACGCTCCATTTCCGGACGGAGTGCGGTCTGTGCGCTTATCGACGGTATGCGCAAAAGGCCGAAGAGTTCCTCAAGGAAACGATCCTTGTTCTTTTCGATATATGAAAGGCTTTTTTGCATGCTATTTAAGGTTGCATATGCGTTTTATGTCGCCTATTATCCTGTTTGCAAGCGCGTCGGCCGACTGTTTGTCGCGGCTTTCGCTGTAGATGCGTATTATAGGCTCGGTATTCGACTTGCGAAGGTGTACCCACTCGGTGGGAAAATCTATCTTCACTCCGTCGATGTCGTTGACCTGTTCCGAGGCATAGAGGCGTTTGATTTGTTCAAGGACCAGGTCTACGTCTATTTCGGGCGTAAGCTCTATCTTGTTTTTGGAGATGTAGTACGAAGGATAGGTGGCCCTTAGCGCCGAAGCCGTAAGGCCGGTGTGCGCCAGGTGCGTCAGGATCAGGGCTACGCCCACGAGCGCGTCTCGCCCGTAATGCGATTCGGGGTAGATCACCCCGCCGTTGCCTTCGCCTCCTATGACGGCTCCGGCTTCTTTCATCTTCTCCACCACGTTCACTTCGCCCACGGCGGCGGCGAAATATTTGCCGCCGTGTTTCTCCGTCACGTCGCGCAAGGCCCTGGACGAGCTGAGGTTGGAAACCGTATTGCCCGGCGTGTGCGAAAGGACGTAATCGGCCACGGCTACCAGCGTGTATTCCTCTCCGAACATGGACCCGTCCTGGCAGACCAGCGCAAGCCTGTCCACGTCGGGATCCACCACTATGCCGATATCGGCCTTCTCTTTGGTCACCAGCGACGATATCTCCGTCAGATTTTCAGGCAGCGGTTCGGGATTATGGGGAAATTCGCCGTTCGGAGTGCAGTACAGCTCCACTACCTCCACGCCCATGCGCCTGAGCAGCGCCGGGATAACCTCGCCTCCGATGGAATTGACCGCGTCCACCACAACCTTGAAGCCACGACGGCGGACGGCCTCCACATCCACCAGCGGCAGGGCGAGTACGGCGTCTATATGTTTGTCGTTGAAAGGTTGCAGTCCCCTCTCCTTACCTATGTTATTTATATCGGCGAACCCATACTCCTCGCCAGCCACTATTTCGAGCAGTCTGCCGCCGGCCCTCGCGTCGAGGAATTCGCCCCGCGAGTTAAGCAGTTTGAGCGCGTTCCATTGACGGGGATTGTGGCTGGCGGTTATGATAATGCCGCCGTCGGCCCTGTGCGCGGTGACGGCGAGTTCAACTCCCGGGGTGGTACACATTCCAAGGTCGATCACGTCGGCTCCGCATCCGGCCAAAGTTCCCGTAACCAACGCCGATACCATCGGCCCGGATATGCGGGCGTCGCGCCCTACGACTACGGTCAGCCGTCCCGCCGAGGGGGCGGCCTCTTTCAGTAAACTAACGTATGCGGCGGTGAAACGGACAACGTCGATAGGCGTAAGGTTATCGCCAACGGCCCCGCCTATGGTGCCGCGTATGCCCGATATGGATTTGATAAGTGTCATTTGGGTTTTGATATTTGGGACAAAATAACTACTTTTATATAAATTTTCCACAGATCAGGGATATAATTTTAAAAAATAATAATATGGAAAAGAGGATCATTGCCCCTTCGGAGCTTATTATCAATTCCGACGGCTCTATTTTTCATCTGCATATGAAGCCTGAGGATTTGGCTGATATCGTGATACTTGTGGGCGATCCGGGGCGTGTGGCCCAGGTGGCTTCCAATTTCGTGGATTGCGGCCCGAGGATAGAGAATCGGGAATTCGTAAGCGTTACCGGATGGTATAAAGGCAAGCGCATGACGGCGCTTTCCACCGGCATAGGCACCGACAATATAGACATAGTGGTGACCGAACTCGACGCACTCGCCAATATCGATTTCGCCGCGCGCACCGTGAGGGACGAATTTCGCCGGCTCACGCTGCTCAGGCTCGGCACTTCGGGCGGCCTGCAGCCCGATATCCCCATCGGCACGTTCCTTTTCTCGAAGACTTCGGTGGGTTTCGACGGACTTCTGAACTATTACAGTGGGCGCAACGTCGTCTGCGACCTTGACATAGAGCGCGCATTTATGGAGCATACCGGCTGGAACGACCTATGCCCCAAACCATATTTCATCGACGCCGATCCGGCGCTTACGGCGCATTTCGCCGATTCGGTGCGTGAGGGCATAACCGTCTCCGCTCCCGGGTTTTACGCGCCTCAGGGCCGTTATGTGCGGCTCGAACCGGCCGATCCGGCGCTGAACGACAAGATCGCCTCGTTCGACTATAACGGCCGCCGCATAACCAATTTCGAGATGGAGGGTTCCGCCCTGGCCGGCCTGGCGAAACTGATGGGACACCGCGCCGCGACGTTATGCACCATAATAGCGCAGAGGGCCGCGCACAACATGAATACAGATTACAAGCCGTTTGTTGATAAAATGATAGTAATGGCGCTCGATAAATTGGTTGAATTCCGATAAAATCCTTACCTTTGAAGATTAATACGCCAATTATAAAATAATCATACAGCCATGAAATTTGTAATATCGAGTTCCGCGCTACTGTCGCTGCTCCAGACTACGGGAAAGGTTATAAGCAGCAAGAACACCCTCCCCATCCTGGATCATTTCCTGCTGGACCTTAAAGACGGCGTGCTGAAAGTCACCGCCTCCGATCTCGAAACCACCCTTGTCGGCCAGCTGAAGGTCGAGAGCGTGGAGAAGGAGGGCATGATAGCCGCTCCGGCCAAACTCATGCTCGATTCGCTGAAGGAGTTTTCCGAGCAACCACTCACCATCGAGGCCAACGAAACCACATGGGAGATAAAGATAAGCTGGAAAAGCGGGTCGCTGGCCCTGCCCGGCACTTCCGGGGTGAGTTATCCCGCCCTTCCCGAATTCGAGGATTCGAAAACAGAGCTTGCGTTCGAAGCCGACACTCTGCTGGCCGGCCTTAACAAGACCATCTTCGCCACGGCCGACGACGAGCTTCGCCCCGTGATGAACGGCGTGTATATAAACGTAGAGCCGTCGATGTGTACGTTCGTGGCCACCGACGCGCACAAACTGGTGAAATTCACAACAGAATGCGATAACGGCAGTGTTTCCGCGGCCTTTATCCTGCCCAAGAAGCCGGCCAATATGCTGCGCGGCGTGCTTCCCAAGGAGGAGAACGACATAAAAGTGGTGTTCGATTCCAAGAACGTGCAGTTCACCCTCGATCATTACACTGTGGTATGCCGCCTCATAGAGGGCAACTACCCCAACTATAACGCGGTTATTCCCGCGGCCAACCCCAACAAGGTTATCGTGGACAGGGTGGAGCTGCTCAACGCCATCCGCCGTGTGGCCGTCTGCTCCAACCAGGCCACCAACCTCATCCGTCTCGACATAACGTCCGGCGTAATCGGCCTTACGGCGCAGGATTTGAATTTTGCCGTTTCCGCCACCGATTCCTTGTCGTGCAACTACGAGGGCGATCCTATTACGATAGGCTTCAAATCGACCTTCCTTGTGGAGATACTTGCCAATACCGAAACTCCCAGCGTGCTTATAGAGTTGGCCGATTCGACACGCGCGGGCGTCTTCAAGCCAATCTACGACGACAAGCAGCCCTCGGCCACGCTCATGTTGTTAATGCCGATGATGATAAACGCGTAAAGCCGTATGGAGCTAAACCTCAGGAATCCTATCGTCTTCCTCGACCTCGAGACAACCGGCATCGACCCTTCGAAGGACCGTATCGTGGAGATATCGCTCCTAAAGGTGCGTCCCGACGGTTCGCAGGAGGTCAAAACGCGCAGGCTCAACCCGGAGATGCATATTCCCGAGGGGGCAACGGCGGTGCATGGCATCAGCGACGATGATGTAAAGGATTGTCCCGCATTCCGCGAGGTGGCCCGGTCGTTGGCCGCCTACATCGAAGGGTGCGATTTCGGCGGGTATAACTCCAATAAGTTCGACATACCCGTTCTGGCCGAGGAGTTTTTGCGCGCAGGGGTTGACGTGGACCTTAAAAAACGGCGCATGATAGACGTGCAGAATATCTTCCACCGTATGGAGCAGCGTACGCTGGTGGCGGCGTATAAATTCTATTGCGACAGGGATCTGGAGGGGGCGCACTCGGCCGAAGCCGACACTCTGGCCACATACGAGGTGCTGAAGGCCCAGCTTGAGCGTTACGGAAGCCAACTGCAGAACGATGTGGATTTCCTCGCCGAATTCTCCACCCGCGATCGCACTGTCGATTACGCCGGCAGGATAATTTACGACGAGCGCGGCGCGGAGGTGTTCAGTTTCGGCAAACACAGGGGTCGCCCGGTAGCCGACGTTTTCCGCGAGGAGCCGAGTTACTACGCATGGATGATGAACGGCGATTTTCCGGAGTATACCAAAAAGGTCATAACCGAGATACGGTTAAGGTCGTTAAAAAGTTGATATGGCAACATGGTCGTTTAAATATGGAATAACGAGGGGCATCCTGCTGGTTGCCCTTTGCTTATTTGCGGGAGGGCATGACCTCGAAGCGCAGCCGCCCAAAGGCTCCGCTCCGGGCATGGTCAATATCGAGGGTGTGAACTATTACGTACACCCGGTAAAACACGGCGAAACCATCTATTCGCTGAGCCGCCTTTACGAAGTGGGCGAGATGGATATAATAAGGAACAATCCGCAGGCCGCCGACGGCCTGCGTGAGGGTCAGGTGCTTAAGATTCCCGCCAGGCAGGATCAAAAGCAGATGAGCGACCGCAAAGCCGCCCGCACGTTCGAGGTACACTCCGTGCAGAAAGGCGAAACGGCCTATTCGATATCGAAACATTACGGCATACCTGTGGCCACGCTCACCGAGGATAACCCCGAGATGGACCCTACGCGTTTGTCGATAGGTCAAACGCTCAACATCCGCCGCAACGATATAGGCAGCCAGGCCCCAGGGCAGATAGAAAGCCAGTGGGATCAATACACCCGGCGCATGAACAGCGTGAGCGACAACGTGGTGTACCACCTCGTCCAACCCGGCGAGACGCTTTATGGCTTGAGCCGTCAATATGGCGTGGGCCAGTCCGATATTACGAAACTCAACGGCATGACCTCGGCCGACATAAAGTCCGGAGTGATATTGAAGATACCCGTAGGGGCTGCACCCGCTGCCGCTGCTGCGCCTGTCGCCGCCCCGTCTTCCGCACCCGCCGCGGCTAACGGACAGCAGCGCCAGGATGTTGTCGCGCCTCAGCTTTTTCCGTTTTTCCGCAGGCAGGATAATCAGCAGCCCCGCCGCTACGACCCTTCCCGCCCCATGAACATATCCCTGTTGCTTCCCTTGCAGAACCAGGGCGGTATGGGACACAGCTTCCTTGAATTCTACCAGGGGGCGTTGTTGGCCGTCGAAGACCTGAGGAAACAGGGGGTTAGCATGGACCTGACGCTTTTCGACACTGAACGCTCGGAGGAGCGGACGGCCGCCATAGTGCGCTCGGAAGCCTTCGGGCGAAGCGACCTTATCATAGGCCCGGTTTACGAGGACGCCATGCCTCCGGTGCTGGAGTTCGCCGCAAATAACAGTGTGGCCGTGGTCTCGCCGTTGGCCAATATGGAGCGCTCGGAGAGTTCGCTGCTCTATCAGCTTGCGCCCGACCCTTCACTCAAATACTCCAAGCTCAAACCTTTTCTGTCGCAGGAAAATAACGTGACAGTGATATCTTCCGGCAGCAACGATGCCGAATTCGAACGCGAGATACATGCCGCGCTGCCTGCCTCGGCAACCCGTTTCGCATACTCGAGATCCGTTTCCGCCTCAGACCTCGAAAAGCTCCTGCGCGGCGACCGAAACAACGTGCTGGTAGTGCTTTCGCAGGACGAACATACCATAGACGAGATGCTGGCGCGTATAAGTTCGGTGCAAAACAACCTCGTCGCCAGGGGGCAGGCTACGGGGAGCGTCACTGTCGTAGGTTCGTCGCGCTGGCTGCGCTTCCCGAATATCGACCGTAACCTGTTCTTTAAGATGAACGTATGCATGGTGACGAACTATTACGCCGATCGCAGCAATCCGACGGTGATGAATTTCAGCAAGCGCTACGTTTCCGCTTTCGGGGCGCTGCCCACCTCGTATTCTTACCGGGGTTACGACGCGTTGAAGCTGTTCGCAGGCGCCATGGCGGCGCAGGGCGACCGCGGATATTTCGAAAACGTCCTGAATAATTCGGATCAGCAACTGTTGCAAATGCCCTACCGTTTCGAACAGGCCGAACCTGGCGGAACGCACCTGAACACCCAGTGGGCGCTCGTGTGTTACCACAATAACTTTACGATAGAGGTCAGGTAGAAGCGTTACAGGGCGGCCACGGCGTCTACGGTTATTCCCGTAAAGTCGTCGGCGATAATGTCTTTAGGCGTGCCGTCGAAGAAACTGCGTTCGAATGTCGTGGCCAGTACGGCCACGTGCATACCCGCGCTCCGGGCTGCGCTTATGCCGGCTGGCGCATCTTCTATGACGAGGCATTGCGATGGGGAGACGCCAAGCAGCGATGCCGCCAGCAGGTAGATCTCGGGGTCGGGTTTGCAGCGCGTCACCATCTGTCCGTTCACCACGGCGTCGAAACATCCGGCTATGCCGCATTTTTCCAGGACGAAATCGACGTTGGCCTTGTTGCCCGACGAGCCTACGGCCGTCAGATAGCCGCGGCGGCGCAGTTCGGCCAGGAAGGCTACAAGCCCGCGCGTGGGTTCTATCCGGTCGCGGAATATCTCCCTGTATATCTCCTCCTTTTCGCGTCCCAACTCCTCTATGCCTTTGACGTGGACGACCTCTTCGGGCATCAGCAGCGGCATTATCTCCTCGTTGCCGTGGCCGAACATTCCCATGAGCTTTTCGCGGTCGAGGATGCAGCCGTAGCGGCGGCAGAATATCTCGAACGCCTCGATGTGTATATCGCGGTTGTCCACCAACACGCCGTCCATGTCGAAAATAACCCCTTTTATCATTTTGCCGGTAAAATTTCGGGCAAAGGTAATACATTAATTTTTACCTTTGTCGTCAAACGAACCAGACATGGCCGCACCGAGCAATATACCTGAGAAAACCATAGAGCGCCTGAGCGAATACCGCCGCACCCTGCGTTCATGCCACGAGCAGGGCATCACACACATATTTTCCCACGTTCTGGCAGGCATACACGGCATTACCGCCGTGCAGGTGCGTCGCGACCTTATGCTTATAGGTTTTTCGAGCGACACCAAGAAAGGCTACGACGTGCAGGTACTCGTCAATTTCATATCTTCCATCCTCGACGGGCCGTCGCCGGTGAACATAGCGGTTATAGGCATGGGCCACCTGGGGCAGGCCCTTACCAAATATTTCAACGCCAAGGGCCTGAAGCTGCGCATAACGGCGGCCTTCGACGTCGATCCGGCGAAAGTGGGTAGTTCCATAGACGGAATACCGTGCTACCATATGGATGAATTCGAACGGATAGTGGAGAGTAACGATATAAACATAGTGATACTCTCTTCGCCGACCGACGTGGCCTCCGAACTGGTGGTGCCTATCATCAACGCAGGCATCAAGGGTGTACTCAACTTCACTTCCAAACCGCTAAACTTCCCGCGTGGCATAGTGGTCGAGAACTACGACATAACCACCATTCTGGAAAAGGTGGCTTATTTCGTCAAGGAATCCGAGGAAAATAACAACTGACCATGAGGATACACCGCGGTTTCGACGCCCTGCCCGATTTTGTGCGTCCGGTAGTCACCGTAGGCTCTTACGACGGCGTGCATGCCGGCCATCGCGAGCTTCTGGGCCGCATCGTAGGGCTGGCGCGCCGCGACGGCGGGGAGAGCGTAGTGATAACATTCTCGCCGCACCCGCGTACGGTACTCGGCAATCGAGGCGAAAAGGTGGAGCTGCTGAATACGCCGGACGAGAAGGCCATGCTTTTGGATTCGCTGGGCGTGGACCACCTTATCGTCGCTCCGTTCACACCCGAATTCAGCCGGGTGGAATCTTACGACTTCGTCCGCCATTACCTTGTCGGCAGGGTGGGGGTGGCCTGTCTGGTGGTGGGCTTCAATCACCATTTCGGGCATAACCACGCTGGCGATTTCGACTATCTTAAACGCCTGCAGTCGCAATTCGGGTTCGGTATTTACGAGATACCGGAAAAAGACGTGTGCGAACACCGGGTGAGTTCTACCGCCATACGCCGCCTTATTCGCGAAGGAGACATGGAGCAGGCCGCAGCAATGCTCGCATTTCCCTATTTCATGATAGCCTCCGGCGGCCGCCATCCCCGCCCGCAGGAACCGGAGAAATTGCTTCCCCCGTCCGGCAGCTATGCCGTGGATGTGTACGCGCCCGGAATCCTGCCCGAAGCGGCGGGGCCGATAACCTCCTCCCGTCTCGAGGTGCATGCGGACGGAAGTATGGAAATGGAATACGGCGGCGTCCTCCCGGATGAATTTATTGTCGCTTTCGGTCGAAAACGCGTTTAACCGCCTTTCTGTTCAGGGTCGGTCGCGATATTCCTATCCGTCGAAATTTGACGCTTTCCCGGAAATAAATTCCGGACGGTTTCCGAAATCCGGCGAAAGTTCGTACCTTTGCCGAAATCCAGAAAAACATCCCCGTTATGTCTTTTGTCAGCGATAGAATTTCGCAGGAAGGTCTCACATTCGACGACGTCCTGCTTGTCCCAGCGTATTCCGAGGTGCTGCCCCGCACGGTCGATATAACCTCGCGCTTTTCCCGCAATATAATTCTGAACACTCCCATCATTTCCGCCGCCATGGATACGGTGACGGAGGCCGATATGGCCATAGCGCTCGCCCGCGAGGGCGGCATGGGGGTGATACACAAAAATATGACCGTCGCCGCCCAGGCCCTGCAGGTACGCAAGGTGAAAAGGGCCGAAAACGGCATGATCTACGATCCTATAACCATCTTCCGTTACAACACCGTGGGCGACGCGCTCGCGCTTATGCGCGAGAACAAGATCGGCGGCATACCCGTGGTTGCTGAAGACAATACCCTGGTAGGCATAGTAACCAACCGCGACCTCCGCTTCCAGCGCGACATGTCGCGTCCCATAGACGAGGTTATGACCAAAGAGGGGCTTATAACCACCCGCAACCCCGACCTTAAACACGCTTCCGACGTGCTGTTGCAAAACAAGATAGAAAAACTGCCCGTGGTGGACGATCAAGGCCGTCTTGTGGGTCTGCTCACCTATAAGGATATTACAAAGGTTCAGGCCAACCCCAATGCATGTAAGGACGATAAGGGTCGCCTCAGGGTGGCCGCCGGCGTGGGCGTCACGGGCGATTCGATGGAGCGTATAAGCGCCCTTAATGAAATGCACGTGGACGCCATTGTAATAGACACGGCCCACGGTCATCAGGTGAATATAGCAAATCTGCTGCGCGAGGTAAAGGCGTCGTTCCCGTCGCTGGACGTCGTGGCGGGCAATATAGCCACCGGCGAGGCCGCCAAATTCCTCGTGGCCGCCGGAGCCGACGGCGTAAAGGTTGGTATAGGCCCCGGGTCTATCTGCACCACCCGCGTGATCGCAGGCATAGGCGTCCCGCAGCTTTCGGCGATATATGACGTGGCCAACGCCATCAAAGGCTCCGGGGTACCCGTGATAGCCGACGGCGGGCTGCGTTACTCGGGCGACGTGGTGAAGGCCCTGGCCGCCGGAGCGGATTCGGTTATGGCCGGGTCGCTTTTCGCCGGAGTAGAGGAGTCGCCCGGCGAGACCATTATCTATAACGGCCGCAAGTTCAAGTCTTACCGTGGCATGGGTTCGATAGAGGCCATGCAGAGCGGCTCTAAAGACCGCTACTTCCAGGATGTGGAGGACGATATCAAAAAACTGGTGCCGGAAGGCATCGTAGCCCGGGTGGCCTACAAAGGCACGCTCAAAGAGGTCGTCTACCAGATGGTGGGCGGTTTGAGGGCCGGTATGGGCTATTGCGGCGCAAAAGATCTGGCCACCCTCAAACAGGCGCAATTCATACGTATCACCGGGTCGGGCGTGGCAGAAAGCCATCCGCACGATGTAGCCATCACGCGCGAGGCTCCCAACTACAGCCGCAGCGAGTAATTCGATGGTGGTAAGGGATATACAAATAAGGGTGCGATACAAGGAGACCGACGCCATGGGCGTGGTACACCATTCAAATTACGTCACCTATTACGAGCAGGCCCGCACCGAAATGTTACGCTCGATGGGTACTACCTATCGCCGGATGGAAGACGAGGGGGTGATGATGCCTGTGCTTGGAGTGGAGATGAAATTCCTCGCCCCGGCGCATTACGACGATCTTCTGACCGTACGGATATACGTTCGCAGCGTACCGGTGGTAAAGATGGCGTTCTATCACGAGGTCTTCAACGAGAGCGGCGAGTTGCTAAATACAGGCACGGTGACCCTCGCGTTCATGAGCCGCGCGACGCGCCGCGCATGCAGGGCTCCGGAGTGGTTTGCGGAGCTTGTGGAAAAAGAACTTGGAAAAGGGGATCGATCTGAAGAATAGATTGGTTCAGACTGATCCAAAGCGGGGTTACGGCAAATAAACCTTTTTTTCGGCTATTTCCGTTTAGGTCCGCATGCGCATTTGCGTTTAGGCTTTTCCGGCGAGGCCGTCATCTTTGCGAACTCTTCCCTGTCTACCTTCGCCGCCAGCACTTCTTTTGCACGCTGCTCGTCTTCGGCGGCTACGCACAACTCTATCGCTATGCCGCCGCCGAGCGGCAATACGCTCTGAATGGTTTCGTGTATCAACGAGGAGGCTATTCCCGCCCCTTCGAGTATGCCTTTGACCATTTCGGCTTCTATGGCCGAGTCGAATGTCCTGATGGTTACGATCTTTTCTTTGTCCATGGCGTATGATATTTTATTCTATAAATTTACGGATGTTTTATTTTATTTGCAACAGTAATTGTAGATAGTTTCTTGATAACTTGCAACTATTATACCGCCGTATTTGGCTTTAAATGATTACTTTTGTTTGCCGGTAAAATCCGGAATGCTCGCAATGTCCCAATTCGTTCATCTTCACGTCCATACTCAATATTCAATTCTCGACGGGGCCTCTCCCGTCAAAACCCTCGTAAAGAGGGCGAAAGAGTTGGACATGCCCGCCATAGCCATTACCGATCACGGCAATATGTTCGGAGTGAAGGAATTCCATGATGCGGCCGTCAAAGCCGGCGTTAAGCCTATCCTCGGCTGCGAGGTGTATGTGGTCAGGAACAGGCACGAGAAGGACAAGGACGAAAAAGCAGGGGATCACCTTGTGCTGTTGGCCAAAAACCTCGAGGGCTACCACAACCTGATAAAGATAGTCTCCTATTCCTGGACGGAAGGGTTTTATTATAAGCCAAGGATAGACAAGGAGTTGCTGCGCCGCTACAGTAACGGACTCATATGCTCGTCGGCCTGCCTGGGCGGCGAAGTTCCGCAAACCATACTTAACCGCGATCTCGAAGCCGCCGGGAAAGTGGTGGAGGAATTCAAAGCGATATTCGGCGAGGACTATTACCTCGAGATGCAGCTCCATCCCTCCGGCGATCCCCGTATTGACGGCGAGGTTTTCGAACGGCAAAAAGTTGTCAACAAGGCGGTGGTCGAGTTGTCGCGCCGCCATGGGGTCAAGTATATAGCATCTAACGACGTCCACTTTGTGATGGAGGACGACGCTCCCGCGCACGACCGCCTTATCTGCCTCAATACGGGCCGCGACCTGGACGATCCGACGCGCATGCGCTACACCGCACAGGAATACCTCAAGAGCTACGACCAGATGGCCGCGCTTTTCGCGGAATATCCCGAGGCGCTCTCCAATACCGTAGAGGTGGCCGATAAAGTGGAGGAGTACCATCTGAAGCGCAAGCCGCTGATGCCCAACTTCCCCCTGCCGGAAGATTTCGTAATAGACCAGGCCCGCCTGCGCGAGACCTTCCTGAAAAAACTGAAGAACGAAACGCTAAAGGCCAAAATAGAGGCCGGCGCGCCGATAGAGGAGGCGATAGCTTCGTCCGCGCACGCAAAAGAACTCGAAGAGCAGTTGACAATTGCCAGGCAATTTCTTTACCTGGAGCATATATCTTTCCTCGGGGCAGAAAAACGCTACGGATCGCCCCTGCCCGAAAATGTCCGCAACCGTATGGAGTACGAGTTGAAAACCATCGAGTGGATGGGTTTTCCCGGTTACTTCCTTATAGTTTGGGATTTTATCCGCGCCGCCCGCGACATGGGCGTGTCGGTAGGGCCTGGCCGAGGCTCGGCCGCCGGATCGGCCGTAGCCTACTCGCTTGGAATCACCAATATCGATCCTATAAAGTACGATCTGCTTTTCGAGCGCTTCCTGAATCCAGACCGCATCTCGCTTCCCGACGTCGATATAGATTTCGACGAGGACGGCCGTGAGGCCGTGTTGAAATACGTCGTGGATAAATATGGCCGCGAACGCGTGGCCCAGATCATCACTTTCGGATCTATGGCCCCTAAACTCGCCATACGCGACGTTGCGCGGGTGCAGAAGCTGCCGCTTTCCGAGAGCGACCGCCTGGCCAAACTTGTACCTGAAAAACCAGGGACGTCGTTCGCCAAGGCTTTTAAGGAGGTACCCGAGCTTGCCAAAGAACGCGAATCGTCCAATCCGCTTATCCGCGACACGCTAAAATACGCGGAGAAGCTGGAGGGTTCCATCCGTCAGACGGGCGTGCATGCCTGCGGCGTGATCATAGGCCAAGATAACCTCGAGAACTTCGCCCCGATAGCGGTGGCCAAGGACGCCGACCTTAACGTGGTGCAATTCGAGGGCAAACTGGTGGAGGACGTGGGTCTGATAAAGATGGACTTCCTGGGCCTGAAGAACCTTTCGATAATAAAGGACGCCGTGGAGAACATACGCGCCACGCGCGGTGAGGAGATAGACATTGACGCCATTCCGCTCGACGACGCGCTTACCTATGAACTCTACAGCCGGGGCGATACTACCGGTCTGTTCCAGTTCGAGTCGCCGGGCATGAAGAAGCACTTGAGGAACCTCAAACCCAACCGCTTCGAGGACCTTATAGCCATGAACGCGCTCTACCGTCCCGGCCCGATGGAGTATATTCCGAGCTTTGTGGAACGTAAGCACGGGCGTGAAAAGGTGACGTACGACTTGCCCGACATGGAGGAGTATCTGTCGGATACCTACGGCATCACTGTCTATCAGGAACAGGTGATGCTCCTGTCGCAGAAACTGGCCGGCTTCACGGGAGGCCAGGCCGACACCTTGCGCAAGGCGATGGGAAAGAAGATCCGCAGCACCCTGGACGAGCTTAAGCCGCAGTTCCTCGAGGGAGCCACGGCCAAGGGCCACGACAGCAAAGTGTGCGAAAAGATATGGTCGGACTGGGAGGCCTTCGCCGAATACGCCTTCAACAAGTCGCACTCTACGTGCTACGCCTACATATCCTACCAAACCGCCTATCTCAAGGCCCATTACCCGTCGGAGTATATGGCCGCGCTGCTGAGCCGCAATCTGTCGGACATAAAGAAGATAAGTTTCTTTATGGACGAGAGCAAGCGCATGGGCATACCGGTCCTCGGCCCCGACGTCAATGAAAGCTATCTGAGATTCGCCTCCGACGCCGAGGGCAATATACGTTTCGGCCTTGCCGCGGTAAAAGGGGTGGGGGAGGCCGCCGTGGAATCCATAATAGCCGAACGAAAGGCCGGAGGCAAATTCAAGTCGGTATACGATTTCATGGAGAGGGTTAACCTCCAGTCCGTCAATAAAAAAACTATCGAGAATCTGGCCCTTTCCGGTGCGCTCGACGCATTGGCCGGTTTTCCGCGCAGTACGTTCTTCGCCGCCGACGCCAAATCGGGCGACGGCGAGGGAATTTTTCTCGAAACCCTGGTGCGCTACGGCAACCTTGTGCAGGCCGAGCGCAACAATGCCCAGCAGAGCCTTTTCGGCGGCATGTCGTCGGGAGGCGACGTACAGAAGCCCTCACCTCCGGCGGGCGACGCGTGGACGCAACTCGAGATGCTCAATAAGGAGCGCGAGGTTATAGGCATTTATCTCTCGTCGCATCCGCTCGACGACTATTCGATAATAATCCGCAACTTCACTAATGTTCAACTTGCGGATTTTGAGCAGCTTGGCGATATGGTCGGGCGCGATTTCGCCGTTGCCGGCATGGTGACATCCGTGCAGAACCTCATGACCAAAGGGGGTAAGCCTTTCGGCCGGTTTACCGTTGAAGATTACAGCGGGTCGTACACCTTTACGCTCTTTGATAAGGATTATGAGAAGTTCCGTCCTTTCCTTTTTCCGGAATATTTCCTCTTGATCCGCGGCAAGGCGCAGTCCAAGCCCTATCGCGACAATGAACTCGAGCCGCGGATAGCTACGATGATGCAACTCTCCGAGGCGCGCGAAACGCTGGTAAAAGAGATGAGCGTTTCAATGAACATCGAAGATGTGACGGGCGAGCTGATAGAGGATTTCGCCGCCGTTGTGGCCGAGTCGAAAGGCAATATACTGTTGCGCTGCCGTGTGGTAGATCCCGAATCGGGTGTCTCCGTGGGAATGTTCTCCCGCACGCGCCGCGTCGGCCTTACCAGGGAATTGGTTGAATTCTGCGATTCTAACGAGTTGCGATACACTCTAATGTAGTCTTTCGTATAAAGATAAACTTTAATAAACTATTGTAAAATATTAAGATCATGGCATTAAAAATTACCAACGACAATTTTGACGAGCTTGTGGCATCCGGCAAGCCTTTGGTTATCGATTTCTGGGCCGAATGGTGCGGTCCCTGCCGCGCCATAGCGCCCATAGTGGAAGAGCTGGCCGGCGAGTATGAAGGCCGCGTGGTGGTAGGCAAATGCGACGTGGACGAGAATGACGCGCTGACCGCGAAATTCGGCGTACGCAATATTCCCACTGTCGTTTTCCTTAAAGGCGGCGAGATGGCGGAAAAGCAGGTGGGTGCCTGCACCAAAGCGCAGCTGGAAGAGAAAATAGCCAAAATATTATAGAACTTCCGATCCGCCTGCCCGGGATTGCATCGAATCGTCTCCCGGGCAGGCCGGACCGGTCTATTACGCCCCGCGGATAATATGTTCTACGACCACAAGCAATCCAACGGAAAGAACAGCCATTGGCGTTATTACATGTTCGCCTTATGGCGGTCGGCAACGCCTGGCTTCCTTTTTCGCATGCGATTGAAAAAGACGTTGTCCGACCTTGAGGACAGGCCGGACAGGGAGTATATCCTCGACAGGGTAAATTATTATAATAAGCTGAGGGTCTATACGGCGTTGCCGCCCGGCACGGCCCCGCTATCCCGTTTCCGCCGCAAAGGAAACAGGTCGCTATATTTTTTCGACACTTTTGAATATGTCCGGTGGTTTCCTCGAAAACTATTGTTCCGCTACGCGTTTGGCGATCTAACGACGGTTCCCGAATACCCATCCATCGTAAAAAGCCGCCCTGTGGCGGGCGATAACGCCAATTCGGTATTGCTTAACCTGGTTAAACTGCGGCACTTTACGTTCCTTGACGATAAAAAGTCTTTCCGCGAAAAGATGGATAAGGCCGTTTTTCGCGGCCATATAACCAATAAACCACACCGTATGGCTTTCGTCGAGCGCTATTTCGGCCACCCGGCATGCGACGTGGGAGTGATAAGTCCGAGGGCCGATTTTCCGAAGGAATGGTCGGAGAACAAGCGCCTTACGCTTTGGCAGCACCTCGACTATAAATTCGTCATAGCCCTGGAGGGCGTAGATGTGGCCAGCAACCTGAAATGGATAATGTCATCTAACTCCGTGGCGGTGATGCCCCGCCCGAAGTATGAAACATGGTTTATGGAGGGACGCCTTCTCCCCGGCGTCCACTATATAGAGATCAGTGAGGACTATTCCGATCTGCCCGAACGTATGGAACATTATATCGCCCATCCGGAGGAGGCGGAGGAGATAATCCGCAACGCCCACGAATATGTGGAGCAATTCCTCCGTCCTGAGCGCGAAAAACTTATCTCATTGTTGGTGTTGGATAAATATTTCCGGTTCACCGGCGAGTGAGCGGACGTTACGGCCGGCCGTTCCATATTTCCCACGACTTTTCAGCCTGGTAGGCGAGCATGCCGCTCCCGTTGACTATCCTTGCGCCCTGGCTTTGGCCGCGCTCCAGAAAGAACGTCAGCGGCGGATTGTATATCATGTCGTACAGGAAATTCCTCGTCGATATGGCCTCGTAAGGAATGTCAGGACATGAATTTATGTCCGGGAAAGTCCCCACAGGCGTAGTGTTTATTATTAGCGGGTAATCGTATATCTTGGCCGAATTCACCTCTTCGTACGTTATGTGTCCCGCCGTCTGGCTTCTCGATACCATCAGGTATTCCATCCCAAGCTCTTTTAGCACGAATGTCACGGCTTTCGACACCCCTCCGCTACCCAGCACGAGGGCGCGGGGGCGTTGACCTTTTAGGAATTCGAGCAATGCCCGACGGAATCCGTATGCATCGGTGTTATATCCCGTAAGCTCGCCCCCTTCTATTTTCACGCAGTTTACGGCGCCTATCTCGGCGGCCAGAGGATCGATTCCGGTAAGGTATGGCAATATAGCTTCTTTGTAAGGTATGGTTACGTTGAAACCGCACAGGCCGGGTCTGGAGGCGATCAATTCAGGCAACGATCCGATGTTCTCCAATGGCATATTGTCGTAGGAGCAGCCGGCAATTCCCTCTTTTCGGAACTTTTCGGCGAAATACCGCTCCGAGAACGAGTGTCCCAGCGAATAGCCTATCAGCCCGTAGCGTTTCATTTTTTTGCCGATTCCCTGCGTTTGATACGTACGAACTCCACCACTCCGGGTATGACTGAGATTATGATGATAGCTATCATCAACATACTTAGGTTGTTGCGGACAAATTCCAGCTCGCCGAAGAAATATCCGGCATACATGAATATAGCCACCCAGGCCACGCCGCCGATGACGTTGAAACTGGCAAAGCGTTTGTAATTCATGTGTCCCATGCCTGCAACAAAGGGGGCGAAGGTGCGGACTATCGGCACGAAACGAGCCAGGATGATGGTGCCGCCGCCATATTTTTCATAAAACTCGTGCGTTTTTTGCAGGTAGCTCTGTTTAAAGATCCTGGAATCCGGATTGCTGAACAACTTTTCGCCGAAAAATTTACCTATCAGGTAATTGCATGCGTCGCCGAGTACGGCCGCCCCCATAAGCAGGAGCGCCATAAGGTGTACGTTAACATTGTTGGAACCTATGGAGGCTATGGTCCCGGCCACGAAAAGCAACGAGTCTCCCGGCAGGAAAGGTGTGACCACCAATCCCGTCTCGCAAAATATGATAAGGAAAAGGATGGCGTAAATCCATGTGCCGTACATTGCCACCAACTCGGCCAGATGCACGTCGATGTGGAGTATGAAGTCTATAATTTGCTGTATCACTTCCATTTCAGGGCTGTTTTTAAATGACCGGTCTCAATAATGCGTTGGCCGCACGTTTAAGCTACGCCGCTTTCTTATACTCAACCTGCCTTCCGTAAATGTCCGTACCGATTTACAAAGTTAGCAATTATTCGTGAACCCGTAACCATTAAAAAGCCGGGAGTTACCCCGGCCGTATTTAGACGAACGTTTAAAGTTTATCGAATTCGTCGTCGGCCAAACTCTCCGTATAACCTGCGGACGCCGAGTCGGTAATGAAAAATTCGGGTTTGTGTTGCTTTATATATCCTATCACCTCTCCCAGGCCTTCGCCGAATTTGGCGAAATCTTCTTTGTAAAGGTGTATTTTATTTTTGTCGTAAAATACCGAGCCGTCAACCCCCAGCCTTTTGCGGCTTTCCGTTATCGTCAGGTAATAATCGTTGTTGCGGGTGGCCTTGACGTCGAAAAAATAGGTCCGCCGGCCTGCCCTGACGGGTCTCGAAAAAACCTCGTCGCCCGTTTCGTCCGGGTCTCTGCGTGAGTCGAAATTTGCCATATTACGTTAGCTGGAATTATGTTTCGCCGCCGCAAATATATGAAAAATAAGCTATATGCAAACATTTGGCCTACAGAAACTTCATTTGTCCGCACGGAATCCCTTCCAGACGCTACAGGATGGGCTTTGCTCGTCGCTCCCAATTATCCAGAATATCCATCGCCTCCTTCACCACCGGGTCGCCCGCAGAGTTGAGCGTACGGTAGTATTCGTTGAGCGACCATAGCTTTTGGGCTATCGCGGCCTTTATCACCGTGGCGATGTAATTTCCCGATGTTTGCATGCCTGCGCTGTCTGCCGGGACCGAGCGTTTTTCGCCCAGGGCCACAAGTGCGTCCGACATGGTTTTATCCATCGTAAAGCCTTTTTCGAAATCGTCGTATGTTCGGTATTTTTCCTCCAGCGCCTTGCGGTTGGCGTCCATGTAGCTTATCACGAATTCGTTCAATACGCCGCGCCTTACAAGTTTAGCCAGATATGGCGAATACCAGGTGGTGTCCGACGGGACATTCACGTCGGGATAGATGCCTCCGCCGCCGTAAACGGTCCGGCCTTTGCGCAGGGTGCGGTATTTGAGCGAGTCCATGCCCGGAACGGTGTCCAACGCATGCTGGTCGTAGCGCTCATAATGGGCGCGGTAGTAATCCTCCTTATGGCCCATCTCGAAAGGATTCTGTATAACGCGTCCGGTGGGGGTGTGGTATCGCGCCACGGTTATGCGCACCGACGAACCGTCTAATAGCGGAAATTGTTTCTGTACCAATCCCTTACCAAAACTGCGACTACCCACTATCAGGCCGCGGTCCCAATCCTGCACCGCTCCGCAGACGATCTCGCTGGCCGACGCGGAACTCTCGTCTATCAACACCACCAGCCGACCTTTCATAAACCGGCCGTTGGCTTGTGCGCGGTACTTTTCGCTGCCTACCATGCGTCCCTCGGTAGACACTATCTCTGCTCCCTTGGGGAGGAAAATCTGGCTCATCGCCACAGCCTGGTCCAGCAGCCCTCCTCCGTTGCCGCGCAAATCCAGCACGAGGGCGTCTATACGGCCCAGCTTGTCGAGAGCGACATTGAACTCGCTCGCCGTGGTGTGCGCAAAGCGGTTCACCTTAACGTATCCCGTCGAGGGAGACAGTTTGTAGGCGGCGTCTACCGACGTCATGGGGATATTGTCGCGTACTATTCGGAAAGAGAGCGGGGCCGGCTCGCCGCGCCTGACCACTTCTATCTCAACCGCAGAGCCTTTCGGGCCGCGCAGTTTCGACGGCACTTCGTTTTGTTTCATGCCTACGGCGCTTTTGCCGTCTATAACCGTTATGCGGTCGTTGGCGGCCATGCCCGTCTTTTCCGCGGGGCCGCCTACGATTGTATTTACGACAATGACAGTGTCGTTAAGTACGTTGAATTCTATGCCTATGCCGCTGAAACTGCCGTCGAACGATTCGTTCACCTGTTTCATGTCGCTCTCGGTGATGTAGGCCGAATGAGGGTCGAGTTCCAGCAATACCTGCTCTATCGCTTTCTCTACGAGTTTCTTATTGTTCAGGGTGTCTACGTACGAAAGGTTCAGATAGGTGAAAAACTGCCCGAATTTCTGTAACTGGTACGATGGATCCTCCTTGTTCGTTTGCGGCCTGGCTTGCGGCGGGGTACGCAGTTGGGCGGTGGCCGCCGCTATTGTCAGGGCCAATGCCAGTGTCGTTGCGAGAGGCTTTATCATTTTACTATGGAGGCTATTTCGTCGAACCTTACGGAGCGCTGCTCTCCCGTAAGCATGTTTTTTAAGGTGGCAGCTCCCTGTTGCATCTCTTCACTGCCTATCATCGCCACGTAAGGGATGGCGCGACGATTGGCGTAGTCCATCTGTTTCTTGACTTTACCTGCGTCGGGATATATCTCGCACACTATGCCCTGGCGGCGCAGCGCGGCGAGCTGTTGCAGCGAGCAGGACTCTTCCTGTCCTCCGAAATTGACGAACATGAGCCTGGTGGATAGTTCCGCATCGGCGGGAAAGAGGTCGAGGGCGCACATTACATCGTAGATGCGGTCGGCGCCGAACGATATGCCCACGCCCGAAGTGTCGGGCATGCCGAAGATACCAGTAAGGTCGTCGTAACGACCTCCTCCGCATATGCTTCCTATCTGGTAGTCTTTGGCCTTTACCTCGAAGATAGCCCCCGTGTAATAATTTAGTCCGCGGGCGAGGGAGAGATCTATCTCTATATCGAGGCCTACTCCGAGAGCCTTTGTATAACCCAGCAACGACTCCGTTTCCTCAATGCCTTTAAGGCCTGTCTCTGAACTCGATATTATTTGCTTTAACGTGCTTAATTTTTGCTCGTTAGTGCCACTTAACTCAAGTATGGGCTTTAGCTTCTCCGCGGCTTCGGCCGATATGCCTTTTGAAAGGAGTTCTTCCCTTACGGCGTCCATGCCTATTTTGTCGAGCTTGTCTATGGCTACGGTTATATCCGTTATTTTGTCGGCATGTCCGATGGTTTCGGCTATGGCGTACAGTATTTTGCGGTTGTTAACCTTAAGCGTCACGTTAATCCCGAGCCTGCCGAACACAGCCTCCACTATCTGTACCAGTTCGGCTTCGTTCACCAGGCTGCGGCTGCCGATAATGTCCACGTCGCATTGGTAGAATTCCCTGTAACGCCCTTTTTGCGGCCTGTCGGCCCTCCATACGGGTTGTACCTGGTAGCGGCGGAAAGGAAATATTATTTCGCCTTGATGTTGAACGACATAGCGGGCGAACGGCACCGTAAGGTCGTAGCGAAGTCCTTTTTCGCAGATCCTGGACGCGAGCGCCGCCGGCGAGGCGATATTCTCCGGGGTTATGTCATTTGTGAAATCGCCCGAGTTCAATATCTTGAACAGCAGCTTGTCGCCCTCTTCGCCGTATTTTCCCATAAGCGTACTGAGGTTTTCCATCGCCGGGGTTTCCAGCGGCAAAAAACCGTATGTGCGGAAAACTTCGCGTATGGTGTCGAACATATAGTTCCGGCGGATCATTTCTGCGGGAGAAAAATCGCGCGTCCCCTTGGGTATGGAGGGCTTTTGTACGGCCATGCTGCAATGCTTTAGGTGTGGCGTGTTATTCCATTAATTTTTTATACTTTACGCGGTGCGGCGTGGTGTCGCCCATGCGTTTTTTATGCTCTTCGTACTCGCTGTATCCCCCTTCGAAGAACACCACTTGCGAATCGCCTTCGAACGAGAGTATGTGAGTGGCTACGCGGTCGAGGAACCAGCGGTCGTGCGAGATCACCACGGCGCATCCCGCGAAATTTTCAAGGCCTTCTTCCAACGCACGTAACGTATTTACGTCTACGTCGTTGGTAGGTTCGTCCAGAAGCAATACATTACCTTCCTCCTTCAGCGCTATGGCCAAGTGCAGGCGGTTGCGTTCGCCGCCCGACAATACGCCGCACTTCTTTTCCTGGTCCGCCCCCGTGAAATTGAAACGGGCCACATAGGCGCGGGAATTCACCGACCGGTTACCTAAAGCTATTATGTCGCTGTTTCGCGAAATAACTTCATATACACTCTTTTCCGGATCGATAGAGGCGTGCTGTTGGTCTACGTAAGCGAGTTTTACCGTCTCGCCCACCTTGAAACTTCCGGCTGTGGGTTGTTCCAGGCCCATTATCATGCGGAAAAGCGTGGTTTTACCCGTTCCGTTGGGGCCGATCACGCCGACTATGCCCGCAGGAGGAAGCGTGAATTCGAGATTTTCATACAACAGTTTGTCGCCGAAGGCTTTGCTGACGCCTTTGGCTTCGATGACCACATCCCCCAGGCGCGGGCCGTTGGGGATGTATATTTCCAGTTTTTCCTCTTTCTGTTTGGTGTCTTCGTTCAGCATCTTGTCGTACGACGAGAGGCGGGCCTTGCTTTTGGCCTGGCGGCCCTTGGGATTCATGCGTACCCACTCCAACTCACGCTCGAGGGTTTTGCGGCGCTTGGATTCCTGTTTTTCTTCCATTTCGAGGCGTTTGGCCTTTTGTTCGAGCCATCCGGAATAGTTGCCTTTCCATGGTATGCCTTCACCCCTGTCGAGTTCGAGTATCCATCCCGCTACATTGTCGAGGAAATAACGGTCGTGGGTGATGGCTATGACGGTACCTTTATATTGTTGCAGGTGTTGCTCCAGCCACTCCACACTTTCTGCGTCGAGGTGGTTGGTAGGCTCATCGAGGAGCAGCACGTCGGGCTGCTGTAGGAGCAGGCGGCAAAGGGCTACGCGGCGACGCTCGCCTCCTGAGAGGTGCTTTACCGATTCGTCCGGTTCAGGGCAACGCAGGGCGTCCATGGCCCTTTCCAGTACGCTGTCTATTTCCCAGCCGTTCACATGGTCTATCAGCTCGGTCAGTTCTCCCTGGCGTTCTATAAGTTTGGCCATCTGATCGTCGTCCATCGGTTCCATGAACCGGGCGTTGACCTCCTCGTACTCTTTCAGCAGCGCCATCACCTCGGCACAGCCTTCCTGCACCGTCTCCTTAACGGTTTTACTGTCGTCCAGCACTGGCTCCTGCTCAAGGTAACCCACGCTGTATCCGGGAGAAAAAACCACTTCGCCCTGGAAATTCTTTTCCACCCCGGCGATGATCTTCATCAGGGTTGATTTACCGGAGCCGTTCAGTCCTATGATGCCGATCTTTGCTCCGTAGAAGAACGACAGGTATATGTCGCTCAGTACTTTTTTCTGATTGGAGAAGGTTTTGCTTACCCCCACCATCGAGAAAATTATCTTTTCGTCTGCCATTTTTGATTTTTGATTAAAACGAAGTGCAAATTTAACAATTTTTACCTTTCCTGTCGATGTCGCACAGATGAATATCCAGCGCCTTGCAAGAAATCTGTATCTCCACTATCGACACCCCGAGCGAAACAATAAGCGAAACGAGTGCCACCGCGAAGAGCCAAACCGCGCCTTTCTGGTGTCCCACATATATAAGGAACGTGCTTGCCACGCACAGCAACAGGCTTAATATCCCGAGTATTTGCATTGTACGCATCATGTAGAGCCTGCGCCGCAGGTTGGCTATCTGAGGCGGGATGGACGGCGACTGGGTCTTCTGGTATTCTGCCGAGATGTTGCGGATTATCTGGGCGTAGGCCAGGAAGCGGTTGGTGTATGCGAGCATTATGAGCGACACGGCCGAAAATAATATCGACGGGGTTGCCAGGGTAAGTTCTTCCATGTTTCAGTATGTTTGGATGTGCGAAATTACTATAATTTTCCCTTATCGCCCTATAAAAAGAAATGATAGCGAAGTTAGGCAGAGAATTTGTATCTTTGTAAAGACTCCAAAATCTATCTAATATGAAAAGTGTAAAAGGAACGGAAACCGAAAAAAATCTACTCAAATCATTTGCGGGCGAATCGCAGGCGCGTACCCGCTATACCTATTTCGCCAGTGTGGCCAAGAAAGAGGGCTTCGAACAGATAGCCGGCGTATTCGCCGAAACCGCAGACCAGGAGAAGGAACACGCCAAGCGTTTCTTCAAATTCCTCGAAGGAGGCATGCTGGAGATCACCGCATCGTATCCTGCGGGCCGCATGGGTACAACCAAAGAAAACCTTATGGCTGCCGCGGCAGGCGAAAACGAGGAGTGGACGGAACTTTATCCTACTTTTGCCGAGATAGCCCAGAGAGAGGGTTTCGACGCCATCGCCAAAGTATGGCTTTCGATAGCCAGCGTCGAGAAAGAGCATGAACGCCGCTACCGCGCCCTGCTCGAGAGGGTGGAGGCCGAGAAGGTGTTCGAACGCGACGAACCCATAGACTGGCAGTGCCGCAACTGCGGCTATATCCACAACGGTGCGGAGGCTCCCGACGTATGCCCGTCGTGCGCCCACCCGCAGGCTTATTTCGAGCCTATGAAAAAGAACTATTAAGCCGGGATGCCGGATGATGCGCGAGACGCCGGACTGTTTTCAGTCCGGCGTCCCGCGTTTGTGTGAAGAATTGTTATCCCTGGCCTATAAGAATTTTTTCCTCAGCCATTCCCTTACGGGCATGTCATACAATCTCATGGAAATATATGCTATAATTATGCAGGCGGCGACGCACGCCAGGGCCGCAGGCCAGCTTTGTTCCAGCGAAAGGCTGTTGTTGGCTACCCATGCCATGTAAACGTACATTACCGGATAATGCGTGATGTAGATGGGGTAGGAGATGTCGCCGAGGAATTTGCACGCTTTCGAAGCCAGCTTTCCTTCCACCTTTCCTCCCGCGCCGAGCCATATTGTCAGCGGGAACATTACCATCAGGCAAACACACTCGTACAGGCCGTTCATCCAGTAGTTTGTCGAGCCTCCCACCCTGGGCGCGGACAGCAGCGCTATCAGCATAACGCCCGCGATAGGAAAAGCGTGCTTTATATGGCGCAACCTGGCCGTCCTGGCCAGAAGCATGCCTGCCAGGAAAGGGAACGCCAGGCGCGTGAACCCTATCCTGAGCTGCGTTGGATCGAGCGACCAGCCTCCGATAATGTCTCCCTGCGGATTGGTCAGCGCATAGTGTATGGTTATTCCGGCAGCTGCTGCCGTCAATAAGGTCAGAATTGTCCGGGATGTGCGACGCAGGAATAAGGCGTAGGCGATATTGGCAATATATTCGAAGAATAGCGTCCATGCAGGCCCGTTAAGCGGATGCATTTCGTTCCATCCCCTGATGTCGAGTCCTTTGCCCACGGGGATCAATGTGGAGCCGATAAGCATAACCAGTAACATGGTAAGGACGGGGACTTCATGTATGCCGCCCCATCCCATACCGGGGGAATCCTGGAAATAGAACAGCGCCGCGCCTATGGCCGAGCCTGCGATGATCATGGGCTGAAGGCGGATGAGCCTTCGCTTAAAGAAATCCTTCAGCGTCATTTTGCCCCAGCGATCGTCATAAGCATAGGAAACCACGTAGCCCGAAAGAAGGAAAAAAAAATCTACGGCCAGATATCCGTGGTTTATTATCTGGTCGATATGGCTGCCGTTGGCATGGGTCTCGAAAACATGGAAAAATACCACCATCAGGGCGGCCACGCCTCGCAGGCCGTCCAGGATCTCATAATGCGGCTTGGATTCGGCCAAATTTGACTGTCGTTTCATAATGACAGATAGTATTTTTGTATTTTCCGACAGAGAGGCCGTCGGCAACCTGAAATAAAATACAGTGCGGAGCCGGATATTATTCGACCGTTATCCCGGCGTCGGCCAGAAGTCTCAGTCCTATATCTTTCATCTTGTATTTCTGTATCTTGCCGCTGGCCGTCATGGGGAAACTGTCCACGAAGAAGATGTATTTCGGTATTTTGTAGCGCGCTATGTTCCCGCGGCAGAATAGTTTGACCTCCTCTTCCGTCAGGCTGCACCCTTCCTTTACCTTTATGAAAGCGCCTACCTGCTCGCCGTATTTGGCGCTGGGTATGCCCACCACCTCCACCGACTGGATGGCCGGCATGTTGTAAAGGAAGTTCTCCACCTCGCGCGGATAGATGTTCTCGCCTCCGCGGATTATCATCTCCTTTATGCGGCCCGTAATGCGGAAATAGCCGTTTTCGTCCATCGTACCCAGGTCGCCCGAGTGAAGGAAACCGTTCTTGTCTATCACTGCGGCGGTGGCTTCAGGGTTTTTATAGTAACCTTTCATTACGTTGTAACCCCGGCAGCACATCTCTCCCTGCACTCCCGGAGGGCATTCGTTACCCGTTTCTGGATCGAGAACCTTCACCTCCACGCCGGGGTAGGCGCGTCCCACCGTTGTGCAGCGTATCTCTTTGGTGTCGTCAACCGAGGTGCATGTCATGCCCGGCGACGATTCCGTAAGGCCGTATACTATTATTATGTCCTTGCAGTACATCTTCTCCATGACCTGCGTCATGGATTCGATGGGGCAGGGCGCTCCTGCCATTATGCCCGTACGCAGGGATTTGAGGTCGAACATGCCGAACATCGGGTGGTTGAGTTCCGCTATGAACATGGTAGGTACGCCATAGATGGATGTGCAGCGTTCGCTTGCCACCGAAGCCAGGGCTTTGAGAGGGTCGAATTCCTCGAGTATGACCAGCGACGAGCCGTGCGTGACGGCCGAGCATACGGCCAGCACGCATCCGAAACAGTGGAAAAGCGGCACGGGCGTCAGTATCTTGTCCTTTTCTGTGTATTGCATGGCATCGCCGGTAGCCTGGCCGCAATTGAGTATGTTGTGGTGGGTGAGCATAACCCCTTTCGGGAAACCCGTCGTACCTGAAGTGTACTGCATATTCACCTCCTGATGGCAGTCTATCGACGACGACACCTCGCGCAATTCCCCGTCCTCGATATGCTGGCCCATCATCAGCAATTCGGTTGTGTTGTACATGCCCCTCTGCTTCTCCTGGCCTATGTAAACCACGTTGCGCAACTCGGGGAATTTGGCGCTGCAAAGTTTGCCTCGCCCTGCGGTTTTGAGTTCCGGCACAAGCTCGTACATCATCTGCACATAGTCGCTGTCGCGGTAGCCGTTAACCATGCACATGGTGTGTATGTCGGCGTTCTTCATTATGAATTCCACTTCGGAGAGCTTGTAGTTGGTGTTTACCGTCACAAGTACCGATCCCGTTTTGGCCGCCGCGAACATGAAGGTGGCCCAGTCCGGGACATTCTTGGCCCATACGCCTACCTTTTTCCCGGGGCCGGCCCCTATGGCCAGCAAGCCTTTGGCCAGGTTGTCCACGCGCCTGTTGAATTCGCTGTAGGTGAAGCGCAGGCCGCGGTCGGGATAGATGATAAAATCGTTGTCCGGAGTTTGGGCCGCATATTTTTCGAGTATTCCGCCCAGCGTGTAATCTATGAGTTGTGAAGCCATATAGCTACGATGTCCAAAAAATGAATTTTTAATAAGGGGTGTATGTTACGGCTATGACCCTGGCTTGCGCGGCATCTTTAGACAGGGTGGAGACGCAATGCGGTACGAGTGAGTCGTAATATATGCTTTCGCCGCTCTTAAGGCCGTAGTTCTCAGACCCGTATCGCAGTTCTATCTCTCCTTCCAGCACATAGAGGAATTCCTCTCCTTCGTGCATCGACATATTCTCTCGCGAGGGTTCGGCGTAAGATACGCTTACGATGAGAGGATCCATGTTGCGGTCTATCTTGCGTTGGGCCAAAGAGTAAAATTGCAGGTGCTTGCGTGCGTCTTCGTTGTCGTTGGAGAAGCTTATCGCCTGTTTCTGCTCGTCGAGCGAGCATTTTACGGGACCAGAGTGTTCCTGTCCGTCGAGAATCGTTCCCAGGCGCACCTGCAATGCCCTCGACAGTTTTATTAGCGTGGCCATCGACGGAATTTGCGTCCCGTTCTCGATGAGTTCCAGTTGCGAGACGTGTATTCCCGCAATATCGGCCAGCTGCGCGGCCTGCAATTTGGCGGCTTCGCGCAGATGCTTGATTTTCAATCCTAAATGTTCTGACATGGCTTTGGGTGAGAGTTGCTGTTTTTTATTGGCTCAAAAATACTCCCGGCGTGCGGCGATCCGCTAAGCCGGTCTCAAAATTCTACGATGCCCAAATCCTGTTTTGTATTGTCACGTCAAACGCTTACATTTGTAAGATAAGAAATCTTGCAGGCCATGAAAAAACTTCTCTCCGCACTTCTGTGCGTCATCTGTATCTCCGCTGCGGCAAAGGTCAAACTTCCGGCCCTCGTGGGCAGCAATATGGTGTTGCAGCGCTCCGCTTCGGTTAATTTGTGGGGATGGGCCGACGCCGGCAAGATGGTGACGGTAACCGTTTCCTGGGATGAAAAGACGCAATACAGGACTAAGGCGACGCAGGACGGGTCGTGGATACTGAAAGTGGTCACTCCTCACTCGGGGGGGCCGTATATGATAACCGTTTCCGACGGTACGCCCTTAACGATATCCAACGTTATGATTGGTGAGGTGTGGATATGCTCGGGCCAGTCGAATATGGAGATGTCTTTGGGCGGATATACCGGCCAGCCTGTAGACAATTCATTGAAAACCATAGCCGGGGCAGGAGTATACCGCGATCGCATACGCATGTTTTCAGTGCAGCACAAAAGTACTGCGGAGAAACAGGACGACTGTCCCGGAGCTTCGTGGGAGGTAAGTTCGCCGGCCGCCGCGGAATCATGCAGCGCCACGGCATATTTCTTTGCCCGTAACATCGCCGACGTACTCGACGTGCCTGTGGGCATAATCATGACGAATTGGGGCGGCTCGCGCATAGAGGCGTGGATGGACGAAAGTTCCGCCGCCGCAACCCCGGGTCTCGACCTGCAGGCCGCCCGCGAACGCAAAGGTGAAAACCATGGACTTTCGCTGCTTTTCAACGGCATGCTTTGGCCTGTAAGGAATTACACCGCGCGCGGATTTACATGGTATCAGGGCGAATCTAACCGCAGCGATTACTCCGCCTACGCCGGATCGATGGCTTCCATGGTAGGCCTGTGGAGAAGTCTGTGGGGCGATGCGCAAAACCTCATGCCGTTCTATTATGTGCAGATTGCTCCGTTTAATTACGGTGACAGCGGCGACATGTTGTCCGGGTACCTTGTGGAGGCCCAATGCAAAGCCCTCGCGCTGATACCCAATACGGGTATGGCCGGCACTTCTGATATAGGCGACGAATTTTGCATACATCCTGCGCAGAAGGAAGAAGTGGGTTTTAGGCTGGCCCTGCTGGCGCTGGTAAAGACCTACGGGCAGAGTGGCCTCCCCTCCGTCGGCCCCGTCTATAAAAACGTTAAATTCAATAAAGAGACTGCCGTGGTGCAGTTCGAGAACCTGCCCCGCGGCCTCGATCCGGGCAGGGAAGGGGTGCAGGGCTTCGAACTTGCCGGCGCCGACAGGGTTTTCTATCCGGCCGAGGCGCGCGTCATGCCGGCCAAATGCCAGGTGGCGCTCACCTCCGAACGCGTACCCGAGCCGGTGGCCGTGCGATACGCTTTCCGTAACTATGCCGCGGCCGGGCTTAAAGATACTTTCGGCCTGCCCGCATTCCCTTTCCGTACGGACGACTGGAGTTATACGCCCGCCAGGTAGAAATATCCAAAAACCTGTTATCTTTGTGGCGTTAACACACAATTTCGGGCGGACAGGAACGTTTTTATATGGTCATCCGCCGGTTTATGAAGAGAATAGCTGCCATAACGATCGCCCTTGCGCTGCCCGCAATACTTTGCGCGCAAAACTACGAAGCACCCGACAACGATAAGATCCTTGCCGGGACGCTCAATGCGGCTTCGCCGTTCTATTATCCGGCCCTGATGAGTCGCTACATGGATGGCGGGCAGGGTCTTTCGGCCGAAGACTACCGCTATCTTTACTACGGCTACGCCTACAGCGACGACTATAAACCCCTCGATCCCGTGCCGGGCGCGGACGAGATACTCATGATCCTCGAAAAATCCAACGTACCCGATTCGTCGCAGTGCCGCCGCATATTGGAATGCGGCAGGCTGGCGATGCGCCGCGATCCGTTCAGTCCTTCCACCCTGAATATAATGGCCTACGCCTGCGCGCTGCTGGGCGATACGCTCCAGGCTCGTAGCTTCAATGCCCGCCGCCTTGCCGTCATCAATACCATAAAATGTTCGGGGTCGGGGGTGAAGGAATCCTCGCCATGGGCGATACTTTCGTTCTCGCATGCCGAGGATGTGCTTGTCTCCATGGGCCTTAGCGCCTCGGGTCGCAGGGTGGTGTCGCGCACGGCGGAATATATAGAGACGGGTAAAAGTAAAGATAAAATAAAAGGTTATTTCTTCGATTTCAGCAGGATATATTGGATAAAACCAGAAACGACGCCTGAAAAACGTCCCGCCGGATTTGAAGTGAACGGTGTAAAAGTCAAATAATGATAAGAAAGTTACTCATAGTCTCGTCGCTGTTTGCGGCGCTCCTTATTTCCGGTTGCGAAAAGTTCGATCCGCAACCGGAATATGCCATGCCCCGCAGCCAGACCAAGCGTACGCTGCTCGTTTACCTTGCAATGAACAACTCACTGAGTATCTACGCCAACCAGAACGTACAGTCGATACTGAAAGGCGTCACGAGGCAAACGCTCGGCTCCAACCGCCTGTTTATATATAAAGCCGACCGCACGGGTCAGCCCGTGCTGATGGAGGTACGCCTTAACGGAGGCGGCAGAAGCTATCTCGACACATTGTTAAAATATCCGGCGCAATACTCGGTCGCGCCGTCCGTTATGCGCGGTGTACTTGACAAGGTCAAAGAACTGTCGCCCTCGGATACGTACGCCATGGATATAGGGTCGCACGGAAGCAACTGGATGGTGGACGGCCTGCCCATCCCCTCTGCCGCATATTCCACCCACGGGACGACGTTGCTCAAATCGCATACGCGCCCGCTATGGCTAACCCCGCTCAAGGAGGTGGAAGGGCTTGCGCCGAGCCGCTCGATAGCCGACGATAACGACAGGTACAGGTTGCAACTTGCCGATTTTGCGGGCATGCTTGCCGACGGAGAACTGGAATACCTTATGATGGACGCCTGTTACGCGGGGTCGGCCGAGGTGGCTTACGCCCTTCGCAAAAAAGCTTCGTGGCTGGTGCTGTCCCCCGCCGAAATACCTGGTCAGGGAATGCCCTACGATCAGATAATAGGCGATCTGATGGCCGATGCGCCGCGCCTGGGGCAGGTGTGCAAAAAATACTACGACTATTACAACGCCAAAGGTTATCCCTATTACGGCGACTACTATGCTACGGTGGCCCTCTACGACTGCTCGGCCATGGATGCCCTGGCGGCGGCTTTCAGGCCTGTAGCCCAGGCCTGCGCGGCGAAGATAGAGGCTATGGATACCGGCCTGCTGCAGCGATACGACACCTATCAGATCCACACTATGTTCGACATATACGATCTGGTGCAGAAACTTATCCCCAACCAGCAGGACGCCAACTACGCTTTACGTCAGGCTTTCGAGCAAGCCCTGGAGGCAGCCGTGCCGTATAAGGCCGCCACAGCCGTCGTACGTGGTTTCCCTATGGATGTGTTCCACGGGATGAGCGTCTTCGTGCCTGCCTCGTCGATGCCTTCGGAGTTGAAAGCCGATTACAGGCAAACAGCCTGGTATTCGGCGGTTTATTGATGACTCGCGGATGGGCGGCAAATCACTCTTTACCCTCGTCCAGTATACGCCTTACATCGTCGTCGGCTTTCTTTAGTTTCCGGCGGCACAGTTTTATCAACTCCGTTGCGCGTCCCACCTGCTCGGCGAGAGAGTCCACGTCGAAATCCTCGCTTTCGAAGCGTTTCAAGATGGACTCTATCTCGGCCATGGCCTGATTGTAGGTTATCTCCTTTTTATCCATGATCATTGTTATGTGTCGGCTGCACGTTTAGCGCAGCGTCGTTATCGTAAGGCGCGCCGCTTTTTTGCCCCGCGCATCTGAAATTCATCCTAATTTCCGGACTTATCCGTTTTTTCGGCTTTAGCGTAAATCCGGCCGTGTGTCAGAGTGATCTCCAATGGCTCTCCCGGCTCCACCATGCGGCTGTCGCGCAGGGTTTTGCCTCCCGCGCGTACAATGGCGAAGCCGAGGGCCATTATGCGCGCCGGATCGCGGCTGTCGGCGCGTCCGGCCATAATGTCGAGCTGTGCCTTGCGTTCTTTTATGAGGCCGTGGCAACGCTCCGTGAGCGACGCGAAAAGCGACTCCGCCCTGTGTTGCAGCCGGGAGAGGGCGGAAGAAGATTCGAGTGCGATTTTGAAGCCGGCCTCGTCGAGCCGCCTTTCCATCAGGCGCGACAAACCTCCGGCCGCCTGCGATAGCTTTATTCCGTGCCTGGCCAGGGCGGCGTTGCTTTCGGTTAGCACATTTTGAGCCATTGCCTCAAGGCGCGACGCCGTCTGCGACAGATATTCCCACTCGGCCGCCATGCCGTCTATAAGGTATGCCGCCACGGCCGTAGGCGTTTTGAGTTCCATGCACGCCACCATGTCGGCCACGCTGCGGTCTTTGTCGTGGCCTATGCCTGTTATCACGGGCAGGGGGAACTGGGCTATGTGGGCGCACAGGCGGTAGTCGTTGAAACACGACAGGTCGCTCTGCGAACCGCCGCCCCTGATTATCACTACGGCATCGAAATCGTCCGTGGCCGAAGCGATGGCGTCCAGCGCGGCTATTATGCTTTCGCTGGCGGCGTCGCCCTGCATGAAAGCGTCGAAGAGCGTCGTGTGAAAATGAAATCCGCTGGCACTCAACTGCATTATAAAATCTTGATATCCCGCGGCATTGCGCGAGGATACCACGGCCAGACGTTGCGTCGGGATGGGCGGAGTCATCTCCCGGTTCATTCCAAAGACCCCCTCTTGCTGCAGCCGCATGATAGTGGCCTGCCGCTGGCGTTCAATATCGCCCAAGGTGTATGCCGGATCTATATCGCTCACCTGCAGTGATAACCCGTAAAGTTCGTGGTACGACACCGACACCCTGAGCAGCAACTGCATGCCGGGGGCGATCTCGCCGCCTGTGGATGCTCGGAAGTGTGCGGCTATGCTGCCCCACGACGAGCGCCACGCCACGGCCTGCGCCGCTGCGCGGGGCTGTCCGCCGCGTGTTCCCTTTTCGACCAGCTGCATGTAGCAGTGGCCCGAATAATTTACTTTTATATCGCCCACCTCTGCCGTTACCCAGTAGGTCAACGGCATGGATCGCTCCAGCTCGCGCTTTATGAGCGCCTGCAATTCGGACAGGGCGATATGTTTGACATTAGACGTTTCCACGGCAAGCAAAAGTACGGAATTTGCAGGAAATTGACTATATTTGCGCCACGAAAAATCATCCCGATGGAAGAGAACCAGATACTCTCGAGGCTCGACGGCCTGAAACTGAAATATGAGGAGATGGGCCAGAAAATGACCGACCCCGAAGTGATAGCGGACATGAAGAAATTCGTGGCCCTGAACAAGGAGTACAAGGAGTTGCAGCCCATAATCGAAGCCAGCGAACGCTACCGCACCGTCCTTTCGAACCTGAGGCAGGCAAAGGACATCCTCGCCAACGAAAAGGACGAGGAGCTGCGCGCCATGGCGCGCGAGGAGGTGGCCGATCTCGAGCCTCAGTCCATTCAGCTCGAAGAGGATATAAAGTTGCTGCTCATTCCGCGCGACCCGCAGGACAGCAAAAACGCCATCCTCGAAATCCGCGGTGGCACGGGAGGCGACGAGGCGGCCATCTTTGCGGGCGACCTCTTGCGCATGTACGTCAAATATATAGAGCGTCGCGGTTGGCGTTACGAGATAAACAATATGAGCGAGGGAGCTGCCGGAGGCTACAAGGAGATCGTCCTCAAAGTGCTTGGCGACGGCGTTTACGGCACGCTCAAATACGAATCGGGCGTACACCGCGTGCAGCGCGTCCCGCAGACGGAAACCCAGGGTCGCGTCCACACCTCGGCGGCGTCGGTGGCCGTATTGCCCGAGGCCGAAGAGTTCGATATCGACCTTAGGATGGAAGATATACGCAAAGACACTTTCTGCGCGTCGGGTCCCGGCGGGCAGTCGGTCAACACCACCTATTCGGCCATCCGCCTGACACACATCCCCACGGGCATAGTGGTACAGTGTCAGGATCAGAAGTCGCAGCTGAAGAACTTCGACAAAGCCCTCGAAGAGCTTCGTACCCGTATATTTAACCTCGAATATCAAAAGTACCTCGACGAGATAGCCGGGAAGAGAAAGACTATGGTCTCCACGGGAGACCGCAGCGCCAAAATACGCACCTACAACTATCCCCAGGGGCGCGTTACCGATCACCGCATCAACTTGACGCTATATAACTTGAGCGCGGTTATGGACGGCGACATACAGGAGATAATAGACAAATTGCAAATGGCCGAGAACGCCGAGCGCCTCAAAGCCAGCGAAGAGTAGCCTGCGCCCGGATTTCCCGCAGAGAGCGGCGTCGGGATGCATGGAATAATGAATAAAAACAGACCCATGACAGCCCTGCAACTATTCGAAAACATCATGGCCAAGCGCAGTTTCCTGTGCGTGGGCCTCGATGCCGACATCCGCAAGACGCCGCAATGCCTTGCCGGGTCGGCCGATCCGCAATTCGAGTTCAATAAAGCCATAATAGACGCCACGGCCCCTTATGCTGCGGCCTACAAACCCAACCTGGCCTTCTTTGAGGAGAGAGGCGCGGAGGGATGGGTCAGCTTCGAGCGCACATGCCTGTATATAAGGGATAAATATCCCGACATACTTATTATAGCCGACGCCAAGCGCGGCGACATCGGCAATACGGCAGAAATGTACGCCCGCGGGTTTTTCGAGCGAGACCTGGCCGATGCGGTTACGCTTTCGCCATACATGGGAGCCGATTCCATCCGCCCGTTCCTGAACTACGACGGCCGTTGGACCGTTATTCTCGCCCTGACGTCGAATCCAAGCGCGGCCGATTTCGAAATGTTGCCTCTGGCAGACGGCGGCAGGCTCTACGAGCGTGTCCTGGAAACTTCTAAAGGGTGGGGCAGCGAGGATAACACCATGTATGTAGTCGGAGCCACAAGGGCCGACGAATTGGAGAACGTGCGACGTCTGGTCCCCGACCATTTTCTGCTCGTTCCCGGCGTGGGAGCGCAGGGCGGCAGTCTCGAAGATGTGGCGCGCTATGGAATGAACCGGCGCTGCGGCCTCCTTGTCAACTCGTCCAGGGCTATAATATACGCCGACGGCACGGAGAACTTCGCCAAGGCGGCGGCGCGCGAAGCAGCAGTTGTACAGCGCGAAATGGATTGCCTGTTAAAGAAATACATCAAGTAGCCACCCCGATGAGAAGTTTCGGCAGCGATAACCATTCGGGAATACACCCCGATATCCTTGCGGCTATCGCGGCCGCCAACGAGGGACACGCCGTGGCCTATGGCGACGATCCGGCTACGGCGCGCGTCACTGGCCTCATCAAAGATCTTTTCGGGTCAGGTTGCGACCCTTATTTCGTCTTCAACGGCACCGGAGCCAACGTACTTGCCATAAAGACGCTCGTACGCAGTCACCAGGCGGTGATATGCCCGTCTACGGCCCATATATGGACGGACGAGTGTGGCGCGCCCGAGCATCATGCCGGCTGCAAGCTCATTCCGGTGGATACGCCCGACGGCAAACTTACGCCGGAACTCGTCGCGCCTCACCTGCACGACTTCGGCTTTCAGCACCACTCACAGCCGCGCATGATCTCCATTTCGCAGCCCACGGAACTCGGCGCGCTCTACACTCCCGCCGAGATAGAAGCGTTGGCCGGCTTGGCCCATGCCAATGGCATGGCGTTGCACGTCGACGGCGCGCGCCTGGCCAACGCCCTGGCCGCTACCGGCCTGACGCCTCGCGATATGATAACCGCCACGGGAGTGGACGTACTCTCGCTGGGCGGAGCCAAGAACGGCCTGATGGTGGGCGAGGTTGTGGTGTTCATGGACAGGACATTGAGCGCCGAGTCCGTTTACCTGCGCAAACAATCGGCCCAACTGGCCTCCAAAATGCGTTTTGTGGCTGCCCAGTTCGAGGCTTATTTCACCGGAGGGCTTTGGCTGGAACTGGCCGCCCATTCCAACGCCATGGCGAGCCTTTTGGCGGCGGGCCTGGCCCGGTTTCCCGAAGTGGAATGCATCTACCCCGTGCAGGCCAACGCCGTCTTCGCTCGCCTGCCGCGACATGCAATAACGAAATTACATGAGAAATATTTTTTTTACGTTTGGGACGATGAGCGCAACCTTGTGCGCTGGATGACTTCATTCGACACCACGGCGCAGGACGTGGACGGTTTCCTTGCGGCCCTCGGCGAATCGTTGCGGTAAATAGATTGATTTTCAGAGAAAAATCATTGTATTTAATTCTGTTGTTATTTATATAGGCGAAAATAAAATATTCCGGCAGGAGTTACCCTGCCGGAATATTTTTCATAACCGCAGGCCTATTTCGCCGCGTCGAAGAATTTCCGGAAAAACAGCAGCTGCGTATCTATGGCGTTTTCCCAATAGCGCTGCACATGCGCGCCGGGGCGTGAGATGTAGTCGTGCGGTATTTTGTTGTACAACAGTTTGCGGTGAAGTTCCTCGTTCACTTCATAGAAGAAATCTTCCGTTCCGCAGTCTATTATTATAGCCGGCTTACCTGTGCCGTTTAGTCTGTATATCTGATTTATAACCGTGTGCGCGTCCCATACCGCCGGGTTGGCGTCGTATTCGCCCAACAGTTTTTTCAGCTCCCAGTTCTGAGGGAATGGACGTATGTCCACCCCGCCGCTCATCGAGCCGCATGCCCCGTAGACGTCCTGGTGGCGGAAACCCAACCACAACCCTCCGTGACCTCCCATGCTGAGGCCCGTTACGGCGCGTCCGCCAGCGGACGCCACGGTACGGTAGTTGGCGTCTATCCATGCCGCCAGTTCCTTGTGCATGTAGGTCTCATAACGTATTGACGGGTCGACGGGGCTGTCGAAATACCACGAGCGTCCTCCGTCGGGACACACTATTATCATCTCGTTCTGCGACGCCACTTTGGGCAGGGTCGGCTTCATCCTGTCCGTCCATTCGCTGTATACGCCGCCGAAACCGTGCAGCAGGTAAACCACGGGGTAGCGTCCGGCCCCTTGCTTGTAGCTTTCGGGCAGCACCACCACGTTCTTTATCGTTTTGCTCATGGCCCGGCTGTAGACGGCCACGGTATCGACCCTCTGCGCGCTGAGTGCGGTGGCCGCGAGGATGGCAAAAAGCAGCAGCGTGTTCTTTTTCATCGCCTGAATCTGTATTTCTGGAACATTTTTTCGTCAAGGTAAACGGTGAACCGGACCACCTGCTGCCAGTTCCAGTCGCGTCCGTCGTAGTGTTGCACCGCAGCCAGGTGGAGCTTCATATCGCGGCGGCGCAGGAGTTCCCAGTACACCTCCAGCCGCTCGTAAATATCGTCGTCGGTATGGAAGAACTGCTCGCCTCGGTAGAGATCCGTGCCGAAACGGGAGTAGTAGGGCATAAGGTCGCCTCCCAGGTAGGTGGCGCTGTAAATCCCCACGCCGCGCTTCTCTGCTCCCATCTCTATCAGCGCGCCGTGCGGATAGACGTATTCGCCCACATTGGTACGGTCGTTCTGGAACGCTTGCAGCCATCCGGCCCTCAGATACAGGATGTCCATCGGCAGTAATTTACGCAAATCGACGCTTATGTAGGGGTTCAAAAGCACGTTGTCCACCACGCCGTCCTGGTGACTCGACGTCTGGGCGTAGTGAAACATGGAGGCGTTGAATCCCAGGCCGATGCTGCGGATATTGGCTTGCCCCGATGCGAAAATCATGAATTTCTCGCGCGTGGAGGAGGTCTCCATTCCACTCCAGTCGCAACCCAATTCTGCGAATCCACGCAATCCTTTGTATTGCAGTAGCACGCCCTCTATCTGGCTGTCGTAAAAACGCACCGAGTCGCTGAAGAAGGCGTTGGAATAGCAACCCATCACCTTGCCGCGCGGCAGAACCCCGGCGAAGGCGTTGAAACGGCGCGACTCGTAGCCATAATAGAGTGTCAGGGCCGGATTACGGTCTATGCCGCCGTCGGGCGCGCCGAAATCTATGAACAGGTCCGTGCCGGCCTTTATATAGTCGCCTCCTCCCCACATTATTCCCAATTCCGGAGCGAATTTCGTTGAAAAAAGCGTCTGCGAGCGCTCCAACGCGTCGTTGTATTCACGGTTGTCGAAACGCGTGTTGAGCGTTATGTCCCACAGTAATTTCTGCGCGGCTGCCTGCATGCACATCAAGGTGGACAGGGAAAGGGCAAGTGGCTTGAATCTCATCGTAAGCGTTTATTACTGCGGCAAATTTACGGAAAATACGCAGAAACGTATTATGTGTGCGAAAGAATTCCTGTCTTTGTAAAACAACCAAACCGGGATCCTTAGCTTACGACGTCGTTTGCTGTATACGGTTGAGTAAACAGTAAAAGAATGGATAAGTTTCAATTATATGCTGGCTGCGCATATCGCGCATCTTAACGCCAGCCTGTTTTTATGGCGGGTCCTATTTTTCTTATCAGGTCTATTCGAGCACCTGGTAGACGGTATTGAGGAATTTCTGCCATATTCCGGTTGCAGGGATGCGGTTCGTGTAGAGCAATATTATAAGCCCTTCGCGGCGGTCTATCAGATAGTCGGTGTTGGCCATTCCTCCCCATATGAGCGACCCGGGATTTGGCATGGGCGTGAAGCGGCTTATGTTTCCGCCGGCGGCATCAGGTTCCGGAAGTACTCTGAATCCGATCCCGAAGCTGAAATCCTTGCCGTTGGAGTTGGGGTGGGGCAGGCAGTTTTCTCCCATTATCTCCAAGGTGCGCCGCCCGAGTATGCGGCGTCCGTTGAAGACGCCGTAATTGGCTATCATCTGACAGAAACGGGCGTAACCTTCGATAGTGCCGCTCAACCCCGTGCCTCCGGCGGCATATGTACGGTCCGGGCCGAAGGGATCGCGTCCGCTCCACATCTCCACAGGTTCGATGCCCCCTTTCCCCTTTTTATACATCGCCACGAACCTCGGACGACAACTATCGTCGAAATAATAGGCCATATCCTTTATTCCCAGAGGCTCCAGGATAACCTCCTGGACGTATTCCTGTAGTGGCCTGCCTGAAAAATACTCTACAAGGTAGCCCCATACGTCGGCCGACGGATGGTAATGCCAGTCCGTACCCGGGTCGAACAACAGGGGCTGCTTCACCAACTGTTTGACGTATTCCTCAAGTGTAGCGTATTTGGGCTGTCCGGCGCTCCATTCTCCCGTTATGCCCGACGAGTGGCTCAACAGGTGGCGTATAAGCACCGGCGAGGCGGCTTTGCGTGTGACGTATGTGCCGTCGTCCTCCTTTTTGACGATTACCCGGTCTGTCATCTCCGGGATGTATTTCGACACCGGGTCGTCCAGCTGGAATTTACCCTGCTCGTACAGGGTCATAAGCGCCACGGTTGTTATCGCCTTGGTTTGCGAGTACATGCGGAAGAGGTCGTCTTTTTGCAGCGGCGCGCGGCTTTCCATATCTCGCCAGCCGAAGGCTTTATTGTGGATAACCTGGCCATCCTTAGCTACGAATGTAAGGGCGTGCGGCAATTCGCCCCGCCGCACGAAATCGGTCAGCAGGGAGTCTATGCGGGCCAGGCGCGAGGCATCCACTTTAAGCGCCTTGAAATCGGGTTTGTAGTCGAACGACTGCGGCGCTTGCCCCGAGCCGGCCAACGCGCATGCGGCGAACATGGCCGAAAACAACCATTTTTTCATCATATAGTCAAGTTTACGCAAATATACGAAAAAGGGCGGACAAAAGTCCGCCCTGAAAATAAACAGAATCTGATTTAGAATAAGCTGTAAGCCACGGTTAAGCCCGCCATGACTATGGCCACCATGCTCATCAGCTTCACCAGGATGTTGAGTGAGGGACCGGAGGTATCCTTGAAAGGATCGCCCACGGTGTCACCCACCACTGTAGCTTTGTGGTCGTTGGAGCCTTTGCCTCCGCAATTCCCCTCTTCTATGTATTTCTTGGCGTTATCCCATGCGCCGCCGGCATTGGCCATGAAGACGGCCAGCACGAAGCCTGCGCCCAGACCGCCTACCAAAAGGCCCATGACGCCGGCTACGCCGAATATGACGCCGGTGAGTACGGGGGCTATGATGGCCAGCAACGAGGGAAAGAGCATTTCGCGTTGCGCCCCGCGGGTGGATATCTCCACGCAGCGCGCATAGTCGGGCGTGGCTTTGCCTTCGAGTATGCCTTTTATCTCGCGGAATTGTCGGCGGACCTCTTCAACCATGCTTTGCGCGGCTCGCCCTACGGCGTTCATCGTCAGCCCGCAGAAGAGGAAAGCCATCATCGATCCGATAAATACGCCCACCAGCACCTTGGGATTCATAAGCGATATCTGGTAGTAATCCATAAAGTCGATTATGGAGGCGTCTGCCACTTTCTGGACCGCGCCGTTGGACAGGGTGATGAACTCCTGCCCGATGTGTATCAATCCTATCTTTATCTCCTCGATATAGGATGCCAGCAGCGCCAGCGCCGTGAGGGCGGCCGATCCTATGGCGAATCCTTTTCCGGTCGCGGCGGTGGTGTTGCCCAGCGCGTCGAGCGCGTCTGTACGTTTGCGTACCTCTTTGGGCAGGCCGCTCATCTCTGCGTTGCCTCCCGCGTTGTCGGCTATGGGGCCGTAGGCGTCGGTGGCAAGCGTTATACCCAGCGTAGAGAGCATGCCCACGGCCGCTATACCTATGCCGTAGAGGCCCAAGCCGATATTGTTGGCCGAGATCATGTTGGCCACGTCGAATTGTATTGCGAACAGATAGGACAGAATGATGGCGATGCCTATGGTGATCACCGGTATGGCGGTGGATACCATGCCCAGTCCTATGCCCGATATGATAACAGTGGCGGGGCCGGTGGCGGCGCAGTTGGCTATCTTCTGGGTGGGTTTATAGGAGTGGGATGTGTAATATTCGGTGGATTGCCCTATGATTATGCCTGCCAGCAGGCCGGTGATCACCGAGCATGATACCCAACCCCAGTTGGGGAGGTCCAGGGACCACAGGATGACGAAAGTAGATATGGCGATGAGCGCCGAGCTTACGTTAACGCCCAAACCGAGAGAACCGAGCAGTTTCTTCATCGACGCGCCCTCTTTGGTGCGTACCAAAAATATGCCGAATATGGAGAGCAATATACCTACGGCGGCTATGAGCATAGGCGCGAACACAGCTTTGAGCTGCAGCGCCTCGCCATCGGCGAAAGTGGAGTAGGCCGCCGCTCCCAGGGCTGCCGTAGCCAGTATGGAGCCGCAATAGCTTTCGTAAAGGTCTGCGCCCATGCCTGCTACGTCGCCTACATTGTCGCCCACATTGTCCGCTATGGTCGCGGGGTTGCGGGGGTCGTCTTCCGGAATCCCCGCTTCCACTTTGCCTACGAGGTCTGCGCCCACGTCTGCGGCTTTGGTGTAGATTCCGCCGCCTACGCGCGCGAAAAGCGCCTGCGTCGACGCGCCCATGCCGAACGTCAGCATGGTGGTGGTTATGACCACAAGTTTCTGCGTGCCGGTAACGTCAACGAAAGTGTTGAGTACGACATACCATATCGAGATGTCGAGCAACCCGAGGCCGACGACCACCAGGCCCATCACCGCGCCGCTGCGGAAGGCCACCTTAAGGCCTCTGTCGAGCGATTCGCTGGCGGCCTGAGCCGTACGTCCCGAAGCGTAGGTTGCCGTCTTCATGCCGAAGAAGCCTGCAAGCCCGGAGAAGAACCCGCCCGATATGAATGCGAAAGGCACCCATGGATTCTGTACGCCCAGCCCGTATGCCAGGAATGCGAAAAAGAGCGACAGCACCACAAAAACGATAAGAACGATCTTGTATTGCTGCCACAGGTAAGCCATAGCGCCCACGCGGACGTGTTGGGCGATCTCCCTCATACGTTCGTTCCCTTCGCTCTGGCGTTTCATCCACGAGAAGAAATACCATGCGAAACCGAGCGCAATTACAGATGCGGCAGGGATAAGCCAGAAAATTGCAGGTATCGAATTACCCATAATCTCAACGATTTAATTAATAGTTAGGTTTTAGAAGGATTCTTAATGGTCCGGAATCATACAAAGATACGAAAACAACCGGAATAGTGTATATCCCGGTTGCCTGTAAATCGACCGCAAAGCGTTTATTTTCTATTCGGGCGTTTCCCGGACGCTTGGAATAAGGTCGGCCGCCATTTTTTCTGCACTCCCCATGGTTTCCGCGCTTGCCCTGTCCTGCGAGGCGGCCATCCGTTTCCCTTCGGGAGTTTTATAGAATTCTATGGCCTTGCGCAGGTCGTCGACGCTTATGTGTTTTTCATATACGGGGAGTAATATTTCCGGGAGCCTATCCTTCGCCTCTTTTGCCATCTCCTCTTTTATGGTTGCGTAATTGTCAAAACTCGAGGATTCGAATGCCGCGTTGAGAATAACGTCGCACGCCGACGATATTCCCGATACGTTCAGATAGGTCGTAAGTACGTCTTTGTACTCTTCATTGTTCTTATTCGATATGGATCCGGCGGCGACGAAGCCGAATACGACGATACATGTTATCAACAATAACTTTCTCATATTGTATATATTTATCATAAAGTTCCGGATCATCCCCACAGCAAATAAGGGACCAAACGCAATTCGTGTTAACTTTGCTCCGTAATATCGCCCTATGGAGAAGATCAGTAACGACGGCCTGGGCCGTCCCTCGCCCGAAGAATTTGCCTCGATGGACAAAATGCCGGTGACGGTTGTATTGGATAACGTACGCAGCATGAATAATGTAGGTTCGTTTTTCCGTACCTGCGACGCTTTCGCCGCCGAGAGGATAATCCTATGCGGGATAACCGGTACGCCGCCCGACAAGGAGATACATAAAACCGCCCTCGGCGCGGAGCTTACCGTGCCGTGGGAGTATTGCCGGCAAACGGAGGAGTCGCTCGCCGCGTTGAAGGAACGCGGTTACACGCTCGTCGTCGCGGAACAGGTTAAGGGTGCGGCGACGCTTTCCCGTTTTCCCGTCGAAAAGGGACGTAAATACGCCGTGGTGTTCGGTAATGAAGTGTCGGGAGTGTCGCAGCAGGCGGTGGATATGTGCGATATGGCTGTGGAGATACCCCAGGCGGGGACAAAACATTCGCTCAACGTGGCCGTCTCCGGCGGCGTCGTGCTTTGGCGTTTTTTCGAATTTTTCTCTATATAAGGGATTTCCGTCACGGAGCCTACTCACGCAGGCAGGCGCCTGGCAGTGCGCTGCCTATGCGGAAGGAACGGTGTTAACTCCCTTGGAATGTTTGGCCCAGTTGCCGTGTGCGCGCAGCACCTGCTCCACGACGTCCCTCACGCAACCTTTGCCGCCTTCGTATTGCGATACGTAACGCGATATTTCGATTATTTCAGACGCGGCGTCGGCGGGGCATACCGGCATACCCACGTAGGCCATGGCTTCGCTGTCGGGAATATCGTCGCCCATGAACATCACCTCGCCGGGCTGCAGCCCGAAATCGTCCATGAACTCTTTGAGCATCGTTATTTTGTCGGCGCAGTTGGTGTAAAGACGGTTAACCCCCAGCATTCGGAAGCGGGCGTCGAGCGTCTTGCCGTGTCCGCCGCTTATTATGCACACCGGATAGCCCATCTTGATGGCGTAGGCGACGGCGTAGCCATCCTTGGCGTTGTACTTGCGGACGAAATCGCCGTCCGCGGTAACTATTATGCCGCCGTCCGTGAACACCCCGTCCACGTCAAACACAAAAGCCTTTACGGACGCTAAATCTTCTTTGAAGGTTCCCATATGTTATCACTCAATTTTACGTATATCTCTTGCATGGCCGGATCGTCCGACAGCATTTCCGCATGCCGCCGCACGGTGGCAACGTCTCCCCTCGACGCGGGTCCCGTCTGCACGTCGCGCGGCGAGCGGGCGGCGCATGCTTTGGCGGCGGTTTCGACTATCAGCGGCCCGAGCATATCGAACGGCAGCCCGGCCCTGCTGGCAAGCGTTTCGGCCGCCGCATACATGTGGTTGACGAAGTTGCAGGCGAAGACGGCCGCGAGATGTATCTGCACCCGCTGCGCCGAGCCCATACGCGCCACTCTGCCCGACAGAGCGCTGGCTACGCGCTCGGCGCATTCCAACGCATATGGCGTGCATCCCTCCACAAGCAGCGGCACGACGGACAGGTCGGCGCGTCGCCCTTTGCTGAACGTCTGCAGCGGATAAAGCACGCCCCGGTGCGCTATCTTTTCCGAAAGCGCGTCGGCGGGGACGCTTCCCGCGGTGTGCAGCACGACGCCGTGTCCGAAATCCAATTGTGCCGACACCGGGCCTATGGCCGCGTCGCTCACGGCGACGATATATACGTCCGCCGTCTCCAATCCTTCCGGCGACGAGGCAAAGTCGCAACCGCACGCCTGCGCCAGCCGTCCTCCCCCGGCTTTGTCGCGGGCATAGATCTGCACGAGTTCCAGCGCGTCGTTCAGCGCCGCGGCCTCGGCAAGCGCCCATGCCACATTGCCGCTCCCTATGATAGCAAGGCGGGTCATTTGATCTCCATCAACAGTATGTTGTCGGGCGAAGAATGGCTCTCGCTCCGCGCCTTGTCGAGCATTTGGCTTATACGGCGCAACTGATGGTTTGACGAGAAGTCGAAATCGGACTCCCCGCGCAGCTCCACGCTGTCCGTGACGTCGCGTATAGTTATCTTATGTATGTCGCGTGCGGGAATGTACAGGTTAACCCTCTCGTCCTGCGTGTTTTGTACGGCCGACAGCAGTCCTGCGCTCTCAAGGTCGAAAACCACGTCGCGTACTATCCTCAGCGGCATATTGAGTTCAGAGGCTATGATCTCGGTGGTTACGGCTCCGCGCCCCTCCACGAAATGACGTATGGCCACGAGCATCGACGCCACCATGACTTTGCGGCGGTGGTCGTAGCTCATCTTCATCGATTCGCGCTCCTGCTCGTATTTGGATATGTTCTGGTAGGCGAACGAAAGTTCGGCCCCGAAAAGCAGTATCTGCCAGCTGCTCTGAACCCAGATAAGGAAGAGCGGCAGGGCGGCGAAACTACCGTATATGGCGTTGTATGAGGTCATCCACGTCTGCGCGTAGACGTATCCGACCTGAAAAAGCTGGAATACGGTCCCGGCGATTATGCCGGCCTGTATGCCGCTGCGGAGTTTAACCCGCGTGTTAGGCATCACGCAGTAGATGAACGTGAACATTATCCAGATCACCACCACCGACACCAGCCCGTAAAGCAGCTCCACTATCACCGACGAGGAGTAATTGGATATCTGGGTCTTTATATATATGGCCAGCGAGTTTGATATGATGAACAGGATAGGGGCCACGAACACCACGGCAAGGTAGTCGCTGAATTTGCGCGCCAGCGAGCGCGATTTGCGTACCTCCCAAATATTGTTGAATGCGTCCTCGACATTGCCGAACACCCTCATTACGGCCCACACCAGCGTGACGAAGCCCACAGAGGCGATTATACCCCCTTTGGTCCGCAGCAGCAGGTTGTTGGCAAAGGCAAGCACGTTGTCTATTATTTCGCGGTATTCGGGAAATTTGGCGTAGAGGTAATCTTGGAACGACGTGTCCACGCCGAAACCCTTTACCACGCCGAATATCATGGCCGCCAACGGCACGATGGACATGAGGGTGTAGAAAGTGAGGGCCGCGGAGGTTAGCACCATGTTATGCTCGCCGAATCCTTTGACCATATATATTATGATCTTTATCTGGCGGACGCCCCAACGCACCCGGCCGGAGCGGTATTCTTCCTCCTTTTTATTCCATATGCCGTTGGTTATGAATTCTATCGCTTTTTTCACCATGATGAGCGTGTTTATATTTCGCAAAGATAATCATTCGCTGGTTTCGCGCAAAAACATTGCAATTTGCCTGCCGCCGGCGATCGTAAAGGCAATTATCGCCTCCGCGCCCTCTTTCACTCCCAGCCGGCGGGCTATCTCGGCGTTCTGTATGGGGAATCCAAGCTGCATTATCTGCACGCGTTTTATTCCGTCGGCGTTAAGTTTGGCTGCCAGACGCCTGGCGTTGTACGGCTCCAGGGAGAGTATTTCGAAACAACGGCACAGCCTGCTCTCTATTGGTTTGTCGCAATAGATATAACCGTTGTCCGATTCGCACCACGCGCCATTGGCGGCGGCGAAACGGCGAGCGAGGCGCATTTTCCTGAGCGATGCGTCGGGCATGGCCAGATAGCGGAAATGCGTAGGGAAAGGCTCCGGCGCACAATCGTTTCCCTCTGCCAACCACGCCTCGAACGTCTCGCCGCCCGCCGCTGAAGCCCTTAAAACGGGGTGGGGAATGTGCGGCCCGGTCTCTACGAGCAACTCTTTGCATTCGCCCCTGAGCGACACGGCCTCGGCGATGACTCCCGGCCCGAATATCCTTACGGCCTGGACGGCGTCGAATAGCGGCGAGAGTTTTATCACCAGCCTGTCCGTTATCGCGGCAAGCCTGCCGCGCAGGGCAAGTATGTCGGGCGAGCAATCTTCCAGCAGCACGAGTTTGCGGTTGTTCCCGCCGCGGCGGTCGGGATCGGCGTAAACCATGTCGGCCTTCACCCCGGGACGGGCCAGGAACTCCTCCGCCGGCATATTCACCACGTCTATGTTCATTATGCCCATACGTGCGAAATTGTACCGCGCCACGTCGGCAAGCACGGGGTTGCGCTCCAGTGCCGTGACGTGCCTGAATCGGGATGCGAAATTGGCCGAATCTACGCCCAAACCACATGTCAGGTCGATGCATTCGTCGCCTTCATAGCGTTTATGGGCGGCACATTCCATGCTTCCGGCCTGCTCGAAGGACAGAGGAGGGATTATGCAGCGGGCTTCGAAATAATGCGGCAGTTTGGTGCGCGCGCGCTGCAGGTATTTGATCTGCGTGGCGACTATGCCCGCCGCTCCCGCGACGCCGGAAGAGGCCAGGCGCGCGGCCACCTGTTTGCTGGCCGCAACCGACGCCGGGTCGGCATTTATATATTCCTCGACGATCTGCCCGGCAACCTCGCCGCACAGCAGCCCTAATTGTTCTGAAGTCATTGTGTCTCTACGGCGAAGGACGTTTTGCCTTTCTTTAGGTTCAATGCTATAAATATTGCAAAATAAGCGATATAAATACAGATAACTCCAGCGGAACTTAAATTTAATTTCAAAGAACTCCATGCCAGTCCGGCGCTCCACTCTATAAGCGCGTTCTGTACCCGCGCCGCACCTTGTATCAGCCATCCCATGACCGGTTCCAACAGGTCCGCGGGAAATACGATCCATACCATCGACAGGAACACCACCGCATGGGCCGTAAGTATCACCACGGGGTTTATCGCTATTCCCGCCACGGGGAAATTGCCGAAATAATGCGCCGCCAGCGGAGCCGTACCCGCCGTCGCAGCCACGCTCACCGCCGTTATTCCGGCCAGTGCGTTGACCAACCCGTAGCGCGTCCTCATTAAACCATACAACGGCTTGTAAAACAGGGAAATGAAAAGAACGGCCGCCATAGACAGTTGAAAACTTACGTCATAGAGGTTGCCCGGCCATACGAGAAGCATCACCACGGCCGTAGCTGCAAGGATGTTGAGCGTGTCGCGGTGCAGGGTGGCGGCCAGCGACAACTGCACTCCCGTAAACATAAGGGCCGCCCTGAAAGCAGAGGGCGAAAGCCCCGTTACGGCGGCATAAACCCATATCGCCGCTATGGCGGCCAGGTTTTTGGCTATATGTCCGCCTCCGGCCAGTGGAAGGAAGTATAACAGTATGTTTATAAGTACAAAGACTATTCCCACATGGAGTCCTGAGACGGCCAGCAGATGAGATGCGCCCACCCGGCTGTAGCTTTGTTTAAGCGATGCGGAGAGCGCCCGTTTTTCTCCTAAGGCCATAGCCGCGGCCACCGCCGCTTCGTCGGCGGATATATTCAATCCGGCGAGCCGCTTCGTTGCCGCAGCCTGCATGCGCCTTGCCGATGCGCGCAATCCTCCGCCCTTCTCGGGCGAGAGGGCTACGATGTTTCCTTGCGTGATGTAACTTTTTCCGCTGTAGCCTCTTGTATGCATTAACCTCGCGTAACCGTTCATGCCTGTAGCGTTGACGTAAGCGGCGCAAACAAGGCGACTGCCAACAGGCAGGTCGTAGAGCGGACAGACGTTAAGCAGAATTTTCTGGTTGGCTTTACGCCATTGGCCGCCGTCATACGGGCGAAAGTATCCTGTTTCGGCCGTAGTTGCCATCCAACGCCCTTGCGGCGCAGGGTTGCCGGTTATTTCCAATTGTAAAAGCAATTTTTCGCCATATGGCATCAATGCTTTGGGCTGATGCGTTTTAGTTATGGCGGCCGCAGTCAGCGCAAGCGACATGAAGATGTAAAACCATCCGACGCGGCCATGTTTCACGGTGAAAAACGCACATGCGAAACTTACGGACAGGGCGCTCCACAAAACCCATGCGGGAATATCGAAAACGGACGCCGCAAGGATGCCGGCGATAACCGGCACCAATATCCTTATGAAAGGCATTATGGTGATTTTTAGCGCCAATCCGGTCATTATCTCAATGGATGATGCTCTTCCATGCTTTTTTTCAGGTGCGAGCGGTCGAGGTGGGTGTAGATCTCGGTTGTCAATATCGACGAGTGTCCCAGCATCTCCTGTATCTGTCGTATATTGGCCCCCCCCTCCAACAGGTGGGTGGCGAAAGAGTGGCGGAAGGTGTGCGGGCTGACGTTTTTAGTGACGCCGGCTTCGGCCACCGCCTGTTTCATTACGTTGAACACCATTACGCGGCTCATCGCGCCGCCACGCCTGTTAAGGAAAAGCACCTCGCGCGATGATGTCGATGGTTCCGACAATGCCCTCTGTCCCAGGTATAATTCCACGCACTTTCTTACTTCGCTGCTGAAAGGCACGAGGCGCTGTTTGTCGCCCTTGCCGGTGACGCGTATATAACCGTCATCGAAAAACAGGTCGGACAGGCGCAGCGACACTACCTCGGACACCCTCAGTCCGCAGCTGTACATCATTTCGAGCATGGCCCGGTTGCGGTGGCCCTGCGGATGGCTCAGGTCTACAGCGGAAAGGATGGCGTCTATCTCCTGCACGGAAAGCGTATCGGGCAGTTTGCGTCCGATCTTTGGCGCGTCGAGAAGCTCCGTAGGGGCGGACTCCAGTTTTCCGGTGTAGAGCAGGTAGTTGTAAAAACTCTTCAGTCCGCTGAGTATGCGCGCCTGCGAACTTTTCTTTGTCTTGCGGTCGAACAGCCACGCCATGAAAGCCTCTATGTGGAACGGCTCGGCCACAGGCGGATACACGCCCGCCTCGGCGGATATGTATTTGGCGAACAGCTCTATGTCTAATTTGTAGGAGTACACCGAATTGGCCGACAAACCTCTTTCGAACGTGAGGTATTGCAGGTATCCGGCCAGCGCCGCTTCCCACTCCTTCTTTTTTTGCTCTTCACCCATTAGTGGTTATCTTTGTCGCAAAATTAGAAAAAATTCCACCTTATGGATTACGTCGAATTGACAATTCCCGCAGCCGACTCGCTGCAGGCCGAAATTTTTACCGCAGCGCTTGCCGATTTCCCTTTCGAGAGCTTTATGGAGGAGGCCGGAGCGCTGAAGGCCTACATACCCGCGGAGGGTCTTGCCGGGTGTAAGGACGAGGTGGACGCCGTGCTGCGCGAGGCCGGGGTTGACGGCCACAGATACATCTTCATTGAGGCCGTCAACTGGAACGCCGTATGGGAATCGAATTTCGAACCCGTGGACGTGGCCGGGCTTTGCCGTATACGCGCCCCTTTCCATGACCCCGCGCCCGAAGGCGTGATGGATGTGGTGATAATGCCCAAAATGTCTTTCGGTACCGGCCATCATTCCACCACCTATCTCATGAGCCAGGCCGTCATGGAGTACGACGTCGCCGGAAAGCGGGGCCTCGATATGGGTTCAGGGACGGGCGTGCTGGCCATCATCGCGGCCATGAGGGGCGCGGCCTTTATGGATGCCGTGGATATAGACGAATGGGCCTTCGGCAACTCCCGCGAAAATATAGCCGCCAATGGAGTAGAGGGATGCGTAGAGTCCATTAAGGGCGACGCGTGCGCCATATCGGGCCGTACATACGACTTCATCCTGGCCAACATCAACCTGAATATATTGCTCAAGGACATGCCCCGGTACGCCGCGGTCCTGCGCTCCGGCGGCGGGATATTCTTCAGCGGCATATTGCACTCCGACGTCCCCGCCCTGGAAAAATGCGCCGGGGATAACGGATTGGAGATTGCCGGTTGCTCCCTGCGCGAAGGGTGGGCTTGCGTGTCCGCAAAGAAAATTTAGGGCCGGTCTAATTTTTCTTATCGGATCGCAGGGAAAATTTTCTATCCTCGGCCTAAAGAGTTACTTTTGCGCATCCACAGAGATGAGATCCGGAATATACATATGTTTGATCGCCGCCATACTGCTCACGGGCTGTAAAGGCGACCCGTCTTCGGGCGAAGTGTGGGGGATAGATATCTCCAAACACCAGCGTAACGTCAACTGGGGTAGGGTGTTTTCCGAAAATCCGCCCCATTTCGTCTTCCTTAAGGCCACCGAGGGGACGCTCATAGTCGACCCGTCCTACGCGCGCCACGCGCGCCAGCTCGACAGTATGGGTGCGTTGTGGGGTGCCTACCACTTTTTCGGCCACAGGACGGACGGGCGTGAGCAGGCGCGAAACTTTATCCGCACTGCGAAACTCAGACGCGGAAACCTGATCCCCGTCCTCGACATAGAGCCGCACCGCTTTATGACCGACTCCAAAAAGTCGGTCGTGCAGGCCAAGAGGTTTTGCGACGAGGTGCGCCGCTATTACGGAGTGGATCCGATAATATACTGTTCCACCAACTTCTACGAGCGCTATCTCAGGGAGGATTTTCCCGCTTCGAGATACGTGCTGTGGATAGCCGATTACCGCTCCTGCCCCCATCACCTCGACTGGTGTTTCTGGCAGCACACCGATTCGCACCGTGTGCGCGGGATCGGCGGCAGTGTCGACCGCAACGTCTTTACCCTTAGCCCTGAGCATTTAAAAAGGTTAACTTTATGAATATAGAGGCCGATTTTCTCGTCATAGGCAGCGGTATCGCGGGGCTGAGCTACGCCCTCAGGGTGGCGGAGCATGGCCGGGTGCTGGTGGTGACCAAGGCGGAGATAAGCGACAGCAACACCAATTACGCCCAGGGAGGCATATGCTGCGTCACTTACGAGCCTGATTCATTCGAAAAGCACATACGCGACACCATAGTGTGCGGTTCGGGTATAAGCGACCGCCGCGCCGTCGAACAGGTGGTCAAAGGTGCGCCCGAGGCTATAAAAGACCTCATCCGCATGGGCGCAAAGTTCGACCGCAGCGCCGACGGCAAATATGAGCTGGCCCGCGAAGGAGGCCACACGGAAAACCGCATACTGCACCATAAAGACCTCACGGGAGCGGAACTCGAGCGTACGCTCGTACGCCAGGTAAAAAAGCACCCGAACATAGAGGTGCTGGAACACCATTTCGCCATCGACCTTATAACTCAGCACCACCTGGGCCAGATACTGCGCAAAAACACTCCCGACATAACCTGCTACGGCGCGTATGTTTTGAACCTCAAGACACAGCGCGTAGCCACCATCCTCTCCAGGATAACCGTGCTGGCTACGGGCGGGGTGGGTAATATCTATCACACCACCACCAATCCGGCCGTGGCCACGGGCGACGGCATAGCCATGGTACACCGTGCCAAAGGCCGCATAGAGAATATGGCTTTCATCCAATTCCACCCGACCTCGCTCTACCAGCCCGGCGAGCGCCCCGCCTTTCTCATCAGCGAGGCCATGCGCGGTTACGGCGCGATCCTGCGTTTGCAGAACGGCGAGGAATTCATGCATAAATACCATCCTATGGGGTCGCTGGCCCCGCGCGACGTGGTGGCTCGCGGTATCGACAACGAGATGAAGATACGTGGCGAAGATTACGTCTATCTGGATATCACGCACAAAGATCCCCGCGAAGTCATAGACCACTTCCCGAATATTTACAAAAAATGCCTGTCGGAAGATATAGACATAACCAAGGATATGATCCCCGTGGCCCCAGCAGCGCATTACTGTTGCGGCGGAGTCAAGGTGGACCTTGACGGGCAGACATCGATACGCCGCCTTTACGCCCTCGGAGAAACTTCTTCCACGGGGCTTCATGGGGCCAACCGTCTGGCTTCCAATTCACTTATAGAGGCCGCCGTTTACGCCGCGGCTGCGGCCCGCCATTCGGTTCCCGCATCGGCGGACGCGGAACTCAGGCGAGATATCCCTGCATGGGATTACGAAGGCACCTCCATCCCGGAGGAAATGATACTCATAACGCAGAATTATCGCGAGATGCAGCAGATAATGTCGGCCTATGTGGGGATAGTGCGCTCCAATCTTCGCCTGGAAAGGGCCAATAAGCGGTTGGAGATCATTTTCCGCGAAACGGAGGAGCTGTATCTCAAATCCACCCTTTCGCGCAACCTTTGCGAATTACGTAACATGATAGCCGTAGGCTACCTTATAATAAAAGACGCCCGTCGCCGTACCGAGAGCATAGGGCTTCACTACTCACTCGACTACCCGCAAATCAATGGAGCTTAAACAGGAAATCGCCCGACGTCGAACGTTTGCCGTAATAGCGCACCCCGACGCCGGTAAAACAACGCTTACGGAAAAACTGCTGCTGTTCGGCGGAGCCATACACGTGGCCGGAGCCGTCAAAAGTAATAAGATAAAGAAGGGCGCTACGTCCGACTTCATGGAGATCGAACGCCAGAGGGGTATTTCGGTGGCTACGTCGGTAATGGGATTCGAATATAAAGAGGCGAAGATAACCATCCTCGATACCCCCGGCCACGAGGATTTCGCAGAAGACACTTACCGCACCCTGACGGCCGTGGACAGCGTAATAATTGTGGTGGACGGCGCTAAAGGCGTGGAGTCGCAGACGCGCAAGCTGATGGAAGTGTGCCGCATGCGCAATACGCCCGTCATCGTGTTCATAAACAAGCTCGACCGTCCGTGCAAAGATCCTTTCGATCTGCTGGACGAAGTGGAGCAGGAACTCAAAATAAAAGTACGCCCGCTGGCCTTTCCTATAAGCAGCGGCCCGTCGTTCGCAGGGGTTTACAACCTTTATGAGGAACATCTGTCGCTGTTCTCGGCCGAAAACAAACAGACGGCCGACGCCGAACGTATCGACATGTCGCTGGACGACAATCGTCTGGATGAATACCTGGGCAAGCAGGCCGCCGCGTTGCGCGCCGACGTGGAGCTTGTGGCGGGAGTCTACGAGCCTTTCGAAAGGGAGAGCTATCTGAAAGGCGAACTGGCCCCTGTGTTTTTCGGCAGCGCGGTAAATAATTTCGGGGTGCGCGAATTGCTCGATTGCTTTGTGGATGTGGCCCCGGCGCCTCGTCCGTCGGCAACCGAAACCCGCACTGTGGAGCCGTCGGAGGAGAAGATGACCGGCTTCGTGTTCAAGATACACGCCAATATGGACCCCAACCACCGCGATCGTCTGGCCTTCCTGAAGATATGCTCGGGCGTATTCGAGCGCAATACAAACTATCTGCACGTACGCAGCGGCAAGCAGATGAAGTTTTCGTCGCCCAACGCATTTATGGCGGAAAAGAAGTCGATAGTGGACTTCGCCTATCCGGGTGATATTGTGGGCCTGCACGATACGGGTAATTTCAAAATAGGCGACACGTTTACGGAAGGAGAGAAGTTGAAATTCACCGGCATACCATCTTTTTCGCCCGAACAATTCCGTTACATAGAGAATGCCGATCCATTGAAATTCAAACAATTGTCGAAAGGAGTGGATCAGCTTATGGACGAGGGCGTGGCTCAACTTTTCACCCTGAGGATGAACGGCCGCAAGATAATCGGCACCGTGGGAGCCTTGCAGTTCGAAGTGATACAATACCGCCTCGAACACGAATATGGGGCCGCCTGCCGTTGGGAAGGGGCTAATATACACAAAGCATGCTGGATAGAGTCCGATAACGCGGAGCAACTCGACGATTTCCGCAAACGTAAATACAACAATATGGCCACGGACAAGCACGGCAGGGAGGTGTTCCTTGCCGACACTTCGTACGCGCTGCAGTTGGCCATCGAGAAATTCCCCGATATAAAGTTCCTTTTCACTTCGGAGTTCTAACGGATACTTAGCTCTTTAGCGTCGCTCGCCGGCATGTTCCCGTCATATAAAACATGCAGAGGTTAATGCATTGAATATTATTGCGTTATGTTATTGAAACGAAACCGGGACGGATCGTCGTCCCGATTTCGCATAATTATTTTGCAAAAAAACGCCTGAGGAGTAGCGTTTTTTGTCTTTTTTACACATCTTTGTCCTCTATATCCAATTTATATATCAAATAGTTAACCCGAATTTGTCATGATAGATTCACAGTCTATGGGTGTAGAAACCCTGCAAATGATCCTGGATAATATGCAGGCGACCGTGTATGTTACGGACGCTGAGACATATGAGATTATATTCGCCAATAAATTCCTGAAAATGCAGTTTGGCGACGACGTGCTGGGAAAACCGTGTTATTCGGGAATCAGCAAGTTCGATAAACCATGCCCCTGGTGCCATATGTCCCAAGTCAAAGAGTTGCCGATAGGCACTCCCCACGTTTGGGAAGATCGTAACCTGGAAATGGATATGTGGCTTAACGTCGAGCAGACGATAGTCAAATGGCCCGACGGCCGAAATGCGCACATAGCGGTCCTGCGAGACATAAGCGGCATAAAAGAGAACGAGGAGAGGCTCAAGGAATATAAGGTGGAGTTAGAGCAGCTTCTCGCCGAAAAGACCGAAAACGAGCAGATGCTCAAATCGATAAGTGATAACCTGCCCGGAAGTTTCGTCTTCCAGTTCCGGGGCGATATGAGCCACCTGCCGCGCCTGACCTACATAAGCAGCGGGGTTAAGGAGCTGTGCGGCATGACGGCCGAAGATTTTCGCGACGACCCTCTGGTTTTCGTAAGGATGTTCGACCCGCGCGATGCGCAGATGATAATGGACCATGTCCGCAAAGGTTCGGACTCGTTCTCCTACGAGACCAAGATAATGCCTATGAACGGCAAGGACCACGTGTGGTTGCTTTTCTCGGGCGTGTTGCGCAAGGCGGATGACGGAGAACTGATAATGGACGGCATGGCGGTAGACATAACCGCACGCAAGGAGATGGAGGCCGAATTGCAGAAGTCGCAGGAAGAGTTGCTCCACAACGCCGCCCTGATGCGGGAAGTGAGCAGCAATATGGTGAACAGCGCCCTGTACCGCAGCCATATAGATAAGATCGGCAACATCCATCTGGATTTTGCAAGCGAGCAGATAGAGAAGATCACGGGGGTGTCGAAAGAGGAACTTTTCGCCGATCTGAAGAATTGTTTCCGCTTTGTGCATCCCGACGACAAGGATTTCTTCATGTCGCACATAGCGGCGAGCAGCCTTTCCATGGCCGATGACAACGTAGAGTTCCGCTATGAGATAAACGGCCAGACCAAATGGTATAAAATGCAGTCCAAGGCCATCATGCAGGACGGGGTGCTTTACCGCGACGGCATGGTTATAGACATCACCTCCCATAAAGTACTTGAGGAACAGCTTATCAAGGCCCGGGATAAAGCCGAGGAATCGGATAAGCTCAAATCCACCTTCCTTGCCAACATGAGCCACGAGATACGCACCCCGATGAACGCCATCATCGGTTTTCTGGAGTTCCTCTCTTCCGACGACGACATTCCGCGCGATATGCAGAAAGAGTATATGCGCATCGTTTCCGACAACGCCAACCAGCTGCTCAAACTGATAGGCGATATCCTCGACATATCTAAGATAGACGCCGGGCAGATGAAGATCGTTCCCGAGCAGAGTAACGTGAATATGTTGCTGTTAGATATACGTACGTCGTTCATAGCCTCCGGCGCGATACCCGCCGAAAAACAGATAGAACTTATCGTGGACGACAGCGGACAGGATGCCGACGGCACCTTTACGATAGACAGCGCGCGTCTCCGGCAAATACTGAACAATATGATCGGCAACGCCATCAAGTTCACCGATAAGGGCCATGTCAAATTCGGTTATAACGTCACGCCAGAAGGGCTGAAATTTTATGTGGAAGATACAGGGATAGGCATATCCAAAGCCAAACTGGAAGATCTCGGCAAGCCTTTTCACCAACTGCACGACGTGTCGCAGTCGGCCAAATACGGCGGCACAGGCATAGGCATGGCCATATCCATCAATCTCGTCAAACTGATGGGAGGTATGTTCAAGGCCCAGTCGGAAGAAGGTAAAGGCACCCGGTTCGAATTTATAATACCCTGCAAGGAGATCTTTGCGGCGGACGAGCCTGAACTGGAAGATTCTGCAATGTACGATCTTACCGGACGCACGATCCTGATAGTGGAGGATATAGATTCCAACCTGAGCTTCCTGCGTACGTTGTTGCGCCAAAGCAACGCCACGCTGCTCACGGCTGCCGACGGCAACCAGGCGGTGGAGATAGTCAAAACCCACCCCGAGATAGAGCTGGTGCTGATGGATGTCCGCATGCCCGTTATGGACGGCCTTACGGCAACCAAACGCATAAAGGTTTTCCGTCCCAACCTTCCGGTGGTGGGCCAGACGGCCTATGTGTCGCCCGAAGACCAACGGAATATGCATGAGGCCGGCTTTGATGATTTCATTCCCAAGCCGGTAAAAAGGTTGCTGCTGCAGGAAAAGATAAACAAGTTCCTGAATATTTAAACGGATACGGATACGATCTGCTTTCACCGCCCGGTTTTATTGCTGTAAAACCGGGCGGTTTGCTGTTTTTTTGTTACTTTTGCGACTCGATATTATCTATTTTTTATACAAATGTTATGAGTTTACAGGAGCTTAGCGAACAGGAACAGGTGAGGCGCAATTCGTTGGCGCAGCTACGGGAGTTGGGTATCGACCCTTACCCCGCGGAAAAGTATGAAGTGACCGCCGCCGCCGCGGATATTACCTCCGGATTCGATCCGGAAAAAGGCAATTTCGCCGACATATCCATCGCGGGCCGCATCATGAGCCGCCGCATCATGGGCAGCGCCTCATTTTTCGAATTGCAGGACCACACGGGCCGCATACAGGTTTATATCCGCCGCGACGACGTTTGCCCCGAGGGCGACGCCACGCTTTACAACACGGTATTCAAGAAACTGCTCGATATAGGCGATTTCGTGGGTGTCAGGGGTTTTGCGTTCATAACCCAAACGGGCGAGCTTTCGGTGCATTGCAACGAATTCAAGCTGCTAAGCAAATCGATCCGCCCGCTGCCCATCGTCAAGGAGAAGGAAGGCCAGGTTTACGACGCCTTTACCGACCCTGAGGTGCGCTACCGCCAGCGCTATGTCGACCTTGTGGTAAACCCCCAGATAAAAGACGTTTTCCTCAAACGTACGAAGATCATCAACACCATGCGCGCGTTCTTCAACGAGCGCGGTTACGTGGAGGTCGAGACGCCCATTCTGCAGCCTATTCCCGGAGGGGCGGCGGCGCGTCCGTTCATCACGCACCACAATACGCTCGATATGTCGCTCTACCTGCGCATAGCCAACGAGTTGTATCTTAAGAAGCTGATAGTAGGAGGTTTCGACGGCGTATACGAGTTCGCCAAGGATTTCCGCAACGAGGGCATGGACCGCACCCATAATCCCGAATTTACGGTAATGGAGATATATGTCGCCTATAAAGACTATATCTGGATGATGGAATTCGTTGAGCAGATGCTGCAGACCGTCGCCATGGCCCTGCACGGCAAAACGGAGTTGACGGTAGGGGAGCGCGTCATAAATTTCAAAGCGCCTTTCCGTCGCCTTACCATGACGGACGCAATAAAGGAGAAGACGGGTTTTGACATAACAGGCAAAACGGAGGACGAACTTCGCGCGGAATGCAAGCGCCTCGGCGTGGAGGTCGATCCAACGATGGGCAAAGGTAAGCTGATCGACGCCATATTCGGCGAGAAATGCGAGGCCGATCTCATCCAACCCACATTCATAACCGACTATCCGATAGATATGTCGCCGCTATGCAAGCGCCACCGTTCGAATCCCGATCTTACCGAACGCTTCGAACTGTTCGTGGCTGGTAAGGAACTTTGCAACGCCTATTCCGAGCTGAACGACCCTATCGACCAGCTGGAGCGTTTTCAGGAGCAACTGCATCTGAGCGAAAAGGGCGACGACGAGGCTATGTTCATCGATATGGATTTCGTCCGCGCACTGGAATACGGCATGCCTACTTGCTCCGGCATGGGAATTGGAATAGATCGCCTGACGATGTTCATGACCAACCAGTCGTCCATACAGGACGTGCTTTTCTTCCCGCAGATGCGTCCCGAAAAAAATGCGGTGAGGGACAGCGACGAGAAGTTCGCTGCGGCCGGAATACCCGCCGAATGGATACCCGTGCTGCGTAAAATGGGCTTCGAAACGCTCGAAGGGCTTTCAAAACTCTCCCCGGGCAAGTTATTCAACGACCTGTGCGGATACAATAAAAAGAACAAGGCCGGGCTGGCAAACCCCACGCCCGACGATGTGAAAAAGTGGATAAACCAATAAATATCATAAGTTATGAGAAGGAAAATAGTAGCAGGAAACTGGAAAATGAACACCACTCCCGTGGAGGGCGTGGAGCTGGTGAAAGAAGTGGCTGCAGGTAAAGGCGGCGTATGTAAGGATGTGGAATTCATCGTAGCGCCTCCCTTCACCCACCTTTCGGAAGTAGTTAAGGCTACCCGTGGCACAGGCATTGCCGTGGCTGCCCAGAATTGCGCCGCCGAGCCTAAAGGCGCCTATACGGGCGAAGTGTCGGCCGGAATGATAGCTTCGCTCGGAGTGGAGTATGTAATCCTGGGCCACAGCGAGCGCCGCGAGTATTATGGCGAAACGAGTGCTACCCTGGTAAAGAAAATATCGGAAGCCTACGCACTCGGGCTGTCGCCTATCTATTGCGTGGGTGAGAAACTCGAAGAGCGTGAAGCCGGCAAGCATTTCGAAGTGGTACGCAAACAAATAGAAGAGGTGGTTTACGACCTGCCCGCGCCCCAATACGAAAAACTGATAATCGCATACGAACCCGTGTGGGCCATAGGTACCGGCAAGACGGCCACCGCCGAGCAGGCACAGGAGATACACGCCTACATACGCGAAGTGCTGCGCAAGAAATACGCCGCGGCCGCCGATAAAACTCCCATACTCTACGGAGGAAGCTGCAAACCCTCTAACGCCGCTGAAATATTCTCGAAAGAGGACGTGGACGGAGGCCTGATAGGCGGCGCGGCGCTCGTGGCGTCCGACTTCCTGGCTATAGGCAAAGGTTTCTGTTAAGGGTCGGAAAACAAAGAAAAAGGCTTGCAGTAAACTGCAAGCCTTTTTCTTTGGGAGTAGATCCAATAGTAGCTTTGTCCGAATAACACTAATTTAGCTAAATAAAAATCTGGGATTATTTTGGGGTCAATGTAAAAACCGGGTGGAGCGAATATTAAGAATTGTATTCTACTGTGTATTTGCAATACCGAAGACAAAGGAAAGACCAATAAGCTGGCCCGGTAAGTACTGATTGCATTTCTCGCAGAAGCTTTGGGTGAATGGAAGAAAATCCGCTATATACTAATCTCTGTTTCTTCTCTCCTCCACCCGGTTTTTACATTGACCCTCTAAATTCGGACTGAGCCGTCAAAACACACCTAAACCAATACCCGCCCCAAAATAAAAAAGCGGCCTGCATCGCTGCAAACCGCCTTCTGAGGGTGGGCCCAACAGGGCTTGAACCTGTGACCCCCTGATTATGAGTCAGGTGCTACTAACCAACTGAGCTATGGGCCCCCTTTGCAATATTTGCTTCCGCTCCACTGGGGGTAAGTAGCAATTATCGGTTTGCAAAAGTACTCAAATCATCCGTATTTGCAAAATTTAACCTTAATTTTTCTTGAGATCGATCTAAATTTTCTTGAAAAGCGGTCGCAGGGTACTTGAAAGGGCGAGAAAGATCAAGAAGGATATTTAGGAACCGGTCTGAAAAACAGGATGGCGCTCAGATAAGCGGCGCAAGAGAATACTGCGCCTTACGATGACATGTAACACATAATTGAGACAGGCCCTATATTTAGCTCTTAAAAGGGTGGGGGTATTCCACTCCCATGGTTTTATAGTATTCCATGGCGAAAGCCTGGTATTTTATCCTTGCCTCCTCTGTCTTTTTGAGTTTTTGCAGTGATTTGACCATCAGGTTCAGAGCCTCCTCGTTCAGCGGATCTATATTGAACAGCGCCTCGGCAAAGGCTATGGACATGGGATAATCTTTCGCCGTGTAGCATTTCTCCATTTCGAGTGACAGGACCGGCTCGAGTTTGTGTTCGACCTCCTGTTTGAAAGTATCGAAGATGGAGTGATCCGAGAGCTTCAGGAATTTGCCGCGTTTGATTATTTCCACAAGCTCCGCAGTGTTCTCTTCGGTCTGTTTCGACGATATTATTTGCAGGCACCGCGAATAGTCGCAGTAGAATGCCTGGCTTTGCACTATTTTAAAGCAGCCTTTGTCGTATATCAGTTCCACGCCGTCGAGTTCGCTCAACACTTTGCGCAGATGGTTTATCGTTACGCCGCGAGAATTTTTGACCTTATCTTCGGGCTTTCCTCCCCATAGCAGGTCGCTCAGATGTTGCGAGCTGATGCCGCCGTTGGCATCGTTCTGGAGTATGAGGCAGAACGTCTGCTTGAGCCTCGTACTGAACATGTGGGTTATATCTTTGTTGTATCTGTCGCGTACTTCGAAATCGCCGAACAGGTATATCGCATTGGGTTTGGACGACTTGCCAGAGCCGTTGTCTGTGTCCGGCGACCGGGTGTCCTTGCGGTTGCCGCCGCCCCTCCTTTGCTTTAAGAACAGTATCCATGCGGCTACGGCGCATCCGCATGTCAACAGAATAAGCGCCAGTCTCATGCCTCGCTTACCGTGCGGATAGCTCACTAACTCCGTTGCCGTTATCGAGGGGAAGGCAAGCGAGTATATTTTGAGGTCGGACGCTATATCGTCGCTGAATTCCTGCACTACGGCATACAGATTGTTCATCTGCCCGTCGTAATAGATATTGGCGTTGGTCGTTATCTTATCCGAATGTATGGGGATCGAGTCGCCGAGTATCTCGTAACTTCCGTCGACGAGAGAGAAGCGGTAGAGCCTGAGGAACGAATCGGAGAAATGCTCCGGATAGCAGAGCGTGTAAAAGCAGGAATCGTCGAGGATCACCATCCCGCGTACGGGTACCACATTATTGCTTTTCCAGGGAATTTCCCATAATTTGGAGACATGGTTGGTGCTGAGGTCAACCTTGTGCAGGTCGTACAAATATCTGCGGCCAACGATCTGCTCTCCCGATTCGTTGCCCATTCCTCCGAATATATATACGGAATTATTCTTTTTAAGATATCCTACCGACGAGAAATAGCGTGGGCATATGGCGTCGCCGCCGAAACCGTCAAGCACCGACCACGTCTTGGTATTTATATCGAAAGAGTAGAAGTCTTTACTGTAGTGCATATTGCCGAACCCTCCGAAGATCGTGTAGCGTCCGGCGTCGGGATCGAAATACGAACCGTGATGGTGCAACTTCGAAGGCAGTTGCGCCGTGCTTTCCGCGGTCCACTGATAGGTATCCAGATCGATGGTGGCTACGGTTGCGCCTCCGGGAGTGTCGACGCATGTTTCGTAGGCATACAGCTTGTTGTTGCGCGTATCGACGAAATTCGTGCCGAGGGCCAGCTTTACGGGACACCTCTCCGGGAATATTCTGGTCGTAGTATTCCCCGTCTTTACGTTGTAAATGAATATGGCGTTGCGGTTGAAATAGTAAAATTCTTTCCTGTCCGGGTTATAGTTGGCTCCCGCCGCCGTTTCGGATTTGAAAGATGCGATGTAACTCCAATGGTATGCGTTATTTATGAGCCATACAGGATTTTCGGATGCGCCTATCGTTTTACCCTTCCGATCGTGTACGGCATTGCCTGCGTTTTCCCTCAGCGCGAAAAAAAAGTTTTCCGCTCCATTGCCTATGTACAGGTTTTTTATGGCGAACGAAGGCACGTCTATTATGTGGTCGCTTTTGCCAAACAGTATTTCAGGGTAATATTTATCCGGCAAATCGATATTGCCTGCTCCGAATGTTTTACCGTGTACGTCCAGTTTCACCGAATCGCCCTTGAGATCGAACGAAATGGTCATTTTCATCCATTGGGTGTCCGGTAATTCGTCACGACCTATTTCGGTGGTTATCAAACTGCTTTTGCCCTCTTCGTTGAGTTTGAATATTACCTTCTCGCCCTGCTCGTCGTAGAACAGGTTGTAAATCGTGTCGCTCTTCTCGTTTTTTATACGGATTATGTATCCTATCTTGCTCTCGGGATAGAGGGCCAGGTCGAATTCTATCCTGAAACCGCCTGAGAACGTTATTGATTTATTGTGGAAAACATCGTACGACGTACGTTTATCTATCGGTTGCTCACTACCGTTAAACCTCAATCCTCCCTGTGCATATGACGCCTGGGAGAACAGGAGACAAGTGATAAATAGTATGTAATAAGTTTTTCCCATAAACAACGCCCACCGCTATAAAATACTCCGACACAAAGGTTTATACACTATATTATTACAAAGATAGCAATTTATTCTAAAATCGGATATAAAGGCCGAAAAATGTTGTATTTTTTCATACAACAGGGTCGCTCGGAAATAAAATGTTAAAATATTACTACCTTGTACGCATATTTATAACCTGGTTATTGATTATGATAATTCCGTTTTTGAATTTTGCGGGCCGCGCGGGCGAGGCCATTGCGTTTTATGAAACCGTCTTTGAGGTGGGCGACAAACGAGTGGCGCTCTTCGGCGATATGCCTGATGAAATGAAGCCTAATTTCCCGCCGCACACGCAAGGTTACGTCATGCACGCGGAGATGACCATTGCCGGAACGCAAGTGTGGATGGGCGATACGGTAAATGGCGTCACTCCCGGAGACATGCTTTCTCTGTCCGTCCCGATGGAGTCGCAGGAGGCTATCCGGGCCGCTTTCGGGAAGCTGCAAGAAGGCGGGAAGATCCATATGGAGCTTGCCCCGACATTCTATAGTCCGCTTTTCGGTACGGTAGAGGATAAATTCGGCGTTATATGGCATCTTATCTGCCAATAACGCCCTATTTCCTGAAGACGGAAAAGCAGACGCTGCCGTAACTTTTGAAAAACAAAAAACAGGGGTGGACCGAATAGTCTGCCCCTTTGGCGTGTTCGAACACCAGCATCCCTCCGTCGGCCAAGAGTCCGCGGCCGAAAACCAGTTCGATAACCTCTTCAGCCCCGGACAGGTCGTAAGGCGCGTCGGAAAAGATGACGTCGAAAGTTTTGGAGCAACTCTTCAGGTAGAGGAAGACGTTGGCTTTTAACGGGCGTACATTGTCGAATCCCATGCCTACCGCCGTATCCTTTATATATTTATGGTGTACGGCGTTTATCTCTACCGAAGTCACGCTTTTGGCCCCGCGCGAAGCAAACTCGTAACTTATCGATCCCGTGCCGGAAAACAGATCCAACACGTCGATATCTTCGAAATCGACGTAATTCCCTAATACGTTGAAAATATTCTCCTTGGCGAAGTCTGTAGTAGGACGCGCCCTCAGGTTTCGCGGCGGGTTGAGTGCCCTGCCCTTATGGCTGCCACTGATAATGCGCATTGCCTATGACGCTCCTGTAATATTTCGACAGCAGTTTTATCACCGCATCGTCGCCGTGTCCCAGTACGAGGATAGTGGAATTTTGCAAATCGACTATCTTGCCCAAACGTTGTATGTAATACATTAGGTCCGCCGAAGTGGAGTAGGGGAAAGCCTCGGCGAAATTCAGTTTATCCTCTATAACCGTCAGGTAGGCCACCGAAGGCGTGAGGTTCAACTCTACGGTGCCGCGCTTGGGTCGGTATATGCTCTTCAGTATGGGAGATGTGAAGGTGAGGCCAGGCCAGACGCTCCTGAGATATTCCACGGCAGGCCGCGGAGCCACCATAACGGCGCGTATGCCGAAAGCGGGCGAAACCACCGTCATCTCATCCCTGCCGTACACCACTTTATTGGCCTTGAGGTAGTTCTCCTCCATGCCCTCCTCGAACATGGTGTTCGGGATAAGCACTATTCGGTTGGTATCTACCTCTATTTCCACCTTTGGGAAATTTTCCGGCAGAAGTTTATGCTCTTCTATCAGCCGGGATACGATATTTTCTACCGAAAAACCGGATGCGAAATCGAAAAAGCCTTCCGGCGCGGCTTTCACGTCAAAAGGACAGGAAAAGGAAAGTCCATCCGCGGCTACGCGGATGGACAAAACCCTTTCTGCTATTTTGCCTGCAAGTGTTTTATTCCCAGTTTCCTGCATCGTTGGTAGCTTGATCCAGCGCGCCTACTTTGAGGCCCGGATATTTATGCAACGTCTTTTTATGTATATCTATCAGGTTAATGAGTTCCTGTTCGTCGAGGTCGCCAAGGAAATCTTTGAAAGGCGCCTTGCATTCGAACACAGGCACAACGATCTCTGATTCGGTTTTGAAGAATCCTGCATCCATGATGAACTTTTTGCCGTCGCCGTAAGGAATAAGAGGCAACTCTTTGATCTGTTCAACCGTTAGCTTTTTGGATCCGAACACAGTGTCCGCCGCCATTTTGTAGAATTCTTCGGTCTTTACCTGTCCTTTAGCCACAGCCACAGAGTCGTCGGCCGAACCTATCGATTTCCGGAATACCAGCGAGTCGTTGAGTATGAAATTGATAAGTACGTCGAAACTGGGCGTGTATTGCAGGTATTTTTGTTTGTAGGCGCGTTGGGCCAAACGTATATTGTACAGGCGCTCAATAACGGCCTCTTCACGTTTCTTCTGCTCCTTCTGGAAATGCATAGGGGTCATGATCTGTTGAAGCAGAACATAAACAAGCAGCGCTATGACAACCAGGAGCGCGATCTGGATTACTTTTTTTACCATGTTATTTTTATTTAAATTTGTAGCGAAATCAGGCTTTCGTATGATAGAGAAACATATCGCGTCCCAAATTTACACTAATTTTGGTTTTGAACCAACTTTTGGGCAAAAAAAAATCATCGAACAACTTGCCGGGTTTATCGCCGAGGCGGGGACGGAGAGGATTTTTATTCTCGACGGACACGCGGGGACGGGCAAGACCACCCTTCTTGGGGCGTTCGTAAAAACGATCAAGCAACTGAATATAAAACCAGTGCTGCTTGCGCCCACCGGCCGTGCGGCCAAAGTGCTATCGCAGCTTACGGGCGAAAAGGCGGCCACCATACATAAGAAGATCTACCGGCAAAAATCCACCGCCGACCCGCAATCGCACTTTTCGATAGACCGCAATCCCGAAAAAGACGCCTGTTTCATAGTTGACGAGGCGTCGATGATAGCCGATTCGTCATTCGACGGCGCATTGTTCGGATCGGGCAACCTGCTCGACGACCTTGTCGGTTATATACGCGGCGGCGTCCGTTGCCGCCTTATATTCGTGGGAGACAGCGCTCAGCTTCCTCCTGTGGGCCACGATCGCAGCCCGGCCCTCGACGCGCGCAGAATGTCTGTCTACGGCCTCGTGACCTGCGTCCAGCTCGATGAGGTGGTGCGCCAACAGGCCGATTCGGGTATCCTCTTCAACGCCACCCTTGTGCGTTCCATGCTCGAGGCGCGCATATACGAGCCGCCACTGTTGCGCACGGAAGGATTCTGCGACGTGAAGGCTATAAACGGCAACAGCCTGATAGAAGAGATAGAGAACAGCTACGCACGTTACGGCCGCGACGAGGTGATAATAATCACCCGCTCGAATAAACGCGCCAACCGCTTCAATGAAGGAGTAAGGCGCAGCGTCCTTTACGCCGAAGGGGAGATAGAATCGGGCGACATGCTGATGGTGGTGAAGAACAACTATCATTATACCGATCAGGGGGAAGATTCGCGCATGGATTTCATCGCCAACGGCGATATAGCCCGCCTGCGGCGTCTTAGGCGTTTCGAAGATCTGTACGGTTTCCGTTTCGCCGAGGCTACGCTGGTTTTCCCCGACTATGACAACTATGAGACGGAGTGCAAGATACTGCTCGATACCCTGGCCTCCGAATCGCCCGCCCTTACCAAAGAACAGAATATGCTGCTGTTCCAGAACATAAACGGCGATTACGCCGACATATCGAGCAAAGCAAAACGCTACAAAGAGGTCCGCGAAAACGACCACTACAACGCCGTGCAGGTGAAATTCGCCTATGCCGTAACATGCCATAAGGCGCAGGGAGGACAGTGGAAGGCGGTGTTCGTGGATCGCATGCTCTTCGGTGAGGAGCCTATGACGCGCGACATGCTTCGGTGGCTCTACACCGCCCTGACGCGGGCCACGGAAAAACTCTTCCTCGTCAACTTCGACGGAAAGTTCTTCGAGGAAGGCAGCGGCCCGGAGGAGATGTGAAAAGGCAGGTATATACAAACGGCGGCATTCGAATGTACGAATGCCGCCGTTTTTTTTGCGTCTTACCTGGCCGGACCCTCCAGCGCACGCGCCACGGCGCCGAGCGCTATCTTCTCCATAACCAGATAGGCCTCGGCGTTGGGATGCACGCCGTCGTCGCCGTAGCCTTTCCGCAATGCGCCGTTTTCGTCGCGCAGGGCGCCGTTGAAATCTGCGTAGACCGCGCCCTGTTCCCGGGCTAACGATTTCAGCCGTTCGTTAAGGGCGTCTATCTTTGCCGCGGCGTCCTTCACGGCAGGATTCCATCCGAAAGCCGCCGCCGGCAGCACGGAGCATACCACCACGCATATGCCGTCTGAGTTGGCCAACTGCACCATCGAGGCTATGTTGCCCATAGTGAAATCGGGGTCGTATGGTCCGGCGTTCTCGGCAATGTCGTTCGTGCCGGCGCATATCACCGCCACCTTAGGCCTCAGTTCCAAGATATCGCTGCGGAAGCGCAACAACATCTGAGGCGAAGTTTGCCCGCCTATGCCGCGGCCAACGAAATTGTTGTCCGCGAAGAATCCGGGATGCACACGCACCCACCCTTCGAAGATGGAATTGCCCATAAACGCCGCTACGGGGCTTTTGCCCGAGGCGGCCCACTCCCGGTTGGATGCGGCGTATCTCCCGAGGTCGACCATTTGGTTTAATTTCTGGGCATGGCCCAAAGTGCAAATCCCGGCCATAGCGACAAGCGCCGCGAACTTTTTCATTTCGTCAAAATCGCTTTATATAACGATGGCAATCAGGCTGTTCGTTGTTCTTATTGAAATAGTCCTGATGATACTCCTCGGCCCTCCAAAATTCGGATGCGGGAGTGACTTTCGTGACCACGTCGTAACCCTTTTTCTGTAAGGTCTCTATCAACATCAGGGCCACCTGCCGCTGTTTAGGCGTGGTGTAGAATATTTCTGAGCGATATTGGTCGCCTATATCGGTGGCCTGGCCCCCAGTCTGGGTGGGATCGTGTATCTCGAAGAAGAGCTTGGCCAGTATCTCGAAATTCACTTTAGCCGGATCGAAAAATATCCTCACCGCCTCGGCGTGGCCGGTGGAGTGGGCTTTCACCTCTTCGTAAGTGGGGTTTTCGGTGTGGCCGCCGGTATATCCCGCCTCTACGGCTACCACCCCCGGCCAGTATTTCATCATCAGGTTCTCGACGCCCCAGAAACAGCCTCCTGCGAAGATGGCCGTTTCGAGCGAGGGATCGTTCTCGTAACCGCTGTGCATATATATCGTCTATTTTTTTGTGTTCGCCGGGCGCGCATAGCCGTCCGCAGTGGCGCGGTCTGCCATCTTTTTGGTACGCGAAGCGATATCGGGGTGTGTCGAGAAGAGCTGCTGCATAGCATCGCTCTTCGCGGCCGCACTACCCTCCAAGGCCTGCAACTTTTCGAACGACAGGGCCATCGCCCAGGGATTGATGCCGTTCTTTTTGAGGAATTCATAGCCGTAGCTGTCGGCTGCATACTCCTGCTTCTGGGAATAGCGGGCGCTCATATAGGCCTCGCCTATGTCGCCCAGCTGCGAGGCGCTCAGGACGGCTATCGTCCCGCCCGTGGAGGTCAGCGCGTCGCGCGCGGCCGAGGTCAGCAGGGCGTTCTTGAAGGCGTCCTTGGTGTCTTTGTTCTTGACGTGGCCTATTTCATGGCCTATAACCCCGAGTACCTCTTCGTCCGTCATTATGTCCATAAGGCCCGAATATACCCTCACGCTGCCGTCGGAGCAGGCGAAGGCGTTAACGTCCTTGGTTTTGTAAACCTTTATGTTTATACCTTCCTTGCCGTTGATCTTCGAGGCTATGCGGTTCATGCGTACGGCGTATGGATCGTTGCCGACGGCGATGGCGTTCTTCTTGTCGTTTTCGACGATGAACTGGGTGGTGTAGGCGTCTATCTGCTCGTCGGTAAGGGTTACGGCCTGCACCAGTTTGCCTGTGGCCGAGGTTACCATATCCATATTGAGCGTAGAACAAGAGAGCGCCGCAAAGGCGACGGGAATGACGATAAGTTTTTTCATAGACCTGTTATTTTTTTTATTTCGTTGAGTTTATTCAGAGCCTCGATAGGCGTGAGCGAATTTATGTCGAGCGAGCGTATCCTGTCGCGTATCTCCTTCAATACAGGATCGTCCAACTGGAACATGCTTAGCTGTATGGCTGGCGAGGGTGGGGCGGCCTTGCCTTTTTTACCTGTGGCGGGTTGCTTTTCCGTTTGTGTGCCGAGCGTACTCTCACCCCTGGATTGCTCCAGCGCCGACAGTATCTCTCCGGCCCGCTCCACTATGCGTCCGGGCATGCCGGCCATCTGCGCAACGTGTATACCGAAAGAGTGGGCCACGCCTCCGGGAAGCAGTTTACGCAGGAATATTATGTTGCGTCCGTCCTCGCGCACCGAAACGTTGTAGTTTTTCACCCTGGGGCATATCTCCTCCATCTCGTTGAGTTCATGGTAGTGGGTGGCGAAGTGGGTTTTGGCGCGGGCGCCCGAGGGGTGGTTGTGGATATATTCCACCATGGCCCATGCTATCGATATGCCGTCATAGGTACTCGTGCCGCGGCCTATCTCGTCGAGCAGAATCAGGCTGCGGTCGGAAATGTTGTTAAGTATGCTGGCCGACTCGGTCATCTCCACCATGAACGTCGACTCCCCCTCGGAGATGTTGTCCGATGCTCCCACGCGGGTAAATATCTTATCGACAAGGCCTATGCGCGCCGATTGCGCGGGGACGAAACTGCCCATCTGCGCCATCAGCACTATCAGCGCCGTCTGGCGCAACAATGCCGATTTACCCGACATGTTCGGACCCGTGATCATTATTATTTGCTGTCCGTCGCCGTCCAGGAGCAGGTCATTGGGAATATATTTTTCACCCACCGGCAGCATTGCTTCTATTACCGGGTGGCGTCCCTGCTTTATGTCTATCGATTTGCTTTCGTCCAGCTCGGGGCGGCAGTAGCTCCTCTCCACGGCCAACGTGGCGAAAGATAGCAGGCAGTCGACGCGCGCCACGGCGGCGGCGTTACGTTGCAGTTGGGGCAGGAACCCGGCCATGCAGGCCATAAGCTCGGCCCAAACGCGCTGTTCTATGGACAAAATACGCTGCTCGGCACCCAGTATCTTCTCTTCGTATTCTTTCAGCTCGGCGGTTATGTAACGCTCGGCCCCGGTGAGGGTCTGCTTGCGTATCCAGCCTTCAGGCACTTTGTCCCTGTGGGTATTGCGTACCTCTATATAATAGCCGAAGACGTTATTGAAACTGACCTTTAGCGATGGTATGCCCGTCGCGGCGCTTTCGCGCTGCTGTATCTCGTTTATCACATCCTTGCCGCGCATGGCCAGCCGGCGCAGGTCATCGAGTTCCATGTCCACCCCGTCGGCTATCACGCCGCCTTTCAATATCTGGTTGGAAGGATCGGGATAGACCTCCCGGGCGATCCTCCCGCACATCTCCCTGCAGGGGTCGAGGACGGCGGCTATGGCGGCGAGATTGTTTTCCCCAGAGGTATCGAACGCGGCCTTGAGCGCCTCCGTCGCTTCAAGCGCGCTGCGCAGGTGAACCACTTCGCGAGGCGTTATTCGGCCCGTGGCTATCCGCGAGGCTATGCGCTCCATATCTCCTATCCCGGACACAAGCCCTGAAATATTTTCGCGCAGGGCTTCGTCGTCCTTAAAGCGTTGCACCACGTCGAGGCGGGCGTTTATCCGCCCCACGTCTTTTATCGGCATGGCTATCCAGCGACGCAGAAGCCTGCCGCCCATAGGGGTGGCGGTACGGTCTACGGCATGGAAGAAACCTCCGCTCAGGCGTTGCGAATTGGATTGGAACAGTTCCAGGTTGCGTATGGTGAAACGGTCTATCCACACGTAATCGCCCTCGTCTATTCGCGATATGGACGATATGTGCGAAACATTGCGGTGTTCGGTGAATTCGAGGTAGTACAATATGGCGCCGGCAGCGCTTATCGCGCCATCCATGCCGTCGATGCCGAAACCCTTGAGCGAGGCCGAGCCGAATTGTCTGCACAGTTTCTCCCGGTTTATGTCCGCAGAGAACACCCATTCGTCGAGGCGGTAGGTGTAATGCGACGTACCGAATAGGTTGCGGAAATGGTCGTCGCGCCCTCGCTGGTATATTATCTCTTTGGGCGCGAGGCTCGACAGCAGTTTGTCGATGTAGGCGTCGCTCCCTTCTGCGGCGTAGAATTCCCCTGTGGAAAGGTCGAGGAAAGCCGCTCCGGTGGAGTGCTTACCGAAGAATACCGCCGCAAGGAAAGTATTGGCTTTGGGTTGCAGGACATTATCGTTTAACGCTATGCCGGGGGTGACGAGTTCTATGACCCCGCGTTTGACTATCCCTTTGGCTGTTTTGGGATCTTCCAGCTGCTCGCATATCGCCACGCGCTCGCCCGCCCTGACGAGCTTGGGCAGGTAAGTTTCCAGTGCATGGTACGGGAAGCCGGCCAGCTCTACGAACGACGCCGCGCCGTTGGCCCTGCGCGTAAGGGTTATACCCAATATCGAGCTGGCCTTTATGGCGTCCTGGCCGAAAGTTTCGTAAAAATCACCCACGCGGAAGAGCAGTACGGCATCGCCGTACACAGCCTTGATGTCGTAATATTGCTTCATCAAGGGAGTCTTCACATATTTTGCGCTTTCGCTCATGGGTGTGTTTTTGCGTCACGCAAAGATATGTAAGATTTCGGAATTTTAAAGCCGCCGGGGTCATTGCCTCGCCCAGCTGCTGCCGAACACGAGATAATAGGTAAATCCCTCGCGCCCCATCGCCAGATCCACCCCCACGCGCAGTTTTAATTTGCGCGCCAGCAGGTAGCGGAAGCCCGTGCCATAGCTGTAGGCCCATTCCGCCGATGCGAATTCCGAATAATCGTCGAATCCTTTGCCTATCCCGCCGTAAAGCAGCACGCTCCATCGTTTATAGCAATCCCAGCGCTCCTCCAGCTCCATCAGTACGGTGGAATTGCCCTGGTAGCGCTCGGCGGGAACGCCGCGCATATCCACGAAAGGCTTCAGGTAGAAAGGCGCCGTACCGAGTACCTGCTGCACGTCGAGGCGCGCGCCCGTGACGAATTGCCCGTCGCCGCCATACTGGGTAAACCAGTATACGGCGCCCTCCAGATTGCCGTAACGGTAGTCGCTGCCTATGACAGGATCGCTCCACCGGCCGTGGATATATGTCTTGACGCCATGATTGGGCGTGAACGTATTGTCGCGCGTGTCGAAATTCAGCTGCAGCCCGAGATTTGACACATGGCTGTCCATCTCCTTGCCGGTCACGAACGCCGGCAGGTCGCCGCCGCCGTTGAGTTTCAGTTTGGAGTACATGAAAAGATAATCCATTCCTATTTCAAAGCGTGGGTCGGACATGATCTTGCCCAGATAGCCGTAAATGGGAATGGCCTTGTTGTTGAACGACACGCGCACCTCGCCCGTTTCGGGAAAAGTGTGGTAAAAATCCATATTGACATTGGCGTATGCCGCGCCTATCTTGTAACGTACCATCCACTTGCGTATTATCCCGAAACGACCGCCCCCCACCATCCATGTGTCGTTGAGGGTATAGGCGGCACCGCCGGCGGTTAATGTCGGCATTATGGGGTAGACCTTGCCGTGCGCCTGTACGGGCTTTTCGGGCGATATGAATATGGCCGAAAGTCCTCCGCCGAAGCCGCCTACGGCAGGCTCGGTGATGATCATGGGAAATGGGACGAATCCTTTTTTCGTGATCAGCCAGTCGCTCATGTCGAAAGCATGGTCGAGCGAGTCGCGGAAACCGACATGCGGCTTATCTGGATTGCCGGCATACGCAGCGAAGGAAAGGCAAAACGTCGCTGCTGCAAAGATAAAAATTGATATGCTGCGATTCATATACAGGATGTTTGATGTTTCGCACATCCATGCATTTACTATGCCAGAAGGTTGACGTAAAACACAGGGCGGGATCTTTGATGATCCCGCCCTGTATTCTTGGCCGGCAATGCCGTCACTCCTCTTTTTCCTTCCTGCCGAGCTTCCTCAGGCTGAAAGCGAGCGTTGTGCGGTAAATACCTATCAGCATGAACGAAAATGCCGTCATGTAAATCGCCAGAGCCGCGCCCGCGATCGGACGCCATATTATCATCACGGAGCAAATCACGGCAAGTATGCCCAGCAACAGATACCATCCCCATCCCTTCATTCCCATGTCGTGGAAATCAATGGAGAAACCGATTACGGACAATCCTCTGAACAGGAGCCAGAGGGCTATTACGAACGGGATGACCAGGGCCACCAGCCCGGGATGGAACATGAGGTAAAAGCCAAGCAGCACGTCGACGATACCCAGCACCAGATACCATCCCCAGCCGCCCGACCGCGTGTTGGAAAGCGAGAAAAATATCTCAAAAATACCGCTGACGAACATAAAGACGCTGAACATCACGATAAGCGTCTCGAATGTGACGACCGGATAGATGAGCATGTACACACCCGCAAGGATGAACATCAGGCCCAGTACCAGCGACACCCACCAATTCCTTACTGCAAACTGTACCGACTCTTTCAATGGATTTTTCATAAACGTTGGTTTTATGGTTTCCAGATATCGATTGCAAAAATGATACAAAAGATGCAGCCGCGGGGTTAACGGCCTTTTATTTTCGCGAGCATATTCGCCGCCATGCCTTTAAGGTCGTATTCGCCTGTAAGTTGCAGATAGGCCGCGGCCACAATGGCCGCAACCGCCGATTTTATGCCGAACGACGCCGCGTTACCCCAGAAAGTATCGCACAGGACCCTGGAGGCTATGGAGACGGGGAACAGCACTGCCGCCATGACGGCGCTGAGTATCAGCGAAGGTAATACATGCCGCAGGAAACTCCACAGTCCCACGCCGAAAAGTGTCCGGTACATAATGGCGAAACACTGCAGGAAGTTTACCGCAAAAGCCGCGAGCAGCATGGCCGCCACAGCCTCGGTGCTGTGGAAAACCGTCAACCCCGCAAGTATGGCCGCAGCTATGGCCACCGTGGAGAGTATGCCTGAGAGGAGCATCAGGTGGGTGGAGTTGCACGACTGGAAGATCGATCCGGAGGTTGCCAATAAAATTTGGAATCCCACAGAAAGCGCCAACATGCCGAATGCAGGCACTGCGGGCCCCCATTGGCTGCCGAAGATGGTGAATATCAATTCATGCCCTGTAAAATACAGCAACACCGACAGGGGGAAGCCTATGAACGACAGCAGGCGTACGACCTTCGAATAGGCCTCGCGCATCTTGTCGCGGTTGTGTTGCATATCCGAAAATACGGGATGCATTACCGGCGTTATGATGAATGGTATGGTTTGCATTGGCATTTGCATCAGCCTGTACGACTTGTCATAATATCCCAGTTGCTCCGTCCCGAGGAACTTGTTCATCAACAGCTTGTCCAGGTTTACCGTAAAATAGTTGAAGATATTGAAAAGGAATTGGTAGGATGAGAAGTTGCGTATCTTGCGCAACGCCTCGCCCTCGATCCGGAAACTGAACTTAACCGGCGATTTACGGTAGCTTATTATAAACATGCAAACGCTCGACATTACCGACAACAGAGCCAGCGCGTATATCCCCGCCCCGAGGAACGCCGCGACAATGGCGACGGCCCCGGCAACCAGTTGCACGATCACCGTACGCCAGGCCAGGTAACCGAACATTTTCGCCTTATACAGGAGCGCATTGGGAACCACCGCGGCGCACGAGAAAAAAAGCGTGGCGGTAAGCATCTGGCACAACAACACGTAAACCTCGTTGCCGTTGATGCGAGCCACCGTCCACGAACCCGAGAACATTATTGCGGAAAGGACGGCGCCCACTATGAGCGTAAACGAGAATATGGACTCTATGTTTTTGTCGGACAGCTCTTTGTTCTGTATTATGGCCGGGCTTATACCCACGTCGCCCAACATCGAGAAGAAAGCCACGATTACCGTTATAGGCACCAGTATGCCGTATTCTTCCGGGGTGAGCAGCCTCGACAGCACGCCGGAGATAAGCAGCGTCATAAGCACGCCGGCCAACCTGGCCGCGGCGGTGTACAGCACGCCGGTGGCGAGTTGTTTCTTTACGTGTGTCTCCATTCAACGAGTGATTTGCACGCAAATGTAGTATTTTTCAGGGAATGGATAAAAAAAAGGGATCCGGATATCCCGGATCCCGCATGAATGGGCCTGAGTATACTTTATTTGGATCTATCTAAAAACAGCCGCAGAAAGCGTAATGAAGAAAAACTCTCGCCGCGGGATCGGGACAGCCCCCTTTATTTACAGCCGCAATCGTGTCCGGGAGTGCAGTCCCGGCTGAAGAAGGTCATGGGGCTTCCGCACAGCGGGCATTCGGCCGGAGGCGTCATGCCGTGGTGGGTGTGTCCGCATCTGCGGCAGCTCCATGTAGTATCTTCTTTGGCGGAGAAGAGGGTCTTTTTGCTCAACTCTTCGTGAAGCTTGGCGAATATGCCCTCCTGTATGCGGTTTATGCCCATTATGTGGTGAAAGAGCGTGGCTATATGTATAAAGCCCTCCTCTTCGGCCGTTTTGGCGTATTCAGGATACAGATCGGCCCATTTTTCGTGTTCCGTGATCGCGGCTTCTTTAAGGTTTACCGCGGTGCCGCCGAGCGTGGCGGCGGGGTAGGCCGCGGTGATCTCCACTTTACCCCCTTCGAGCAGGCTGTAGAGTATACGCGCGTGTTCGATCTTGTTCTTTACGGTGGCCTTGAAGATTCCGGCTATCATCGGATACTCCTCTTTTTTTGCTATCTTTACGAAGAATTTGTAGCGGCTTAGCGATTGAGCCTCCCCGGCGAAAGCTTTCATTATGTTCTTTTCCGTCTGAGAGCCTTTGATTGTTTTAGTTTTCATAATAGATTCAATTGAATAGTTGGTATAATATTTGGTATATATAGTTTTAAATAATTTATTTACTTTTATTAATTTAAAAACTTATCAGCCATGACACTCGCAGTAACCATCTTCACCCTCCCCAAGTTGCTCTACTCGTTGGACGCCCTCGAACCCCAGATCAGCAGGGAGACAATGGACTACCATTACAACAAACATCTGCAGACATACGTAAACAACCTGAATAACCTTATCAAAGACACTGAGTTCGAGGAATCGTCTCTGGATCAGATCGTTCTCCGCTCCACCGGCCCCATATTCAACAACGCCGCACAGATATGGAACCACGAGTTTTTCTTCAACACCCTGTCACCTACTCCAAAGAGCGTGCCAGAAGGCGCGCTGGCCAAAGCTATCGACAGGGATTTCGGCAGTTTCCAGAATCTTAAGGACGCTATAACCAAAGCCGCCCTGGGCCAATTCGGGTCTGGATGGGCCTGGCTGTCGAAAGACAAAGACGGGAAATTGGTGGTATCGGCCGAGTCCAACGCGGGCAATCCCCTTGTCAAGGGCCTGACGCCTCTGCTCAACCTCGACGTGTGGGAACACGCCTATTATATAGACTACCGCAACCGCCGGGCCGATTATGTGGCCGGGGCATTGGACAGGATAGACTGGAAAACCGTCGAGGAGCGTTACTCGAAATAGGCAATATAGGCCAATTCATGGAGGGCTGCGCCGTAGAACCGGCGCAGCCCTCTTTTTATGGCGGCCGCAGGGGCTGTTAAAAAAATCACAATAAATTTTGCTCTCGCGAATAAAAGCGTTACTTTTGGCATCGGGAAACTTAAAACATACCATATCATGAACATTCCGGCATCGTTACGCTACTCCAAAGACCACGAATGGCTGCGCCTCGAAGGCGATACCGCCGTGGTGGGGATCACCGATTACGCCCAGAGCCAGTTGGGCGACATAGTCTTCCTCGACATTCCCTCGTTGGGCGAGAATCTCGCGCAGCACGCCGTATTCGGCTCCATAGAGGCCGTCAAGACGGTTTCGGACGCATTTCTGCCCGTGGCCGGCGAAATAGTTGAATTCAACGACAAGCTCAACGACAATCCCGCGCTGGTCAACACCGATCCTTACGGAGAAGGATGGATAATAAAGGTAAAGGTTGCCGACCCGTCTCAGGTCGCCGGCCTGCTCACCGCAGAAGAGTACTCTAAAATAATAGCATAATGGCAAAAGTAACAGTAGTTGGCGCGGGAAACGTAGGCGCCACATGCGCCAACGTATTGGCGATGAATGAAATCGCCGACCAGCTGGTGCTGATCGACATTAAAGAGGGTTTCGCTGAAGGCAAAATCCTCGACATCTTCCAAACTGCAGGTCTCCTGGGCTTCGACACCAATATGACCGGCGTCACGGGCGATTACTCCAAAACCGCAGGCTCGGACGTGGTGGTGATAACCTCCGGCGTTCCGCGCAAGCCGGGCATGACCCGCGAGGAGCTTATAGGCGTCAACGCAGGCATAGTCAAGTCCGTGGTTGCCGAAATCGTGAAGTATTCGCCCAACGCCATCGTGATCATCGTCAGCAATCCGATGGATACCATGACCTACCTTGCAGCCAAAACCAGCGGCCTGCCCACTAACCGTATCTTCGGCATGGGCGGAGCGCTCGACAGCGCACGTTTCCGCTGCTACCTGAGCAAAGCCCTCGACGCCAACAGCAACGAACTGGAAACGATGGTCGTCGGCGGACACGGAGATACGACCATGGTCCCCCTCACCTCGCTGGCCACATACAAAGGCGTGCCTGTAAAAAAACTGCTCAAAACGGAAGAACTCGAAAAAGTAGTTAAGGACACGATGGTGGGAGGAGCCACGCTCACAGCCCTGCTCGGTACGTCGGCTTGGTACGCCCCCGGCGCAGCGGCCGCCTACGTGGTGGAATCCATCCTGCGCGACCAGAAAAAAGTCATCCCCTCATGCGTGATGCTCGACGGCCAGTACGGTCAGAAAGACATCTGCATAGGCGTTCCCGCCGTAATAGGCCGCAACGGAGTGGAAAAAGTCCTCGAAATGGAATTTTCCGCCGAGGAGAAAGCCCTCTTCGACAAGAGTGCCGATGCCGTACGCGCAACGAACGCCGTCCTCAAGGAGATAGGCGCGTTGTAAACCGCATACTTAAAAATTGCAGAACACCCCGGCAACCATCGGTTGCCGGGGTGTTTAACTATCAGGTCAGCTAACTGCAGATAGTTCATTGACTATATGCATAATAACAGGCATCACCTCAATATTTCATACAGCTTGTCTTTGGAACTCTGGAACGTAAAGCAGCCGGCCAAAGTGTGTGCGTTACGCATATCGGTTATGCGGCCCCGTAATATGGCCACGCACTTCAGTTTGTTGTCTTCAAAACTAAAGCAGTTCAACATTGAGGCCACCTGCGCCGTGGTGAACATATTGTAGGCCGCCGCCATATCCACGGTTTTCAGTTTATCGTCGTCGAAAGCTGTGCGTTTCATATCCGACAGCAGGCGGCTGAAATCGGCGTCGCGCATAGCCTGGCCGCGTTCCGATTCGCCGTAAGGATTGCGTCCGCGGCCATCCCCCCTCTCGTCGCGATCATATCCGCCGCGGCGATCGTCGTGATCTCTGCCGGGAAAACGTCCGGCGTCCACGGCCAACATGACGCTGTTGCGGTCGGCGGTGTAAGACACCCTCGAGCGGCCGTAAGGATCTACCGACACGATTACCCTCTGCGACGGCCTGACGGTAATGCGCCCGTTGTAATATTCTCCGCCCCCGGGTCTGGCGTGATGCGCGGCGATGCGCAGCACATACTCTCCGGGAATGAGGTTGGAAAGCAGCAGATCGCCTTGGATATGCTCATCGAAACTTTGAAAACCAGTAAGCTCTACGCATAGCTGATCGCGGCTTTGGTTCGATACCTGCAGGCTGCCCGACATAAGCGGCCCCTGTCCGTACAGTGCCGTCGCCGTACAGAATACGGACATTAAAACGGCCAACAACATGGTTTTCTTCATATGCGAAAGTGTTTGGTTATCCGATATATTTCGCGGCGAAACCCTCCACCCAGCGGTTGGCGGTGGAATACTCCCATCCGTCACCCTTGTAAAGCGTCACGGTGGGATTGGCCGGCTGCATTTTGGCCAACATTGCGTAATATCTTCGTTTGAACAGCTTGCCGCGCAGGTATGTAGGCAGCGAACACGGCGTAAGGGGACGCATCGGTGCGAAGTTGGTCGTAAGCAGCCTGCTCACCTTCGGGTTCACCTTCCTCATTATTCCTTTAGGTATCAGATAGAAATTACCCAACCTGTCCATCAGCCGGTCGAAACGGTAAGGTATCTGCAACCCCGCCTCTATTATGGGGAAAGTGGGGAATATCTCGAATTGATTGCCGTTTATGGCGAACGAACGCACCAGCGGCGAGGCGAAATAGGCCGTGTTTATCAGCTTGAATATCCTCACCAGGTCTTTCCCGTCCGGCCTGGCAAGGACGTAATGTTGCTCTATGTAATTGAATTCGTCGCGGAAAGCCTGCTCCAGCCGTTCGAAGTGACGTTTGTCGGCCCGTATATTATTTTTCGCCCTGTCCATCAAATCGGTTATATGTTCGCCGGGGTTGTTAGCCGCGAATGACGAATACAGCTCCGTACCGAAAGTCCCGCCGAAACCCAGGCGGTAATCGCCGGTGCTGCGGAAAAGGCTTGCCATTATGCTGTTCTCCCTGGGGCTGAGCGAGTCTGTGGCCATGTAAAACCATTCTACGTCCGAAGGTTCGGTCCGGTATACTTTCAGAGGCAGGCCGATAGTCCTGGCGGCTTTCTCCGCCATGTCATAATCGAGGAAAGGGACGCCTTTGTTGACGCATATCCGAAGGGTTACGTCGGAATAATACTCCTTTACCAGCGACGAAACGAAACGGCTGTCAAACCCACCCGTTATGGTGGATTGCACTTTCGCATCTTTCATCTCAGGGTGGCGCATGTAAGTGTGCAGCAGCGCGAGGGTCTTCTCCCTGAGCGCCCTTACGTCAGGATTCTTCCGGTTGTCGAACTCTATCTTAAAGTCGCACAGTTCTATGCAGCCCGTCGCGGCGTCCACCGCCAGATATTCGCACGCGCGCAACCTGCACACGCGCCTGTTCACCGTGGTGTTGCCCAGCCATGCGGGATAGGCGCTGTATTTCATGGCTATGAATTCGAACTGCTTGTAAGGATCCGTATCCATGCCGGCCATAAGGCACGCAGCGTCGAAGGACGACGACGCCACCTTCCGTTCAACCGAGTAGAATATGCCTCCCACCTGCATAAAATCGGAAAACATATAAAGCGTCCCGCCTTTACGAACAAGGACGATATATTGACCCAGCAGCTCTTTTTTTATGCGCGGGACAGCCTCTCCGGAAAAGTCGCGCAGCACGCCGGCCATATATTCCTCCGTTTTCATGCCGTGGCAAAACGCGTAGCCCAGCAGCGTCATGCTGTCGTCGCCGGATTGCACCCTGATGACGGTGCCGTCGTTGTGATAGACGCTCAGAGCGTCCGATATATCGAGCCGCCCGGCGTAGAGCTTTTCATATTTAGGGAATGCAATGTTTTGTTTATCAAAGCTATAATTAAAATCGGCCATATTCTCGTTTTTTTCCGCGCAAAATATATAAATTACACAAAGATAAATTATCTTTTCATTAAATCGCCACGGGAGACATTGTAATACGGCAAAAACAGCCATCTTTGCAGTAAATTCTTTACGATGAAACCTGTTTACGCTCTATCAATTTGTTTAGTTTCATTTTTTTGCGCCGCCGCTCCGTGTGCGGCTCAGAAACCCGACAGCGCGGCCGTTGAGCTGCCCGAGCTTAAAGTGACCGCCAAATTCGACGGTACGATAAAGACCAAACTCGAAGCCTGCACCGAAGACGGGATGATGCGTTTTAACGTACGCAACTCGCGTATAGGCGTGCGCGGGACCGTAGGCGACTATGTGGCCTACCGCATACAGGTGGAGCTGAGCGCCGAGGGTAATTTCTCACCCCTCGACCTCTTCGGTACGATAACCCCGCTGAAGGGGCTTTCCATAGATTTCGGACAAACCAGCGTGCCTTTCGAGAACAACTATATCATAACTCCTTCGGAAATGCTCTTCGCCAACCGGGCCTTTATAGGCAAGTTTTTTACGCCCGGTTCGCGCGACATAGGCATGGTGGCCAGATACGCTTTCCGCATCGGTTCGTTTCCCATGGAGGGGCAGGCCGGCATATTCAACGGAGGCAAGATAAACAATCCGCAATGGACGGACAACCCCTCATGGGCCGTAAGGCTGATAGCCGGCAATATGGAGGGATGGCGTTCGTCCGTCAAGGCGTACAGCTATCACAGGCAGGCGTCGGCCTCCGCCGCGGCGCTCCATCAATTTTTTCTGGGAGCCGACATACGTTACGCCGCAAAAGAATATAAGATAGAGGCGGAGGTAATGAACCGCCATCCGCAGGGCGGCGGCAACGACCTGCTGGGAGCTTACGTGCAGGGCGCTTACGCATTTCCCCTGCATGGAGGCAAAATATTCCACAGCGTGGCCCCGGCCCTGCGCTGGGATGCGATGGGATATCCGTCGGACGGATCGGTGTTCGACGTAAACCGCATTACGGCGGGGGTGGATTTCGGCCTGTCGCGCAAGCCGTTCGGCTCGGTACTCAGGCTTGATTACGAACATTACTTCCTGCGCGACGGGGTAGACCCGCTCTATTTCCAGGACCGCGACATCCATGTGGCCGACAACAAGCTCACGCTGGAGCTGGTCGTCAAATTCTGACCTTACGGCGTACTAACGCGCGAAACGCCCGCTCCAGGTAGTCGTATTACCTTTATTGTCCGTAACTTCGAGCGTTACGGCATGCCCGCCTGCCGCAATGGCCTGCGGCGCTTTGCCGAAATAGTGGGTCAGGACGCCTTTCATCATGTCGTATTCCATCAAAACCCAAACGCCGTCCATAGTCCCCCTGTATGATTTGACGCCGGACAAACCATCGCGTACCTTAAACGACACCTCATTACGTCCGGCGAGCGATGCGCCGGACTTGAAGAGCGGCGTCACTGAAGGGGGCAGGGTGTCGGCTACGATGCAATAACCGCCGAAATTGCGTACCCTTGCGGCCACCCGCGCAGGCAACGCCCCGGCAGCTTCCGCATAATAGCCGCCGGCATACGAAAGCCCGCCGTCCGTCGAAACCCTGGCCAGGCACGCTTTATCGCGCAGGCGTTGCGGCAGGTCGGCCTTTATCCACACTGTTATGTAATCGTGCAGCGGCACATCGGCGTTCATGAACGTGTGGACGACGGAAAATGCGCCGCGAGGGGCGTTAGTTCCTGCATTCTGGGTGTAGAACGCCGGTTCGTACAGCACGCCGGCAGACATGTCCGTTCCAGCCTCGCCGCCTGAATAGACGAACGGCCTGCCGCAGCTCACAACCGGAGCGCCGGGGGGAATTGTCGCCGCGTAAACGGGATCGTCGGTACGGCGGACGGAGAATTCGGTCCTCGAGATATTGCCCGCCTCGTCCTGCAGTTCTATGGTCACGGTATGGGGCAGGGTGTCGGCCAGGAGCAACGCGCCGCGGTTGCGGACATTATGGTAGAACGGCATTTTGTTGCCTTCCATAACCGCCATGCGTATCATTTCGTTGGGTGTGGCGCGGTTGAGCGCGTAATGCGCCACGGCGTTCACGTAACGCCCGTCGGAAAACAGGAAGCGGTCGCGCCGTATCTCTATGGTCATACCTCCGTCGACATACTGCGCTATGCGGTAAACCCCCATACGGTTGGCCGTACCGTCCTGCCTGTCGATGGCTTCCGCGACAAAATACCCGCATCCGGCAACCGCTACAGGTCCATCCCAGGCGCGCCATGCGATCTCCCGCGGAAGAGAGTTTACCGGCACGCCGCACAATGTATCCACGCGTACGTAATACAGCCGGAATAATTCAGGAACCCGGGTATCCTTAATCTTGACGAAACCTTTGACAAGAGGGTTCAGTATGGCCTGCGACGTACTCTCCCTTACTTCGAAATGGAGATGCGGCCCCGCGGACGATCCGGTATTTCCCGAATAGCCTATCAACTCTCCTCGCCTGAATTTGAAGCGCCCCGCCGGAGGCGTTATATCCGCCTTATCGCTCTTCAACGCGTAGCGTCTCTCGTTGAGGAACTTCTCCATCGACGGTTCGAAAGCGCCGAGATGGGCGTAAACCGTAGTTTTTCCATCGGCATGCTCCATATAGAGCGCGTGTCCGTAACCTTCCGGGTTAACCACCATACGCGTCACAACGCCGTCGGCCGCAGCCGTTACGGGTATGCCCTCCCGGTTGTCCGTCTTGAAATCGAGTCCGGCATGGAAATGACCGGACCGCATCTCGGCAAAATTGCCTGCAAGCACCGGCACGATATTCATAGGCCGCATGTGGTCCTGCGCCAAACCCGGGACGGGCAGCATCAAAAGCAATATGATACGTGGTATTTTCAATGGTCTTCTTCCGTGGTTTTCACTAATTTCTCTACCTCTGGCAGCAAAATATCGTATTCGAATCCGCGCGAGAGGCCGAAACGCACCAACTTGGCGCGCATATCGTAAGGCGTAGAGGCGCGGACGGAGCGCATTTTCGAACGGAGCAGTTCCTCCAGTTTCTCCCTCGACTTTTCGGGCCGGATCTGCTGCATGGCGCGCAGGGCCGTTTCGCCCTGGATGCCCTTGGCGGCCAACCCTGCGCGTATCTTGTAGGCGCCCCAGCCGTTGAGGTTGGATTTTTCGCGCACGTAGGCCCCGGCATAACGTTCGTCGTCTATGAAACGGGCGGATATGAGCTTTTTCAGCACCTCCTGCCGCGCAGCCTCATCCACTCCCCAGCGCGCCATAAGGCGCATGGCGTCGCCGCTCGACCTCTCGGCCTTGGCACACAGAGTCATAAGACTCTGCAGGGCTTGTTCAGGGGTTTTTACGTTTTTTTGCATCGCACCATACGTGGTTTTCCGTTCATATCCCGGCGCATCTCCGCCTGCATTAATCCCTCGCGGGCAAGCAGGTCGCACACATCTCCGGCAAAGTCCTCATGCACCTCTAAATACAGGCTGCCTCCATGCGAAAGCCCTCCCGTGGAAGCATGTCGCGCTATGGCCCGGTAAAACAGCAGAGGATCGGCCTGCGGCACGAAAAGGGCCGTGTGCGGCTCGTGCGCCGTAACGTGTGCGGCCATACGGGAAATTTCGTCGGCCGGGATATAAGGGGGGTTTGAAACTATAACGTCGAAAATTCCGGATGGTTCCCCGGCAAGGATGTCGGCGAGGATAAAATCCACCGCAACTCCGGCCCAGGCGGCATTTCGCGCGGCTACGGACAAAGCTCCCTGTGAAATATCGGATGCGGTAACGCGCGCGGCGGGCATTTCGCGCGCCAGGCTCACCGCTATCGCACCGCTGCCCGTGCCTATGTCGAGTATCTCCGCAGGGCCGTCGTGCGACGAGAGTATCCACTCCACCAGCTCTTCCGTCTCCGGGCGCGGTATAAGCACGTTGCCGTCCACTTCGAACTCCAGGCCCCGGAACCACGCCCGGCCGAGGGCATACTGGACGGGCCTGCCTCCGGCGACCTGTCCGACGACCTCCTCCATCCTCTCCGTGCGTACGCCGGCCTGGGGATCGGCGGCAAGGTCGCGGCGGTCGAACCCTGCCAGCGCCTCCGCTATCAGCCATGCCATGGACGAGGCTTCCCTGCCGCCGTAACGCGGTGAAAGCGCCTCGGTGATTTTACGGATATATTCTGCTCGCGTCAATGTTTTCCGGCGGCGAGTTTATATAATTCTTCAAATTTGTCCGCCGTAGCCTCCCAGCTGAACCTTTTTTTCTCCTCTTTCATATTGCCGCGGAAACGTTCCGCCGTACCTTCCTCGCGGAAACGCTCTATGGCGTCGGCCAGGCTGCCCGAAGAAGGGTTGCAAACATAGCCAGCCACGCCGTCGTGTACGGTTTCGGCCAGGCCGCCTACGTTGGTGACTATCATAGGCAGTTCGAAATGGTAGGCTATCTGCGTAACTCCGCTCTGAGTGGCCGAGTGATAGGGGAGTATGAGAACGTCCGAGGCCGAGAAGAAATAGCGCACTTTGTCGTCCGGCACAAAGTAATCGTGCATGATAATATCATCGAGAAGGCCCAGGGCGGCTATCTGGTCGAGATATTGCCCTTTATCCGTGTAAAACTCGCCCGCGATTATGAGTTTGTGTCCGTCGTTTTTGCCCTGCAATTTGAGCGTACCCCAGGCGTCGAGCAATATATCCAATCCTTTGTAGTCGCGTATAAGACCGAAGAACAGCGAATAGTTGTACTGCGGATCGAGGTCGAGGCGGCGACACGCCTCCTCTTTGGACACCGTCTGCCCGAAATTGCTGAAAAGGGGGTGGGGCGAAAATAGCGCGGGACGCAAACGCCTGCCCATGACCTTTTTCAGGTCGTGCAACACTTTGTCGGACATGTAAATAAAACCGTCCACCGAATGGAGGAAGTAACGGGTGAAGGACATGTCCGTCGCGTGGCGCTCGTGGGGTATGACGTTGTCCAGTTGCACCAGGACCCTGGTATGCCCGTTACTGCGGGCTATGCGGGCTATAGTGCCGAAGCACGGCCCCATGAAAGGCGTCCAGTACCTCATTATGACGGCGTCGGGGGCCTCTTTCTTGATCCTCAAGCCCAGTTTTATCCAATTAAAGGGGTTTACGGTACTCACGCAGCGCTCTATGGTCAGATCGCCGGGGGCGGGAAGCCCCGAATACTGGCTGCGGCCGGGAAAGAGGAAATCGGGATACTGGACCGTGAAAGTCTTTATATCTACCGTCGCCCCGCGCGAGGCGAACGTGCGGGCTATAGTTTCCATTATGGAAGACAGCCCTCCGCGAAAGGGGTGGGCGGGGCCGAGAACGGTTATACGTTTCATTGTTTCCATTCTATTTGGGCGCGGCATACCGTCTGGTCGCCGCGGCGTATTTCAAATAATTGTTTGTCGCCCTTCTGCCATGCCACGGTAAGAGTATCGCCGTAACGCGACTCATGCAGGAAATTCATATCCATACGGCGTATATCCGTCCCGCGCTCCATATATTCCAGCGGGAGCATGTCGAGCATCATCCCCAGGTAACGCAGTGTGTTTGTATGGCGGTTGAAGTCGATATCGCTGTACATCACGCGTCGGACGGCCGTTTTATCGGGACGGGCGCTCCCCAGGCGTTCGGGCGCGGATATGGGCGACGGCTCGTTTACCACGGCTTCGGCGTAACCGGGCCGCGAAGTTATGTCCACGGCGCGCCGCGTGCCGAGGTCTATCATGGCCCAGTTGCTCACGGCGGCCCCTATGGCGTCGCCTCCGGGCGCGGTAATAACGAAATTGCGCGTTGTCATCATGCGGCCCACTTCCGACACCCATGTACTGACGCACAGGGTTTCGTCCCTGGCCGGGTAGCGTACAAATTCCATGCAAAAGCGCGACAACACCCATGTCAGGTTGCTTTCGTTGAGGTCGGTCACGCCGAAACCGTTCCTGTCGGCGTCGTCGCCGGCGGCAGACAGCACATGATCGGTAACGGCCGCGAGTGCGGGACAACCCGTAAAGTCGACGTCGCGGGCGGCTATATGATATCGGTAATTACCTGTCGTTCCCATTTGCGGGGAGTTTGTCGGGACGGCCTCGATTATGCGTCGGCCGCGCATCCGGTTTATTTGTGCAAATTTAATATTATTTAAACAAATCCGGAAGGCCTGTCTCAAGCCTTCCGGATTTATTATAACAGTGGCGGCTCCGTCGGTATAAGCGGCGTCAGTCGGTCTAACAACGGTATTAGCAGACGGTAAACGCCCATGGCGAGCAGCGCGCTTACGGGTATCGTGATGACCCATGCCCACAACAGGTTGACCGTAACGCCCCATCTTACCGCCGACATGCGCTTGACGGCCCCCACGCCAATAATGGCTCCCGTGATGGTGTGGGTGGTGCTGACGGGTATCTTCCATATTTCCGTCAGGTACAGCGTCAGCGCGCCTGCGGTTTCGGCGGCCACTCCTTCAAGCGGGGTCACTTTGGTTATCTTCGTACCCATGGTCCTTACTATGCGCCAGCCGCCCGACATCGTACCCATGGCTATCATCGAGAAGCAGGCCAGCGGGACCCATCCCGGAATATCGGTAATTTCGCCCGCCCTTCCTCCGGCTACGAACAGCGCCGCGGCGATTATGCCCATCACTTTCTGCGAATCGTTAAGGCCGTGTCCTATGCTGAACAATCCCGACGAAACGAGTTGCAGGCGCTTGAACCATCTTTCCGCCTTGCCCGGATGGGCGCGGCGGCATATATTCATTATGGCGATGGTTATTATGACAGCCATCACCATGCCTATGAACGGAGCGAGCAGGATAAAGGCGGCGATCTTCAGAACCACGGCCGAATGTATGGCCTGCAAGCCTCCGTAGGCTATGGCTGCGCCGGCGAAGCCGCCGATAAGGGTATGCGACGAGGAGGACGGTATGCCTTTCCACCACGTGAATAGATTCCACACGATGGCGGCTATCAGCCCGGACAGTATCACCGGAAGGGTTATGAAATCCTCGCACACGGTCTTCGATACGGTGTTGGCTATACCGAACTCGCCGATAATGTATTTGGCTATAAAAAACGCCACGAAATTGAACAGCGCCGCCCATAAAACGGCAAGGAACGGCGAGAGTACTTTTGTCGACACTATGGTGGCTATCGAGTTGGCCGCGTCGTGGAAACCGTTGATGTAATCGAACAGCAACGCCAGGACTATTATCACTATAAGCAGGGTCATTACGTTCCTCGGCGGTTAGGCGTATTTTACGATTATCGTCTTAAGGACGTCCGCCACGCGATACTCCTTGTCGGTTGCGCTTTCGAGAAGCTGGATGATCTCGACCTGCTTTATGAGTTCTATGGCGTCGCCCTCGTCCTTGAAAAGCGAAGTTATGAAATGCTCGTAAACGTCGTCGGCGCTGTTTTCCAGCTCATGCAGACGGCGGCATTGCTCGCGCACCACACTGGGGTCGCGCTTTACCTTCTTTAGTTCATTTATGGCCACCCGGATACATTCGGCGCTGTCTTTTATATGCACCGCCATGGAGACCATACTTGCGGACATCTCGTGCGGCTGGTACATCACGGTGCGTTTGGCCGAACAATTGATAAGATCCAGTACGTCGTCCAGCTGCGAAGCCAGCGCGTGTATGTCTTCGCGGTCGAACGGGGTGATGAAGGTTTTATTCAGTTCGTCGAGGATCGCGTCGGTTATACGGTCGCAGTGGGTTTCCGTCTTTTTGATCTCGGCATACAACGCCTTATGCTTTTCATGGTCGCTCGTGGAGGTGAATTCGACAAGCAGGTCGGATGCCCTCAGGATATCCTCCACCTGACCTTGCAAAAGGGGAAGGAATTTACCGTCCTTGGGTAGGAAAAACTGGAACAATCGGCTGATATTGTAGCTCATTTATGAAGTAGGTTAGGTTTCGACCGCTAAAATAATGAAAATCTCCGGCTGCGCGGCATGCGCCCTTTGGTTTTTTAATAATTTTTGACGTTTGGTCAAATTACAAAATTTCATACATTTGCATCCGCCTGGCATTTGAAGGTATAAAAAACGCATATTCCGACAATCACCGACAAGATGAAAAAAACCATTATCGACCTTTTCGAAAGCTCCGTAAGCCGCTATTCCGGCAACACTTTCCTTCTTGAAAAAACGGGAGGGAAGTTCAATCCCACAACTTACGCCCAGGCCAGACAGGAAGCCCTGAAGGTAGGCGCGGGGCTTGCGGCGACAGGAATAAAACCCAAGGACATGGTGACGATCCTGGCAGAGGGGTGCAACAAATGGATATTGTCGGAATTGGGCATATTTTACGCCGGCGGCATAAGTGTGCCGCTGTCTGTCAAGCTGGAAGAGGAGTCGGACATTTTCTTCCGCCTGAACCACGCCGGGGTGTCGGCGGTGATGGTCTCGGCCAGCCAGGCGGGCAAGGTGAGAGCCGTGCGCGACCGCCTGCCGGAACTCAAACACATAATACTGTTCGAAGGAGAGGCGCAGGGCGAAGGTGAAATAACGTTCGATGAATTGGTCGGAAAAGGCGAGGTTTACCTGGAGGCCAACCTCGACGAATTCCTCAAGATAGGGCAGGGGACAGGAAACGACGACTACGCCACCATAACCTACACCTCGGGTACCACGGCCGACCCCAAAGGGGTTATCCTTACCCACCGCAACTACACGGCCAACGTCGAACAGTCGCTCTCGCGCATAGACATCCCCGACTGGTATCGCACGCTTATAATCCTCCCGCTGGACCATTGCTTCGCGCATGTCGTAGGGTTTTACATAATAATAGCCTGCGGCGCGGCCGTAGCCACGGTGCAGGTAGGCAAGACACCTATAGAAACCCTCAAGAACATCCCCCTGAACATTTCCGAGGTCAGGCCCCATTTCCTGCTTTCGGTCCCGGCGCTGGCCAAGACTTTCCGCAAAAGCATAGAATCGTCGATCCGCGCCAAGGGGCCGGCAACCGAGAGGCTTTTCCGCTTCGCGCTCAGTGTATCCTACGCCTACAACAAGGACGGCTATCTGAAAGGCTCCGGTGCGGCGGCCATGCTCTCCCCGCTGGTAAAACTTTTCGACCGCATACTCTACAGCAAGATACGCGCGGCTTTCGGCGGCGAGCTGTTGTTCTTTATAGGCGGAGGAGCTTTGCTGGACAGTGAACTGCAACGCTTTTTCTACGCCATAGGCATCCCCATGTACCAGGGCTACGGGCTTTCCGAGGCGACGCCCGTCATATCCACCAACTCGCCCAGCCGCCACCGTTTCGGCTCTTCCGGACAACTGCTAACTCCGCTGGACCTGAAGATACTGGATGAGGAAGGAGTGGAACAGCCGGTGGGGCAAAAAGGCGAGATAGTGATAAAAGGCGAGAACGTAATGGCCGGCTACTGGAAAAACCCGGTTGCCACGGCGGCAACCGTACGCGACGGCTGGCTGTACACCGGCGATATGGGCTATATGTCGCCCGAGGGTTTCCTCTATGTCCTCGGACGCTTCAAGAGCCTGCTTATAGGCAGCGACGGAGAAAAGTACAGCCCCGAAGGGATAGAGGAGGCGCTGACTGAGAATTCGCCATATATAGACCAGGTTATTCTTTACAACAACCAGAGTCCTTACACCGTAGCGGTCATAGTACCCAACCGTACGGCGATAGAAAGATATCTCGAACACCATGCGCACCACGGGCAGGACAGGACGCGGCGCGCCGTGGAGTTGATACGCGATGAGATTAACCGTTACCGCGCGGGCGGAGACATGGCCGGCGTATTCCCCGAACGCTGGCTACCTGCGGCTTTCGCGCTTGCCGACGAGCCTTTTTCGGAGCAGAACGGCATGGTGAACAGCACGCTCAAAGTGGTGCGGGGAAAGGTGGAGGAGCATTACAAAGCCCGCATAGCAGAGCTTTACACTCCCGAAGGCAAAAATCCGCTCAACGGTAAAAACCTCGCCGTGTTCAGCTAAGCCGGGCAGGCACGTTTATTGTTACTCAAGGCATAGTAAAAAACGCAATATGCCCAAAGATCATTACGTACAGCGGGGTACCGTTCCCGCACCCGACAGTTTTGCCGTCGAGATCCTGCCGCAAGGCCCTTATCTTGTCTATGGCGCGCCTCCCATGGCCCAGCAGTTCTTTGTTCCCAACAGCCAGGGGGAGATGTGGTACTACCAGCAGGGGGAAAGCTATCCCACGGACAGTCGCCCCACGGCGTTGTGCCGTTGCGGTTCTTCACGAAACGCCCCTTATTGCGACGGGTCGCATATAGAGGCGGACTGGGACCCGGAGCTGACCGCGCCCGAAGAGCGCCTGTTGGATAAGGCGGAAGAATACGACGGCCCGGAGATAACGCTCACGGACAACGATCTTTACTGCGCCTTCGCACGGTTTTGCGATGCCAAGGGAAGGGTGTGGAATCTTGTGGGACGGACGGACAACGAACACGCCCGCGAATGGGTGATCCGCATGGCCAACCGCTGTCCGGCAGGTCGCCTGAGCGCCTGGGAGAACGATTCCGACACCCCTATAGAGCCTGTCTACGAGCCGAGCATAGGCATTGTGGAAGACCCGGAGATAGAATGCAGCGGCCCACTGTGGATAAGGGGAGGGATACAGGTGAGGCGTACCGACGGACACACCTACGAAATACGCAACCGCGTAACGCTGTGCCGGTGCGGCCAGTCGTCCAACAAACCCTTCTGCGACGGAACGCACGCATCGATAAAATACGACGACGGGTTGAGCAAAATCCCTACCGGAGAGAAATATTGATCCGCAAACGCCAGTGACGCCGCCCTAAAGGGCGGCGTCACTGGCGTTACAAACATTCTATGCCGACGTAATGGCCGCGTCCGCATACGTTTATAAGAATCTTTTCGAATATTCTTATAAACGTTGATTTCTGGGCCGCCTACTTCAACGTAGGCACGGGGCAGTTGACGAACAGGCTTCCCCCATCGTTGAGTTGCGCCAGAGTCACATACAGATTCGTGATGTAACCGGTAGAGGAGCGGACTTCAATGCCTCCCTGAAAACAGCCGGACAGATCCAACTCATCAAAAGGAGTGTTTACCGCTTTTATTTTACACAGTTGCGAGCAGCCCGACAAGTTGATTCCACCCTCGTAAAGACAATCCATATTGGAAATATCCAATTCTTGCAGCGCAGTACACGAAGAGAGGTTTAGTACGTCCAATATTACGCATCCGTTGAAGTCGGCCTTTTTTAGCGAAGTACATCCCGATATAACGAAACCGCCGCTATTCAGCAAATAGCAGTCGCTGCAATCGAGATTCTCGAGGGCGGTGCAATTTTTTACGGAGATATAAACTATCTCCTGGCTTACAGTGAGGCTGGTCAGGGAGGGGCAATTCAACAGCGACATGCTTATATATACGGAACTCCCCGAGTGCGAAGCGTTCAATTCGGTAAGGTGAGGGGCGTTGGAAGCGCCCGCCCAGCAAAGATAAGGACAATAGGAGCAGTTTATGGTTTGTATAAGGTTGCTGCCAATATCGTAATCGTGTACTTCGGTGTGGCTTATATCCAAAACCTTAAGCCTTTTCAACATACTTAGGTCCATATAGTATCCGGGATCGCCGTCATGATCCTGGTCGTAGCCTATGCCGCTGTCGCAGCAGAGGAGGTTTTCGAGCGACCGGAAAGCCTCTATGCCCCGCAATTCCCATACGGACTGGTTGCCTTCGAGGTTTAATGTTTTGACATTGCGTACTTCGCCGTACGTTACCTCATCGTCCAAGTTGGTATCGTAATTGGCAATGCAGAAATCCCGGAATCCGGTATAGTAGTTGTCGAATTCTATAACCTTATCGTAATCGTAAACTCCTACGGTATAGCGCGCTCCGGGAAGCATGCCTCCCGCCGGTATCGTGCGGTGGATGGTTTTACTGCCCGCGCTGGTTATGACGGTTATGGTTATGTTGTTGCCCGAGGCCTCCGCAGGTATGGCTACCATCATGCAGAGACTGGTCTGCGAAAAGGTATTGACGGACATATTACTAACATTCAGCATCATATAGTTTACCGGGGAGGAATACGATACGGAGCCGTCGTTGTTGAGGGTGGCCGCAGTGTAGAACGACGATGTGGGTCCTTCGTCGGCAAGCACTACGCATTGGATCGCCTGATTGACGTTGCCCGGATTGCTGATTTCGTAAGGTTTGAAATATATTTCGAGCATAGTGAAGGCATGGCTGAACGAAACGTCGGCCGAAAGGCTCCCTGAACTTACCGCCGTAGTTTGCGGAGTGTAGCAGAAATCGTAATTTTTAAAATTGGAGCATTTGCCGGCCGTGCTGCCGTTGTGTAATTGCATGGAGGGGAGGTTGAACACCACTCCGGCCGGCGATACGGCCGACGCGTTGTAAGGGTAATAGGCTATGTAGTTGCCCTCGGCAAGCCCTTCCCCGGTGAACGTCGCCGCAGACGACGTCCCGTCGGCAGCGACGGCGGTGAATTCAGAGTTTAGGTTGCCTCCGGACACGCTTCGAACACCTATTTTATCACCGGCAGTCCAGTAAACATAGCTGCCGCCCTGGGCGGTCTCACCTCCGATAGCGGTGCGGGACGTTCCCTCCGTCCGCATATCGTCTATCATGTCGCAAGACTCGAATCCCTTGAAATCTTCTCCGGAGCGGTTAACGGAAACGGAGTGCGAGGCGCGGATCGAAAACTCTTTATCGGACCGCGCGCCGAGCGAAGCCTCCTCTTTCGCGCAGCCTGCGGTTGCCACCGCCGCAAAAATGGCAAATACAACCCCGCCTGCGCGCGATCGCAACAATGATTGGATGGTATACAAATTCATCATTCTCAACTTATTTAATATTTTGCGGCAAATATAATATGTTTTTTCTTATTACCTGCAAAATTTTGAATATCTGCCCGATAAAAGTCAGGGCGTCCCGAAAATCCGGAACGCCCCATCTTCTGATTCCATCCCGTGTCAGAATCGGGCAAAGACGCCGACACTGAGAAATTTTAAACGGTTTCTAGACCGGGCAACATCTTTGTGTCCGTCGCCTTGCCCGATCTTAGTGCCGACATTATGCGTCGCGCCAAATTTTTAGGGAAGTCAAGTTATTCGCCTAAAGCGTTCGTTCGCGTTTTAAAATCCAGCCTGCGCAGTCCTTCGCGTATTTCCGGCGCACCCATAAAAAGCCTCCACAGTAACCCTGTGCGGTAATTTTCGATCATCGGGGCGATCGTGCATTGGTCTATGGCGAGGTATCCGTCCGAGACCCATCCTTCCTGCTCCCCGAAGGCGTCGAAGAATCCGTACGGTCCCCATAGTTTCTCGCCCATTTTAAAATAAAAATATTTCAAGGCCCGCATCGACTCTTCTGGCGTGTACGGGAAACTCGAAAGGGCGGCGGTGGGCGTAATCTCGCCCAGATCGTTGTTTGGGGCATGCCCTGCGTAGCCCAGTCTCGAATAGCTCGCGGTAAGACCCCAGCAATCAGGGCCATATCCTTCAAATCCTCCCGGGTTGTCCACACAATAGGCGTAGTCCGAAAGGGCATGGTTGCATACCACGTCCCAGTAATCGGCATAACGATCGGATGTCCCCTTTGGGCAAAAACCTATATAGGAATAATGAGCCCAAAAAAGCGGCCCGCCGCACTCCTCTGCGCCGTTATGGCGCAGCTTAAGCTTGTACCCGTATGGAGCCGCATCGCTTTGTATCGCGCCGTTCCTGGCCCAGCAACGGTGATAAACGGCCGTGTCGATAGGATAAGTGGGCGATGATGCGCCCAGGATGTAAGTTATCAGACATTCATTGTAGCCTTCGAGCGGGAAATTCATTTCCCACTCATAGTCTGGCGACCAGTGCCAGTATAACTTTTCCTTGCCTCCGCGCTGGAAGAACGACCATTCCATCCCTTTCCATAGGGAGTCTATTTTGGCGGCGAGCGATCTTTCGCTCTCGTTCCCATCTTTGAAGTACTCCCTCGCACATATCAGGCCCTGAATCATAAACGCGCTTTCCACCAGGTCGGCGCCGTTATCCATTGGAGTGAACGCCACCGCCTTACCTGTGCGCGAATCTATCCAGTGGGGCCACACGCCATGGAAACGCTCGGCCGAGGCCAGAAAATCGACGATACGGTGCAGGCGCTTCACACCCTGCTTTCGGGGGATGAATCCTCGCTCGATCCCCACGATCAATCCCGCCACGCCAAAACCGGTACCTCCGGTGGTAACCACATGATCGTCGTCCATGGGATTGCCGCCGGGATGAATACGTTCCGTAGCCATTCCCGACCGGGGTTCAGCCCCGTCCCACATGTAGTTGAGATGGACGCGCTGAATGTAATCCAGCATCTGTTCGTCGGAGTCGAACGATTCCGGACGCGCCGTCGAGGGTGGTGTGCATCCGGTGTACAAGGCGGCCATCAGCATTCCTGCGATAGCCATGAGCGATTTTTTCATACTCATTATTGTCTTTGCTTTCTATGCGTTAAAAAAAACGGCAGCCCGGCGTTGTGTGCCGGCCGGGCTGCCGCAGGTCATACGGAGCGCGTGCGGCATATCGTCTGATTATGCCGCACGCCGCGACGTGTCGTTATATGGCGGGTTGGGCCAGGTTGGGATTCATATCCAATTCGTCCAGAGGTATAGGATAAAACCTTTTCTCTTCGGTGTATCCGGTCAGTATCCCAGCGCGTCCCGTGCGGGTGAGGTCGTAATAGCGCTCGCCCCATTCGAGGGCCAACTCTATGTCGCGCTCATCCCATATCTGCTGGAGCGTCACCCCTGTAATGGAAGGCATGGCGGCACGCGTACGCACGAGATTGAAAGGAGCGTCGCCGCTAAGGCCCTTGTTGACGCGCGCCTCGGCGTTGAGCAGCAGGATGTCGGCGTAACGGATCATGCGAATGTTATTGTAAAGGCCCCACGCAGCGTCTTCGCCTACATCGGCCACCGGGACATACGCTTTGCCGTTACACGCGTCGTGGACCGTGGCGTAGTACAGTCTGTCGCCTGTGGTCGGGATGATTTTGTAATCGCCTTCCACCAGGTCGGTTCCGTCGGGGTCGTTCTTGGGTGTATAAATTATGGTAGTTTCATAACGCTTGGTTTCACCTCGCGTGATCATTTTATTGATAAGGCTGGAGCTGGGCGGCAGAAAACCCCAGCCGCCGGAAATCCATTTGACAGTGGGATCGGTAGAGGGAACGCCGTTAGACGTCCAGCCTCCGGCCGGCCCCTGCACGTTGGCAGACCAGCCGCCGGACTTGGACTGACCGTAGTCGCCTGCATGCCCCAATGCGTCGAGCTGCGCCTCGAAGAGGTTCTCGATACACAGCTTTGCGCTTTTTTGGAAAAGGTTGAAATAGTCGAGGGGAGCGCCTACGGTATAAAGGTCGAATCTGCCGTCGTTGATGATCGTCTCTGTGGCGTCGTACACCAGGTCCCAATTACCCATGTCGGCCGCGGCCTTGGCCTTAAGCCCGAGGGCGGAATATTTTGACGCTGCGCCGGGGTGGTCCATATCCGCGGGATGGACAGCAGGCAACACCGATGCGCAATACTCCAGTTCGCTATCTATGAATTGATAGACCTTCTCGCGCGTGGAACGGTAGATTCCGTCAACCAGCATATTGTCGGTAAAGACAGGTATTTCGCCGTACAGGCGGGTCATCAGGAAATATGTATACGCCCTGATGAAGCGCGTTTCGGCTTTATACTGCTCATTGAGTTGCAAATCGCCCTCATCGGTTAAGTATTGCGCGAAATTATCGAGCGCTATCATCGACGAATTGCACTGCATTATTATTCCGTAGAAATAGTCCCACGTACCGCCGTTGAGCCAGTAGCTCGACATCGAGCTATAGTCGAAATTCTTGGCTTGCAATAATTCGCCCTGGTCCGTATCGCTGCTGAGTCCTTTGATCAGCTGGTCGTCGTGGATGACGGTGAAACCGTACATCGACCACGAGGACACGCACTCGACGAATTGCGAATAAGCATTGGACACGGGGCCGTACATGAGCGATTTGTCCATGTAGTCATATTCCTTGGTGGGCATAGTGGCCTCCGGTTCCCTGTCGAGAAAATCTGTGCAGCCAGCGCCGAGCATCATGCCGGCGGCCAGGCAGATCGGAAGATATCGTTTTATTTTCATGGTTTTCATGTTTTTACTTGTTTCCCGTGATTAATAGGTTATGCGTATGCCGAAGCTGTATGTGGCAGCCAGGGGATATGTCTGGACATCGAAGCCGTTGGCTACTTCAGGCGTAAAACCGTTATAGTTGAATACCGTCAGAGGACGGTCGGCGGCTACGTGTATGCGCATCGACGGGCCGTTGCGGCCTATACGCGGGAATGTATATCCGACCTGGATGTTCTGAATGCGGAAATAAGATCCCGATTCGACAAACGAAGAGTTCATCACCGAGAAGTTCCATGCCCGGTTGAGGCCTGCGGCCGAAGTCTGGCTGTTGGAGGTGCCTTCGCCGTGCCAGCGCTCGCGTACGAATTTGGCTTCGTAATTCGAATAAGTGGCCGTTGAGCGCGAACCGCGCTTTTGGTTGACTATCTGGTTGCCGGAAACGCCCATCATCGCCAAACTCATATCCCAGTTTTTGTAGGCCATATTGATCGATGTGCCATAAGTAAATTTGGGCAGGGGCGAACCGAGTACCTGGCGGTCCTTGTCGTTGATCTCGTCGTCGTGATTATAATCCTCGAAGATAAAATCGCCGGGGAGGAGACCTTTGGCGGTAGCGTCGGCGTTGGCGGCGATCTCGTCGGCATTCTGATATACGCCTATCACTTTATAGCCGTAGTAGGCATACATGGGTTCGCCTACCTGGGCCAGCGTGGCCCATTGCGTGCCGGAAATGATACGGGGACCCGGAACGGTCTTCACCTCGTTGCGCAGGGTACTCATATTGACGTTTATATCATATCGGAAATCTTTACCTATGCGGTCTTGCCAATTGAGTGTAAGTTCAATGCCGGTGTTGAGCACCTCGCCCGCGTTTTTAAGCAAAGTCTGGGGAGTCATGGGTATGGGTACGGACATAACCGTGTTTTGGCTCATTCGGCGGAACCAGTCCAAATCCACCTTCAGGCGGCTGTCGAGCAGGCCTATTTCCAGACCCAGGTCGGTTTCGGCCGTGCTTTCCCAACGCAATGTGCTGTAGTACGAGCTTATCTTGGCTCCGGGTACGTATACTCCCCCGAAAACGCCTCCGTCCACGAACGACGACGAAATATCTGTGAAACCGGCGTTTGCGGGTACGTTATTGTTACCCAACTCTCCGTAACTGGCCCTTACTTTCAGAAAATTCACCCATTTTACGCTTTGCATGAAGTTTTCCTTGCTTACCACCCATGCCGCGCCCGCAGAGGGGAAATAGCCCCACTTCTGCTGATATTTGCTGGTGCCGTCGGCGCGCATGGTGAAGGTCAACAGATAGCGACCGTCGAAACCGTATGTCGCGCGGCCGAAATATGACGCGCTGTTATAGGTGTAGCCATCGTCGCTGGCCATACTGGAAGACGGGTCGCCGGCCTTTATATAAAGGTATTGCGATTCGTCGCTCGACAATCCCAGCGCCTGACCGTAAAGCGTACGCCAGTTCTCCTGGCGCATAGATGCGCCACCCATCAAGGTCCAGTTGTGCTTGCCGTAGGTATCCGTATATGTAACGGTGTTGTCCCATATGTAGTTATAATAGCGCTGGCTTGTTTTGGATATCTGCGACTCAAGGTTCTGATGGGCGTCGCTTGCGTAAAACTTAGGCATATAGCTTCGGCCGTCGGCAAAGGTAAGGTCTTGCGCGAAACTGCTGCGGAGGACCAGTTTACCGGGATCCATAAAGTCTATCTCACCGTAGAACGACGGCAATATCTGAGTCGCCGACTCTTCGTTCATGCCGTAGTAAGCTACGGCCGCCGGGTTGGAGTAGATGCCGTTATCGAAAGCCGCGTCGAGACGGTCGAAGGCGGTGAACTTTTTAGGGTAGGTCCTGGCGTAATCGTTGTCGTACACGGGGATGATGGGAGGAGCATAATAAGCCCTTTGCCACGCAGAGTTGGAGGACGCCTCGCGCGAGGACTGGCTCAGGATCATGTTCGCTCCTATTTTCAACCACTTGTAAGGTTTTGCGTCAAGTTTCGCCCGCGTATTTATGCGTTGGTACTCGTTTGCCGCTTTCATGATGCCCTCTTGATTGAAATAGCTTGCGCCCAAGGTGTAAGCTACCGTTTCGCTGCCGCCCGATATGTCAAGGCTGTGGTCCTGGACCGGAGCCGTGCGCAGAATGGTTTTGTACCAGTCGGTATTGGTAGACGGAGTGCCGTTGGCGCCACCCCACAGGGTTACCGATTTATCCAGAATGCCGGCTACGCCCGGGACTTCCGCGTCCCATTCGCGCAACATCTTGGCATATTCGGATGTCGACGCCATTTCAAGCATATTTGTAGCCGTTTGCACGCCGACATAACCGTTATACGTAACTACAGGCTTTTTGTTGAACGACCCGTGACGGGTGGTCACCAGCACCACTCCGTTAGCTGCCTTAAGGCCGTAAATGGCCGACGCCGACGCGTCCTTCAAAATGGTCAGCTCGGCGATGTCGTTGCTGTTCAGAAAATTGATGTTATCGTAAAACATACCGTCCACGACGAACAACGGAGCAGACGCTTCGTTCGTGACTCCGCCGCCGGTGTATGATCCCACGCCGCGTATACGTACTACCGGATTGCCGCCGGGTTCGCCGCTATTGGTTATCTGTACGCCCGCCACCTTGCCTTGCAGGGCCTGCGTGGGGTTTGCGGCGACTTGCTTTACCAGCTCCGACGCGTCTACCGTAGTTATGGGTGCTGTGAGATCTTTGGCCTTCATTGAACCGTATCCCACTACGACCACGTTTTCGAGTTTAAGGGCGTCGTCGTTAAGCGTAACGTCGATCGTAGAGCGCCCCGCTACGGGAGTTTCGTACGTGATCTTGCCGACCATGGAGAAGCTGAGAGTCGCACCCTGAGGCACGTTAGTTAGAAGATAGCTGCCGCTGGAGTTAGTCAGGGCGCCATTGGAAGTGCCTTTCACCGTAACAGTCACCCAGGGCAGGGGAGCTCCGGAAGCATCCGTCACCTTTCCAGCGACGGTGGCTTGCGCTAAAGCCGTCGCACAAAAAAGCAGTGAGAACAAAAAAGCAGTCAAAATTTGCTTCATAGTAGTTTTGTGTTTTAGGTTAAGTGTAGCTGGTTAAAAGCAAAGTTTGTCTTTTTTTATATCAATTCAAAGCGACTAAGATGTACCATGATGTCGTATCAAGGGAGTTCATTTGCTATATCCAGAGGAAACACATGCACAGCAACGCACTAATAATTAATCTTTTAATGTCTTACATTAATACATCCCTCCATGGCGGCATATAGATGTTCTGCAACAAATATCCATCAATTATACAATTTTTATCTATTTGCCGCGGCCGCCATTATTAAATACCTTTGCTTCAACAAAACAAATCCCGGAAAATGAAAGCAAAAACTCTGTTTATCCCATTCGTTTTTACCTTGAGCGCAGCATTCGCCTGTTGCCAGCCGTCAGCCTCTTCCGGAGGTACGGACAAGGCGGTAGAGTCAAAAATCGATTCATTGATGAGCCTGATGACCGTCGATGAAAAGATAGGGCAGATGGTGTTATACACAAGCCACTACACCAACACCGGCCCGTCGCTGCCTAAAAACGTAGAGGCGGCCATCGTAGACGGCACTTGCGGCAATATTTTCAACGCCAACCTGCCGGGCTACAACTACGGCCTGCAGAAAATGGCCGTCGAACGCAGCCGCCTCGGCATTCCCCTTCTTTTCGGATATGACGTAATACACGGCATGATAACCATCTTTCCCGTGAACATCGGCCTCTCCGCCACGTGGGATATGGACGTAATCGAGAATTCGGCCCGGGTGGCGGCGCGCGAGGCGGTGGCATGCGGGTTGAACTGGACTTTTTCGCCCATGGTCGATATCACGCGCGACCCGCGCTGGGGACGGGTTTCCGAAGGATCGGGTGAGGATACGTATCTCGGCTGCTGCATAGCGCGGGCCATGGTACGCGGCTACCAATGCGAAAACCTTGCCGCCGATTCCACCATACTGGCGTGCGTAAAGCACTTTGCGGCATACGGAGCGCCCCAGGCCGGCCGCGACTACCATGTGGTGGATATGACCGAACGCACGCTGCGCGAAGTGTATCTTCCTCCATATAAAGCGGCCGTCGATGCAGGCGCGATGAGCGTCATGACGTCTTTCAACGAATTGGACGGCGTACCTGCAACCGCCAACCGCTGGTTGATGGAAGACGTTCTGCGTGGCGAATGGGGTTTCAAAGGGTTCGTCGTCACCGACTATACGGCCATCAACGAGCTAATCCCGCACGGCGTGGCCGCCGATTCGACGCAAGCCGCCAAGCTGGCCATAGACGCCGGCGTGAACATGGACATGGAAGGCAACATATACCATAATTATCTCAAGAAGCAAATAGAGTCGGGAAATATCACGGAAAGGCAAATAGACAGGCTTTGCCGCGAAGTCCTGCGCGTGAAATTCATGCTCGGCCTCTTCGACGATCCCTACCGTTACCTCGACACCACACGTTACGCACGGGAGATACTCTCTGTTGCCAATCGTGCCGCCGCGCGCGATGCCGCGCGCCGGTCGTTCGTGCTTCTCTCCAACCGAGGTAACGTACTTCCGTTGGTTCCCGACCGTAAAATAGCCCTCGTAGGGCCGTTCGCCGAGGCGCAACGCGACCTTCTTGGTTCATGGACGGCTTCGGGCGAGGCCGATGACGTGGTCACTATTCGCGCCGGGATTGAAGCGCGTTTCGGGGCGTCCAATATTATATGCGCGACTGGCTCCCCTGTCGACGGAGAAAGCGACGAAGGTATATCCGCAGCCGTGGCGGCCGCGCGCCGAGCCGATGTGGTTGTCGTGGCTGCAGGACTGCCCGGATGGTGGAGCGGAGAGGCGGCCAGCATGACATCCATCTCGATGCCCGCCGTCCAGAAACGCCTTCTAAGAGCTTTGGCCGCTACGGGCAAACCGGTAGTGCTGCTATTGCTCAACGGACGTCCGATGGATCTGAGCGACGAGACTGAAATATGCCACGCCATACTTGAAATATGGCATCCGGGAACCGAAGGAGGCAACGCAGTGGCCGACGTCATATCCGGCGACTATAACCCTTCCGGCAAACTCACCATGACCTTCCCGCGCGAAATAGGCCAGGTGCCTATCCATTACGACATGAAGAACACGGGCCGTCCGTTCACGCCGGGAGAGGGTGAGCAGCACTATGTGTCGCGTTACCTGTTTACGCCCAATACGCCCTTATTCGCCTTCGGTTACGGGCTTAGCTACACTTATTTCGAGTACTCGGACCTAAAGGCGGATACGCCGGCCGGCAAAGGCGACGCGCTGGCGAAAGTTTCTGTAACGGTACGTAATTCAGGTATGCGCGACGGCGAGGAGGTAGTTCAATTATACGTACGCGACATGGTAGGCAGCGTCACACGACCGGTAAAACAACTCAAGGGATTCTCTAAAATATTCCTTAAGGCGGGTGAAAGCCGCAAG
>JAVBOW010000001.1:0-53760 GCA_031550125.1 Rikenellaceae bacterium
ATGGAAATCTTCGAATACATCGAAATCTGGTATAACAAAATCCGCCGACACTCCGCGCTGAAAAACATGACGATAGACGAGTTCTGGAATCTTAACAAAAAAAGTGCTTAACTCTTTGTGCGGATTTAGTTAGGAAATCCAGTGTGAAATAACTCCATCTTTGTAACGTATTAAAGACCTTTTCAATAAGAACGTATCTACAGGCTCTACATCACCAAGATCACTCGCAATATCCTCTGCATCCTTTTGCAAATCCTCTAAGGACTTACCTTCAAATTGTGTTTCCAATAGGTTCTTAACTTGATGGTCTGTTAATTGAACAGGTTTGTCATCGAAAGGTTCTTTCCTTATGGGCTTCATAATCACACTTACTTTGCATGGTTCTTATTAAGTAAGTGTGTACTCCCCTAAAAAGAGAGATACACACCTACTCAAAGGTAAAGATTATTTCAGTTTCTCAGCAAGTTTATTCATATGATTGCTAATGTTTTTATTCACTACTTGTGCATATGACCTCTGCGTTACTTTGATGTCTGAATGTCCCAGAAGCACACTTACCACTTCCATAGGCACATCATTATATAACAGGATGGTAGAAGCAAATGTTTTCCTTGCCGTGTGGTGGGTAAGTTTCTTATCTATACCCACGATAGATGCAATTTCTTTCAGAAATGAGTTAATTTTCTGGTTGCTTATCCGTGGTAATAAATATTCCCCATCTTGAAATGGACTGCACAACACTCCCAACAGATTCTCTGCTTGAGGTAACATCGGGATAGATACATCCTTGTCTGTTTTCTTCCTTGTGAGTTGAATCCAGTTCCTACCATCAAACCCCCTTACGATGTGCTTAGATTGAAGTGTTTGTGCTTCGTGATAAGCCAGCCCGGTGTACACAGAGAATAAATAAATGTTTTTAGCTTGCTCCAATCTCTCCTGTACAAAGTGATACTTCTCCAATTTGTCCAGTTCTTCACGGGACAGGAACACAATCTGTTTCTTCTCTTTCAATGGATAATACTCTGCGAATGGGTCTTTGATGATATACCCACACCTGATACTGTATAGCACCATCTGGCGTAACCGCTGTATTATCTTGTTGATGGTGATAGGTTTGAGTTTCCTGCACAGTAGATATTCCTCGTAGCTTTTAATGAAGTGGTAATTCAGATGCTTCAACGGAATATCATGCTGCTGGTTGAAAGTGGGTAAGAACCTCTTTACATGGGCATATACCTCATTAAACTTCTGAAATGTAGCTTCGGTATACTCCACACCTATCAGAGCCTTCATCTTAGCTATTCTTTCCTCAAATACAGAACAAAGGGTGTGTTCGGTGGATTTACCTCTGTACCTATTGTAGATGGATTGGAGTGTGATCTGCTCTCCCTCATCATAGAGTTGCTTCTCTATACGGATGAATTGAGTATAGATTTCTTGAAGCTTTCTATTGAGCAACAGAGCATTATCACTCATTCCTGTTGCTCGTTGAGATTCCTTATCCCATAACTCTGGACATAGGTTTATTCCAGTGGAGAACTGCTGCTTAGCCTCTCCAAGAGATAATCTACAATAGATTGGTGCTTCACCCTTAGTGTTTCTCTTATAGAGATAGTGAAAGAAGGTGATTTTTAGTTGTAATATCATCGTGAGTTTGATTTTAATGATCAGACAAACTCACTGTTATACAAAGAAATACAAGTCTGTAATACTATCGCCTAAAAATGAGATGGTATTACAAATAGTATTACAGAACAAGATGAAACAGAACCACCCCCTAAAAATACAAAATGACTAAATACATAATATTCAGTATTTTACATTTTGTATCAAAACATAAAAAAGGGCCAAAACCTAAGTTTTGACCCTGTGGTAGCGGGGGAAGGACTCGAACCTCCGACCTTTGGGTTATGAGCCCAACGAGCTGCCAACTGCTCCACCCCGCGATATGTCGTTTTGTATCGTTTCGGAGTGCAAATATAATCAAAATATCTCTGTCTGCAAATTTTTCTTCGTTTTTATTCTTTTTGTTTTACGTCGCAACGACATATACACGCCTTTAAAAAACCGCCGGACGGCGTCACGGGCCATCCGGCGGAGTTTTATAAAGCGTCAGTCAAAACAAAACGCCGGCGCTAATCGTTGCCCAGGATCATGTCCCTCTCCTGCTGCAGGTAACCTTCGGGAAATTTGAATATCGGCGTGCGTATCCTTGCGCCGTGCGGGCGGCCGTCGAGCGGGTAGACTTTATGGGTCATGGCCCATTGATCCCAGGCGGCGGCCATCTCCTTCACTATTTCGGGGTGTGCGGCGGCCAGGTCGTTGAGTTCGCTACGGTCGTTGTCTATGTCGTAAAGCTCCCACTTATTGACGAAAGGATATTTTTCGTTGGCTTTGAAAACTATCTTCCATTTGCCTTTGCGCGCGGCGCAGTTGCACTCATGCTCCCAGAAAAGGTAACGCTCGGGCAACGGTTTGCCGGAAAACGTAAGCGCCAGACTCTTACCCTCCATTTTGGGGATTTTATGACCTTTGAACTCGGCCGGATAGGCGGCTTTGCCAAGGTCGACGCAGGTGGCCATAAGGTCTATCAGGCAATATGGATCGTTGCGATACTGGCCCTTGGCTTTGACGCCCTTGGGCCAATGTACGATAAGCGGCGTGGAGATGCCTCCCTCGTGTACCCAGTGCTTGAACATGCGGAAAGGCGTGTTGCTGGCATTGGCCCACTCGAGATGATAGCTTTCGAAAGAGTTGCGCGTCCCGATGCCTTCATAGCTTTTGTCAGGCCCGCCGGATATGAACTCGGCGCATGCGCCGTTGTCCGACAGGAACATTATCACGGTGTTGTCCAGCTGTTTGTTTTTGGACAAGGCGGCAACAATGCGTCCCAGGGCCTGGTCCATCTCGTCTATCATGGCGGCGTATACGGCCATGCGCTTCGTCATGTCGCGTTTCTGGTCGGCCGTAAGGCTGTCCCATGGTTTGGAATCGGGGTCGCGCGGAGAGAGTTTCCAATCGGGTTTGATCAGGCCCATTCCGACCATCCGCTCGTAACGCTCCCGGCGCAGGGCGTCCCAGCCCTCCGTATAGCGTTCCATATACTTGTCTACGGTGGCCTGACGCGCATGCAACGGCCAGTGGGGGGCGGTGAATGTCACATAGGCGAAGAACGGGTTTTTGCTCTTGCCTGCCTTATGGTCCGTGACGAAATCTATCATATAGTCGGCGATCTTGTCGGTGTAGAAGAACTCGCCCGGATATTGCGACGCGTCCACCGAATCGTTGCCCAGCTTCATCGAATAGGGATCCCAATAGTTTCCCGCGCCGTTTATCGTGCCGAAGAAACGGTCAAAGCCCCTCTGCATAGGCCAATTGTGCTTGCTGCCGTTCTGGTATGCGTCTTTGGTCGCGGCCACATGCCACTTGCCGGACATGTACGTAGAGTAACCTGCCGTCTTCATAACCTCGGCTATGGTCACCGCGTCGGCCGACAACTCGTCCTGGTAGCCGTCGTGGCCCAGGTCGCGGTCCGTCATCCAGCCGATGTTGGCCAAATGGGGGTTGAGGCCGGTGAGCAGCGACGCCCTCGTAGGACAAGAACGGGCGGTATTGTACATTTGAGTATAGCGCAGGCCGTTGGAAGCCAGCTTATTCAGCGTTGGCGTACTGATTTCGGAGCCGTAGCACCCGATGTCGGAGTAGCCCATGTCGTCCACCATTACTATCATCAGGTTGGGACGGGCGTCCTGCGCTCCGGCAGCGCCGAAAGCCAGCAATCCGGCGACGGTGACGGGCAGGGAGATCGTTTTTTTCATCGATGTGGTTTAATTGGTTTGCGGTAGCGGTTATGACACTACAAATATATCGAATTTTGCGGGAAATTCCGCAACACATCCTGCCAGAGAGTTAAAATGCGACAAAAGTTAAAGAGATTTATTCCGCAGGAAGGATACAATTCAGAAAAAAACTAATATATTTGTGAGTTACAATTGTCGTATAAGCGTCAGCGCCATTGGTTTGCAATGGGCTGCGCTTATGCATTCGATTAATTATCAGTGAATTATCTAACGCAAATCGAGTATAGCCCATGAAAAGAACATCTTTATTCCAAATTGCGGCCGCAGCGACTCTGCTGTCGTTCGCTTCCTGCAGCAAGGACGATGCCGGGACGACTCCGGGAACTTCCACGCCTGCCGACCTCATCCCGATAACCATAACCGCCCAACACGAGGAGGTAAGCCGCACCGCCCACACCGTCAACGGCAACGCCTTCAACGTGACGTGGGCTGAGGGCGACGCCTTCATGCTCTATCTTAGCAGCACCGGAGGCGGATTCACCATATCCGGCTCCGGCGGCGGCACTTCCGCCACCTTCCTCGGCTACAACCCCAAAGGCACTGGCACCTACAACGCCATCTATCCCGCCTCCAAGGCTTCGGGTACATGGGCCAACGCCACCCTTTCCGTCCTGGGACAGGTTCAGGCAGGAGCTACCTCCACCGCACACCTGGCCGAATACGACGTCATGACGGCCACCGCCGCCAACCTGACTTCAGGGCTGACGTTCGCCCACAGGATAGCGGCTTTCAGATTCGACGTCACCCTGCCCAGCGGCAAATTCCCCAAACTGGTGGTTTGCGGCACAAACGACGCCACGGGATATAAAGTGGTAGACCCGGCCGACGGATCGACCGCAGCCAGGATGGTATACGCCAAAGAGATAGTGATGAAGATAGTCAAGAGCGTGGATGCCAACGGAGTGCAAACGCCCGCCGACTTCAATGCGTTCACCGCTACCATGGCCGTTTTCCCCTCCACCCTCACTGCGGGTAAAGACCGCTACGTACGCGTGGTCTGCACCGACGGTTCCGTTTACAACTATTCGGCCACCATCTCCGGCAGCAATAAGGCTTATACGGCGGGCAATGTCTACAACGCCGTGCTTACCCCTGCCGCATCGACTTTCCTTGATTACGACAACGACGTGGCGTCAAAAACGATAGCCCAGCTCCCCGCGTTAACCGGATCGGGTACCCCAGCAGCCCCCTATCTGATACAGACGGCCAACGACCTGCAGGTACTCAAACTTCAGGTAAACGCAGGTAACGCCACATACAACGCCGCGACTTACAAACTGATGGCGGACATCACGATTACGGCGGACGAGTGGGTTCCTATCGGCAGCACCGCGAAGCCGTTCAAAGGCACGTTCGACGGTAACGGACACTCCATCGGCGGAACGATGGCCGCAACAGGCGACCTCTATGAGCATTTCGGATTCTTCGGGTTCATGGACGGCGCAAGTTCCAGCGCCCCTGCAACGATCAAAAACCTTAACTTCATGGCTAACGTCGATTTCACCGGCCTATCCGATTATCCGACCTATTACGTAGGCGCCATAGTAGGTTTTACCGGCAACTTCGACTACCTCATTTCCTACGACGATATAACCAATTACAACTCATTCAACGGATGCGTCGTTTCGGGCGACATCAACATTTCAGCGTCCGATGCCTGCCAGATCTCTGCGGGCGGCATAGGCGGCGTTCTGACCATAGCCGACCTGCTGAACTGCACCATGAACGGGAATATCTCGTTAACCACCAATTCGTCGAGCGTAAGCATGACCGCGGGCGGCATCGCCGGTTACCTGGCGGGCGCCGACGACCCTATGCCGGTAAATATATCCGGATGCAGCAACAACGGATCGGTAAAAGCAACCGTCACCACGAACGGCCAGAGCCAGAACACCGCCACATTGGGAGGAATAACGGGCAAGCTGGACGCTAACCTGAACCCGAAAAGCTGCACCAATGCCGGAACCATAGCTATCGACATGCGTAACAGCGGTTATGCTTTAGCGGGAGGTATTGTCGGATTATCAAGCAGCGTGGTACAATATTGCGCAAATACCGGAACCATGTCGATTGCCAACTCCTACGGGAATTCATCCTCTACGATGACGTGCGTAGGCGGCATTGCAGGCAGGATCTCGTCCAATTCGGTGAAAGATTGTTCCAACGGAGGCAAAATAACCCTCAGCGGGGCAACCTACTCCTTTAACGCCGGCGGTATCGCAGGCTACGCTTTGTCGCGTACCATATCGGGATGCTCCAACAGCGGAAGCGTCAGCGCAAGCACAAGCTCTTCCTCTACGACGGTCGCATCCACTCTCGGTGGCATCGTGGGCGAAGGATCGACAATATCCGATTGCGTGAACTGCGGAAAGATCGAGGGCGAAAACAAAAACAGCGACGGCAAAATATACATAGGAGGCATCAGCGGCAACCTGGGTACATCCGGTACCATCCATACAAGCCGTAACGAATCGTCAAAAATTTCGACCATTTCGACCAATGCGGCAACGGCGTATTTAGGCCGTCTGGTGGGAAACAATACCGGCGGCACGTTGGGTAAGATTTTCACTTGCTGCGGTTCGGTTGCGGTGATGCTGGACCAGGATAATGCCATGAAACATATAGGTTACGCCACAGGTAAAGCCACAGGAGACGACAACCTCACAAACTGCGCCTCGGGACATACCTCTTACCTGTAGACCAGGGGTCGCAATTCAGATCCTTGACCGATAGAAATCCCGCGCCTTACAAAAGGCGCGGGATTTTTTTGCCCCGGACGTAACACCTTCCGGGCTTTATTTTTATATTTGATGTCTGTTGAAACCATCTAATACCGCCAACCATGTATAAAATATGCACCCTCACAGGGTTACCGCTATTTGCGGGAGCCGTGGCGCTTGCCGGTCCGGCTCAGGCCGCAGGAAATAAGCCCGCCGCAGGAAAAGATCCGGCACAACGCCCAAACATCATCGTAATACTTGTGGACGACGTGGGTTACTCCGACTTCGGATGTTACGGGTCGGAAGTACCCACCCCGAATATCGACCGTCTGGCCCAGGGAGGCCTGCGTTACCGCACGTTCTACAACAACGCCCGCAGCTCGCCTACGCGGGCCTCGCTGATGACCGGACTCTATCCGCACCAGGCGGGCGTCGGCAAACTGGGCAGCGCCCCGGGCCATCCCAACTACCAGGGTTACGCCAACGAGAAAAATATATTTATCCCTCAGGCGCTCAAATCGGCGGGATACTTCACCGTAATGACCGGCAAATGGCACCTGGGCCAGGCGCAGGGAGTAACGCCCTGCACCCGCGGCTTCGACCGCGCGCTCAACGCCCCTGCGGGAGGATTTTATTTCCATGACGACCGCGGCGCAAAGCTGCTATACAACGACAGTCCGATAAAAAACGATGACCCCCGCTTGCCGAAGGATTGGTATTCCACCGACATGTGGGTGGAGAACGGGTTGAAATTCGTAGACGAAGCCGTATCGAAAAACCAACCTTTCTTTTGGTATCTGGCCCACAACGGCGCGCACTTTCCCCTGCAGGCCCCTGCGGAGACCATAGCCAAATACCGCGGCAAATACAAAGCCGGCTTCGAAGCCGTCCGCAACGCCCGTTTCCGCAAACAACTGGAGATGGGGCTTTTCCCCGACGGCACGGAGCTGACGCCGCGTAATCCCAAATCGCCCGCCGACTGGAAGGCGCTATCGGCCGCAGAGCGCGACCAGTACGACCATCGCATGGCCATCTACGCAGCCGTGATAGAGGAACTGGATAAAAGCACCGGCAAACTGATAGACTACCTTGAAAAGAAAGGACTGATAGACAACACGGTGATAATGATAATGTCGGATAACGGAGGTAATGCCGAGTCGGGCGTGCCGGGACGCTTCGGCGGCGACAACCCCGGCGGCGTGCAAAGTAACGTATGGCTCGGGACGCCATGGGCCGACGTGGCCAACACACCGTTCTTCATGTACAAGCACCACGGCCACCAGGGCGGATGCTGCACGCCGCTTATCGTCCATTGGCCCGGCGGCATCGACAAATCGCTCAACGGCAAGATAGATGCGGAGAACTACGGCCACGTGATAGACATAATGCCCACATGCCTGGAGATAGCCGGGGCGAAATATCCCGCCGCCAACGGAGGCAAACCCATCCCTCCCATGGAAGGCGTAAGCCTGGCGCCTACGTTCTCCGGCAAACAACTTCAGCGGGCCAACCCGGTGATGACGGAACACGAGGGCAATAAAATGCTCCGCCGCGGCGACTGGAAGATCGTGCAGGAGTACACCTATCCCGCATGGAGACTATACAACCTGCGCAACGATCCCACCGAGATGCACGATCTGGCGGCAACGCAGCCCGACGTGCTGAAGGATATGGTTGCCCAATACAAGCGTTTTTCAACCCGCGTGGGTGTTGAGACCAACATAAAATTCGGCGTCGGCCAGTGGTATACGCCGATAGACGAATACCTGAAAAAATAAAGTGGCGAAAGGAAAGGAAAACACGCCCCGCATAGGGATATTCGGACGCTGCAACGCAGGCAAAAGCACGCTGATGAACTTCATCACCGGCGCGCAGACGGCAATAGTGGCCCCCGAAGCGGGAACCACCACCGACCCGGTAAGGGTAAGCTATGAAATAGCCGGTTTCGGCCCCGTGGTGCTGACGGACACCGCAGGACTCGACGACCCCTCGCAAACCGGGGCGCAGCGCATAGCGCGTACCGAGGAAGAGTCCCGCCGGATGGATGCGGCTGTGATAATCTTCCGCAGGTGGGGGGGCGACGAAGAGCGCCTGAAAGCCATGTTTTCGCAAAAAGGCGTCCCGGTAATCGCACTGCGCAATATTTTCGGCCGGCATGACGTTGTAGATAATGCGTATGCAGACATTTCAATAAACCTCGCCGCACCGGACGACGGGACGCACGAGACGCTCGTGCGTCTCATCGCGGAGCGTATGCCCGCCCGCTCGCTCGAAGCGGTTAAGATGTTTCCGGGCATGCTGCGGCGGGGCGACCACGTGGTACTCGTCTGCCCTATCGACGCCGGAGCGCCGGCCGGACGCATGATATTGCCCCAGATGCAGGCCCTGCGCGAGATCTTGGACGCGGGGGCGGTGGCCCATGCGGTACAACCGGCACAACTCGGCGACGCGCTGCCAAAAGGCGTACATCCCCACATGGTGGTGTGCGATTCGCAGGTTTACAAAGAGGTGCGCCAAGCGGTAGACCCGGCGGTGGAAGTGACGACCTTCAGTATACTGCTGGCCGCCGCCAAAGGCGATCCCGAAGCCTACGCGGAAGGATTGAAGGCCGCAGAGGCGCTCAAAGATGGAGACAGTGTGCTTGTGGTGGAGTTTTGCAGCCACCAGACAAGTTGCGACGATATAGCCCGGGTACGCATACCCGCCTGGCTGGAAGCCTACGCCGGATGCCGGTTGGAGTTCGTCTACGCCGCCCCGTCGGAGCCTCTGCCAGGCGATCCCGGCCAATTCGCCCTGGCCATAATTTGCGGGGGATGCATGGCTACGCCGGCGGCTATAAGAGGAAGGATAGCGCAACTGAAAGAGGCCGGAACGCCGGTCACGAATTTCGGAATGCTGATAAAAAAGATACGGTGATCGCCACCGCATAAAACCATATGTATCTGTGAGATATAAAATAACGGCGCTACTGCTGCTTATACTGTTTCCTGTCTGTTTCCCAGGGTTGAGGGGCGGCCCCGGCTCCCCGGAGCTTCCCGAAGAGGAGTGCAGCCGGCTGTACGGTGAGATGAACCTTGCCGGGACGGTGACCTATGAAGCTTTCCGAGAATTGCTCGGCGGTTACCATGCCCTGGACGGCAAACGGGGGATCGTCACACTGGTCGATTTCAGCCGTCCGTCGGAGGAGGAGCGGCTCTATGTTTTCGACCTGGAGGCGCGCAAGATCCTCTTCCGCTCACTGGTGGCGCACGGGCGTGGCAGCGGCGGACGTTACGCCACCTCGTTCTCCAACGAAGACGGTTCCCACAAAAGCTCGTTGGGATTTTATATCACGGCCGGTACGTATAACGGCGCCAACGGCTACTCGCTGATTCTCGACGGCCTGGAAAAGGGCATCAACGACCGCGCCCGCCAACGGGCCATAGTCATCCATCAGGCGGATTACTGCACCCCTGGCTTCGCCGCGGCAAACGGCCGTCTGGGACGCAGCCTGGGATGTCCCGCCCTACCCCCTTCCATAGCCAAAGCGGTGATAGACACGATTAAAGGAGGTACATTACTGTACATCTACGCAGCCGATAACGTCTACCGCGCAACCAGTAAGATAATGCACCGCACAGCGAAAGCAGCGGATGCGACAGCCTCGCGTCAGATAGATGCGAAAAGGATGAAAACAACCCCGGAAAGGAACGTATAGCCCGCCTCTATCAGCGCCGCCCACGAGAATTCGCCCCAGCTGAAGTGTCTGAATTTGAGCGTAGCCTTCTGCCATGCGCAGAAAACGACTACCGCCGCCACCGCAACCCATACGGACATTCCGGCCAGCACGAAGAGCAAAAGCCCGTACAACCCCGTCGCGACCAACTGCATAAGCATGGTGAGTATCATATTGCCTTTACCTGGCTTGGAGGGTATCTCCACTTTAAAGATCTTGGCCCACATCTTAGGGAAAATAAGCGAAAACCACACCGCCCCCAGGGCATATACGGCCACGACGGCAACTATAAACCAAGTCCAGTTTATCATGGACGCGCCTTCGCAAAAAACACAGCAAGTATTCATAATAATTGTCTTTTAGAATTAATACGGCCCAGTCTCAATATATGTTGGCTGCGCATATCGCGCATCATCATCTTTCAGTGATCCTTCTCATTTCAAACCGGAGCGGACTTAAGTCCGCTCCCCAACGATAAGCGAAACCTGACGCACGCTATGCACGGCATCGTTACTGTAAGGCTCAGCGCTTTCTTTCGACGCGCGTCTTAACGTCAACCAATTTTAGACTGGCACTTAAAATTCGGACGCCGGAAGCGGCAAACTGTATTCCGCCTCCATAAATTCATCGGGCGCAAAGAACTGGCTCCACTCAAGCGCCGCATTCTCGTCGCTGTCCGATGCATGTATGGCGTTGCGCGTCAGGCTGTCGGCGAACAGGCGGCGTATCGTACCCTCTTCCGCCTGGGCGGGATTGGTGCTTCCAACCAGACGGCGCAGGGAAGCTACGGCGTCGTCCTTCTCCACCACGGCCACAACAATCGGGCCGGATGTCATGAACATCACCAGTTTATCGAAAAACGGCTTGCCTTTATGGATGGCATAGAACCTCTCCGCCTGGTTGCGGCTCAGGTAGACCATCTTCATGGCCCTGAAAATAAAGCCGTCGGCAAGGATCATGTCTATTATCCGACCTGCGTTGCCCGCCGCCACGGCGTTGGGCTTGATGATCGTAAACGTGCGGTTTGTCATGATTTACAGCAATTAATCTATCAATTCCCAATCGTATCCATCTTTGCGGTCTTTCACCCTGACGCCGGCGGCGGCCATGCGGTCGCGTATGGCGTCGGAGGCGGCCCAGTCTTTGCGTTCCTTGGCCCTCATGCGCTCCTCCAGGAGCATCTCCACCAGCGGCGCGACACGGTCGGCCCCCGCCCCGGCCTGCATCGGCTGGAGACCCAGCACTTCGCCGGTAAGGCGGCCGAAAATCTCGTGCAGCTTTTCGATATCGGCGGCCGTCGCTCCGCCCTGCCCCTCGTAGAGGCCGTTGATCACCTTTACCCATTCGAACAGCGCCGATATGGCCACAGGGGTGTTGAGATCGTCGTCCATAGCGCTTCGGAAATCACTTTCAAGGGCGTCAGGATCGATGGTTGACGAGGCCGAAGGCTTTATTTTCCGGATGACGGCGGCGGCTTTGAATAACCTGTCGAGGCCCTTTTCGGATGCCTGAAGCGCCTCGTTCGAAAAATCGAGCGTGCTGCGGTAATGGGCCTGCAATATAAAGAAACGGATGACCATAGGAGCGTAGGCCTGCTCCAGCGCGGCATGGTTGCCGGCAAAAAGTTCCTCGAGGGTGATGAAATTGCCCAGGCTCTTGCCCATCTTCTGGCCCCCTATGGTTATCATGTTGTTGTGTACCCAATAACGCGCCGCATCGTGTCCGCACGCCGCCACGCTCTGGGCTATCTCGCACTCGTGGTGCGGGAACATAAGGTCCATCCCGCCGCCGTGTATATCGAAACGCTCGCCCAGGTATTTGCGGCTCATGGCCGAGCATTCGAGGTGCCAGCCGGGAAAGCCGTCGCTCCACGGCGAGGGCCAGCGCATTATATGTTCGGGCGATGCCTTCTTCCACAGCGCGAAATCGAAGGGGCCGCGTTTGTCGCCCTGACCGTCGAGGTTGCGGGTGTTGGATTGCATATCGTCCAGAACGCGGCCAGAAAGGCGTCCGTAGCGGTAAATCTTATCGTAAGCCTCCACGTCGAAATACACCGAGCCGTTGCTCTGGTAGGCCAGGCCGCGGTCGAGTATCTGGCGTACCATCTCTATCTGCTCTATCACGTGGCCCGAGGCGCGAGGCTCTATCGATGGAGAGAGGACGCCGAGAGCGTCCATCGCCTTGTGGTAGCGCTCCGTGTAGTGATGCGCCACCTCCATCGGCTCGAGTTGTTCGAGGCGGGCTTTTTTGGCCAGTTTATCCTCTCCCTCGTCGGCGTCGTTCTCCAGGTGTCCCACGTCGGTTATATTGCGTACGTAGCGTACTTTGTAGCCCGAGGCGCGGAGCCAGCGGAAGAGTATGTCGAACGTTATGGCCGCGCGGGCATGTCCGAGGTGCGGATCGCCGTAGACGGTAGGACCGCATACATACATGCCTACCATGGGCGGCGCGAGGGGTTCGAAAACCTCCTTGGCTCGCGAAAGAGTATTGTATAGTTTGAGTTCCGATTTCATCCGCGGCGTCTATTGTCCGGTTGCGGGGAATTCCGCCGGCGGGGCCTGCACTCCGGGCGACTGGTGGTCGCTTTCTATCCTGTCCACCACATATTTGCTCATGCCGCGCCAGGGCAGGCGTCCGAAATACTCCTTGTAATGCAGGTCGAGTACGCGGCCGCTCTTCATCTCCAGATCCTTGGCCACCTTCTCGTCAACGACGGAAAACTCGAATTCGTTGGATTGTATCGTCCCCTGCGCCGAACGGTATCCTACCTGTATCATGCGTCCCTCGTATGTTTTGAAAACCATGCCTTTATGCACAATAAAATTGAGCTGTCCGGACTTGACGCCCTCGCCGAAGACGAAATAAAAGCGGAAATAGACGAACGCGGCCAGCGAGACGATAACTATCGCACAGAACCAGAGCGCGATCTTGCGGCCCGTATGGGAAGCTTTTTTGATATTATTTTCCATCGCATTAAAGTTGAGACCACAAATATAAGCAAAAATAAAAGCCTTGCACCCCTCCGTCCGCTCATTTATGGAGCGGACGCGAAAACGGGCGGGCCGCGCCCCGTTTAGCGTGAGTTTTGTTCAGGGAATCCTCAACCGCTTGCGCAAACGACAAGGAGATTATAATATTCGACGGACCCTTGTCCGAAACCACTGGCTATTTAAAAATATCGAACCTGGCAAGGAGCCTGTTGCGGCGGCCGAGGATGAACGCCTCGACAAAGAGCAACAGCAGGGCCGCGCCCAGCGGGTAGCGGTATTGCTCGTTGAATTCCTCGAATATGGCCGATTTGAGGTTTTGCTTCTGGATCTTGTTGATCTGATCCACTATCTCTTTCAATCCCACGCTGTTGTTATCCGAGCGTATATACGCCCCGCCCGTGGCCAGGGCTATATGTTCGAGGGTTTGCTCATCGAGGTGCGTTACCACTATCTCGCCCTTTTCGTCGCGAATGAAATCGTTCTCGCCCGTTTGTATCGGAGCGCCCTCGGGCGTGCCTATGCCTATCGCGTAGATCTTTATCCCTTTGTCGGCCGCCCTTTGCGCCGCAGGTATCGGGTCGGTTTCGTGGTTCTCGCCGTCGGAGATAAGTATTATCACGCGAGCGCCCTCGCTCTGCGATGAGAATGACGAGGCCGCCAGGTCGATCGCCGCGCTCAGGTCGGTACCCTGGCGAGAGATCATGTCGGTGGATAATTCGGCCACGAAACTGCGCGCGGTAACGTAGTCGGACGTTATGGGAAGTTGCATGTAAGCGTCGCCCGCAAATGCCACCAACCCTACCTGATCCTGTTGCAGGCCGTCGAGCAGGCGGCCTATGGCGTATTTCGTCCTCTCAAGGCGGTTGGGTTCGAAATCGCGGGCCAGCATGCTGTTAGAAACGTCCACGGCGAGCATTATCTCTATGCCCGTGCGGCGCACCTCGCGCAGTTTCGAACCCAGCTGCGGCCGCGCCAGCGCCGTCGTCATAAGGCAGAAAGCCGCAATGAATATAATGAATTTATTGCGTTCCCTGCGCGGCGAGAAATCGGGCATAAGGCCCCGGAGCGTCAACGCCGCGCCGAAACGCGCCAGCGAAGCCCTGCGGCGGAAGACCGACCACAGGTAAAGCGCCACAAGCGCCGCAGCGCCGGCCAGCAGGTAAAGATATTCCGGATTGGCGAACCTGAACATGGATTATGGGATTTGCCTGATGAGTAAATACCTGAAAACAGCCTCCAGGGCCAGCACGGCCAGGGCCAGCATCAAATAGCGCCCGAAAAGCTCCTCGTAGCGGGTGTAGTCTGTAATCTCCACCTTTGTCCGCTCCATTCGGTTTATCTGCCCGTAGATGGCTTCGAGGCTCTCTTTGTCCGTGGCGCGGAAATATTCGCCTCCGGTTTGCGAGGCTATTTCGGTGAGTATCTCTTCGTCTATCTTCACATCGACGTATTGGTAGACGGTGCGGCCCCACGGGTCGACGGCGGGGTAAGGGGCTTTACCCAACGTGCCTACGCCTATGGTGTAGACCCTTATGCCGAACGTTTCGGCTATCTCCGACGCAGTCAGCGGCGCTATTTGGCCGCTGTTGTTGACGCCGTCGGTGAGAAGAATGATAACCTTGCTCTTGGCCTGGCTCTCTTTGAGGCGGTTGACCGCCGTAGCCAGGCCGTTGCCTATGGCCGTGCCGTCCTCTATCTGGCCGCTGTGTACACGGTTGAGCAGGTTAAGCAGGGCGCGTTTATCCGTAGTGAGCGGACACTGCGTAAAACTCTCGCCGGCAAAGACCACGAGGCCTATGCGGTCGTTAGGCCTGTCGGTGATGAATTGCGCCGCCACCTCCTTGGCCGCAGTGATGCGGTCGGGATCGAAATCGCGCGCGAGCATACTGCTCGAAATATCCAGGGCCAGCATTATGTCTATTCCCTCTGTGGTCGAGTTATTGCCTTTGGATACGTTCTGCGGGCGGGCCAGAGCCACAACGGCCAGAGCCACCGCCGCACAGCGCAACGCAAAGGGGGCGTGGCGCAGGTAATGGCGCAGCGTACGCGGGCTTTTATCGAGCGCATCGGTGGACGACACCTGTATAGAGGCCCCGCCGCGACGCCATTGCCACACATACCATGCGACCATGGGCAGAATGGCCGTCAATAACCATAGCAGGTGGGGGTTTGCGAATCTCGTCACTTCCATATCCGTCGGTTTACCTGTATACTACCAGTTTTTACCTCCCTTGGCCGCCGCGGCCCTGACTTTCTCCCCGTCGGTCTTCTCGCGGGTTTTATCCTCGGCCGCCTGGATGGCCTGCAACATCTGTTCGGCCTCCTGGCGGCTTACGCCGGCCTGGTCGCCCGGCTGAGGTTGCGGTTTACTGCCGTCGTTTCCGTCTTGTTGATCCTGTTTCTGATCCTTATTTCGTCCTTGCTGCTGCTGATCTTGCTGTTGCTGATCCTGATTCTGATCGTCTTGTTTGTCGTCCTGCCCTCCGCCTTTATTTTTGTCGAGCAGTTTCTGGGTGTAGGCGAGATTGAATTTAGCCTCCATGTCGTCCGGGTTTATCCTGAGCGACTGTTTATATGCCTCCAGGGCCTCCTCCAGTTTACGCTGCCGGAAGAGGGCGTTGCCAAGGTCGTAATAAGCGGCCGCGGAGTGTTCCCGGCGGAGCGAATCGGCCGCCAACGGCGCAAGGAGCTTGGCCGCCTCGTCCCACCGTTTCTGTTTGTAGAGCGATTTGGCAAGGTTGTCCGACGCCTCGTAGGAATCCGGCGTCTTTTCAATGGCGCGGCGGTAGGCGACCTCGGCCTCGACGTAATTCTGCTTCTCGTACTGCGAATTACCGGCGCGCACCATACGGCGCTCGGGATATTTCTGGCCCCAGAGCGACAGGCTGGCAAGCGTAAAGACAATTATGGCAAAAGACGTTCTCATCACTCTTCGTTATCCGCGGGAGCCTCTACGGCGGGTTTGGTATCTTCTACGAAATGGTAGGAATCGGCGTAACACATTTCATTATCTTCGGCCGGAGGGGCGTATTTGGCAAATTTGGCCAAGTCGGCCGTGCGGAGCATGGAGGCGAGTCCCGCCAGGTTCCTTTCGGGAATACCCAGCCCGCCCATCGCCGCGAGAAGCTCCTCGGTTGTCATCTCCATGGCCGCCACGCCGTAGCGTCCCTGGATATAGGTGCGTACGATATCGGCCAGCAACGTATAGTAGAGTTTGTGCCTGCCGTTCTGCCATAGTTTCTGGTGCTGCAGCGCCTCGAGAGCTTTTATGGCCGCCACGTGCGGAGGATCGTCCTGGCGCGGCCTGCCGAAGATCGGCCTGTTGCGCCTCCAGCGCAGGTACACCCACGCCAGGGCGGCAATTAGCGCGGCGGCAAGCAATCCGGCAAGCGCATAGCCCGACACCTCTCCCGGTTTAAGCGGCATGTCAAGGGTGGGTTTGATGTCGTAAATATCCTGCTTGAGGGTGTCTATATCGAACGTACCAACCTGCAGGGCTATCGAATCGGGACGGGCGTAAATGGTGTCGGTTATATTCTTGTCTATGAACAGCACGGGTATTCCGGTGAAATAGTGTACTCCGGCCTGGAAAGTGGTCAGAACGTACTCCTTGCCTATCGTTATTCGGCGATTCTCCGTTTTTACCGTATCTATCGGTCTCTCCTTTACCAGCTCTATGTGTTCACTCATCCTTCCGGCCGAATCGGACTGCGGAAAGCCTATCTGCTGCATAAGATCCTTGGTGACCTCTATGCGCAGCACGAACCGGTCGCCTATCGCGACGCTGTCGGGAATGAAACGCGCCGTGACAACGGGCTGCTTCACGCCGGGCCTTGCGGCCTGCCCTGCGGCTACGGCCGCGAAAGCGGCGGACAATATGGCTGCGAACCATAGCTTTTTCATCTGATCAGCGTTGTTTGAAGAGTTTGATAAGCGCCCCCACGTAATCCTCGCCCGTGGAGACCTCGGCGTAATCCACCCCCGACCGTTTAAGGAGCGAATCGGTAGCTTTGACCCTGGAAGCCCAATGCTCGCGGTAATGCTCCCTGACAGAAGCGGAAAAGGTGTCGACAACCGTCTTTCGACCCGTTTCCGCATCGCGCAGTTCGACCAAACCCACGTCGGGCAACTCGCCCTCGCGCCTGTCCCACACCTTTATGCCCACTATATCGTGCTTGCCCGAGGCTATCTTGAGCGCCTCGTCGTAGCGCGGCGCAACACCGTCGAAATCGAGGAAGTCGGAAAGGATGAACGTCGTGCAGCGCTTCTTGAGGGCGTTTGCAAGGTAGCGCAACGGCTCGGAGAGCGACGTCCCCTTGCCCGAGGGGGTGAATTCTATCAATTCGCGTATGATCATCAGAACGTGTCCGCGGCCCTTTTTCGGGGGAATGAATTTCTCAACCCTGTCCGAAAAGAACAGGCACCCCACCTTGTCGTTGTTCTGCGCGGCAGAGAACGCGAGCGTGGCGGCTATTTCGGTGATTATGTTTTTCTTGAGTTTGTCAGTCGTGCCGAACATGCGCGACGGGCTTACGTCTACGGCAAGCATCATGGTCAGCTCGCGCTCCTCCTCGTAGGTTTTGATGTGGGGGGTGCGGCTGCGGGCCGTAACGTTCCAGTCGATGTCGCGCACGTCGTCGCCTATGCGATATTCGCGCACCTCGCTGAAGGCCATACCGCGGCCTTTGAAGGCGCTGTGGTAACGCCCGGCGAAGATATTGCGAGAGAGGCCGCGCGTCTTGATCTCTATCTTGCGTACCTGCTTTAATATGTCGGAGCTGCTTTCCACGTAGCTTGCGCGTTATTCTTTGGTTTTAAGGTCGGTGACGAATTGTCCGCTCTCGTCGAATTCGCCTTGCATATATATGGCCGACAGATATTTGCCGTCGGTGGTGAGAATTATCAAGTTCTTTATCCTGCCCTTGCCCGCCGGGACGCCGTAGGCCTTTACCGAGCCGCCTTTCACCAGCCTGTCTGTTATGGCGCGGTAAACGGGCTGCGAGCAGAGTCCACCGACGTCTTTCTCAAGCGCGTCGAACATGCCCGCCGCCTGGCTGCGATCCGTCACGGCCAGGCTCTTGACGCATTCAAGGCCGTCCGGGATACCTTTATGGCCGGCGGCGCGGCCCGCGGTTATCATCAGCTTGCCCGCCTTGTGCGCCTCGACGCCTTTTTTGCCGTCGTAAGCCTCGTACAGGGCGTCGAAACTCTTGTACTGCGCCCGCAATGCGGCAAACGGCAGCAGCGCAGCCAACAAAAATACCTTAAGGCACCTCAACGTTGTTGAGTATTTCGGTGATGATCTCCTCGGAGGTGACGTTCTCCGCCTCGGCCTCGTAAGAAAGGCCTATGCGGTGGCGCAGCACGTCGTGGCATACCGCCCTCACGTCCTCCGGAATAACGTAGCCGCGGCGTTTGATGAAGGCGTAGGCCTTGGCCGCTTTGGCCAGCGAGATGCTGGCCCTGGGCGACCCGCCGTAGGTGATCAACGCGGCGAGGTTCCTGAGGTTGTACTCGGCAGGCTCACGCGTGGCGAATATTATGTCTATTATATATTTTTCTATCTTCTCGTCCATATAGACGTCGCCCACCACCGTACGCGCCTTGATTATGTCCTCGGGCGCGATGATGCGGTTGGGATGGGGCATTCCTTCGCCCGCCATGTTCATGCGTACGATATCGCGCTCCTCAGCCTTCTTGGGATAGGTTATGCGGGCTTTGAGCATGAAGCGATCCACCTGCGCCTCCGGCAGCGGGTAGGTACCCTCCTGCTCCAACGGGTTCTGCGTGGCGAGTACCAGAAAAGGCTGCGGCAGCGGGAACGTCTCGCCGCCGATCGTCACCTGGCGCTCCTGCATGGCCTCCAGCAGCGCGCTCTGCACCTTGGCCGGCGAGCGGTTGATCTCGTCCGCCAATACGAAATTGGCGAACACGGGGCCTTTCTTGACGGTGAACTCCTCGCTGCGCTGCGAGTAGATGAGCGTACCTATAAGGTCGGCGGGAAGGAGGTCGGGCGTAAACTGTATGCGGCTGAACTTTGCGTCCATGCACTGCGACAGTGAAGTGATGGCCAGCGTCTTGGCCAACCCCGGCACGCCTTCCAACAGGATATGTCCGTTGGAGAGCAATCCTATAAGCAGGGAATCGATCAGGTGCCTCTGCCCCACTATCACCTTGCCCATCTCCAGGTTGACGAGATCTACGAATTTGCTTTCGCGCTCTATGCGCTCGTTCAGTTCCTTGATGTTTATTGCTTCGCTCATTGTCGTATATGCGTTATATATCCTTTTGATATCTGTAAACGGATGGAATGCAAAGTTATTATAAAAAATGAAAAAATATTACGGTTTTTTTTCCTTTTGCATGCTAACTTTGCCTCCGTTATGCCGAAATGTACAGACAACCTCAATAAGGCGCAGCACGACGCCGTAGTGAACTACCAATCGCCCTCGCTGATAGTGGCCGGGGCCGGGTCGGGAAAGACCCGCGTGCTGACCTGCCGCATAGCCTATATGCTGGAGCAGGGAGTGACCCCATCGTCCATCCTGGCCCTGACGTTCACCAACAAGGCCGCCCGCGAGATGCGCGAGCGGATCTCGGCAATGGTGGGCGAAGGACAGGCGCGCCGCCTGTGGATGGGTACATTCCACTCCATATTCGCCCGCATACTGCGCGCCGAGGCCGCCGTGATGGGCTTCCCGCAGAGTTTCACGATATACGACTCGGCCGACTCCAAGAACCTCGTCCGCCGTATCATCAAAGACATGAACCTGAGCGACGACAGCTACAAGCCGGGCGATATACTGTCGCGCATATCGCTGGCCAAGAACAACCTGATAACCGCCGCCGCCTACGAGGCCAACACCAACCTTGTGGCCGAAGACCGACAGCACAAACGGCCCGAGACAGTTAATATATATAAGGAATACACGCGCCGTTGCCGCGAGTACGGGGCAATGGATTTCGACGACCTGCTGCTCAACATAAACATCCTTTTCCGCGACCATCCAGAAGTGACCGCACGCTACCAGCAGGCGTTCCAGTACATCCTGGTGGACGAGTATCAGGACACCAACTACGCCCAGTATATAATCATCCGCCGCCTGGCGCAGCAACATTCAAGGGTGTGCGTGGTGGGCGACGACGCCCAGAGCATCTACTCTTTCCGCGGGGCGAAAATAGAGAACATACTGCGTTTCCGAAACGACTTCCCGCAGGCCAGGACTTTCAAGCTGGAGCAAAACTACCGCTCCACAAAAACAATAGTGAACGCAGCCAACAGCCTGATAGCCAAAAACGAAAACCAGATAAAGAAGGAATCGTTCTCGGAAGGCCCCACCGGCCCGAAGATAAAGGTGGTACGCGCCTACACCGACCAGGAGGAGGCCTCGATGGTGGCCGACGAGCTGCGCGGCATGGTACGCGAAGGTTCGGGAGAATGGAGCGACGCGGCCATCCTGTACCGCACCAACGCCCAGTCGAGGGTGCTTGAAGAGGCCCTGCGTCGCCGCGGCATGCCGTACCGCATTTACGGAGGCACGTCGTTCTACCAGCGCAAGGAGGTGAAAGATATGGTGGCTTACATACGCCTGGTGGTCAACCCGCGCGACGAGGAATCGCTGCGCCGCGTGATAAACTTCCCCGCCCGCGGCATAGGCGACGTAACGGTGGAAAGGGTTGTGTCGGCCGCCCAAAACGCAGGCGTCACCATGATGGAGGCCATACACTCCATGGAAGCCGAAGCCCTGGGCCTGAACGCAGGAGCGGCGAAAAAAGTGAAGGAATTCGCAGCGATGATAGATGCAATATCGCTGCTGCGCGCCCAGATGGGACTATACCAGATAGGTATGGAGATTGCCACGCGCTCGGGCCTGATAGGTATGTACAAAGCCAATCCCGCCCCCGAGGCTATGAGCGCCCTGGAGAACATCGAGGAGTTGCTCAACTCGATGCAGCTGTTTACCGACGAACTGGCCGCCGCGGCATCGCAGGACGACGCTCCCGCAGAACCGACGCTCGAAGAGTGGCTGCAGAACATAGCCCTGCTGACCGACGCCGACAACGAGGAGCAGTCCGAGAAAGACCGCATAACGCTTATGACCGTCCACGCCGCCAAAGGTTTGGAATTCCGCTATGTGGCTGTGGCAGGCATGGAAGAGAACCTGTTTCCGAACCAGATGGGCCTCGGTACGCAGGAGGGGCTGGAGGAGGAACGTCGCCTGCTCTACGTGGCAGTGACACGCGCCCGCGACGCGGCCGTGCTTGCTTTCGCCCAGCAACGTTTCAAATGGGGGCAGATGACCTTCTCGCGTCCGAGCCGTTTCCTTTCGGAGATAGACCCCAAATACCTCGACATGGATTTTCCCCTCGACGAATCCGCCCCCGAAGCCCCGGCCGACCCTGTAACCGAGTTGCGACGCCGATTCGACTACCGTCAGAAGGAGGTGCGCAGGGAGGGCGGCTTCCAAACCGGCAACGCCTATCGCGGCGCAGGCGCTCCGCCTCCGAAACCGCAGGCAAGGGTGGAACCCGTACGTACATCGACCGACGGCATGCGCAGCCTGGGCGTGAGGCAGCGGGACGAATCGCCCGCCGCGACGCCGTCCGCGCCCGGAGAGATAAAAGAGGGGGCAAGGGTGAGGCACTCTAAATTCGGCGCAGGGACGGTGACGGCGGCAGAACACATGTCGGCCGACCTGAAACTCACCATACGCTTCGACGACGGCGTAAGCCGCACCCTGCTGCAGAAATTCGCCAGGCTGGAACTTCTGTAATCGGCCCGCCGGCGACGAGACGTTTCACGGCCGGCGGCAGACCGGGCAACGGCAACAAATGGGTTTCCCTATAGATTAAATACGGAACCAGCCTGAGAAACAATGGCGGTGTTAATATGCGCGGCGCGGGAAAGCGCTGAGCCTTACGGTAACGACGCCGTGCATAGCGTGCGTCAGGTTTCGCTTATCGTTTGAGGTTCAAACCGGAGCGGACTGAAGTCCGTGAGGATTTGAAATGAGAAGGATAAGTGAAAGATGATGCGCGATATGCGCGGCCAACAGATAATTGAAACCGATCCGGAATATGACCATAAAACAAAGATACGCCGCCGTGCTGGAGTGGTTCGCCGCGAATGTCCCGGCGCCAGAATCGGAATTGCGCTACCGCAACCCATATGAGTTGCTGGTAGCCGTCATACTGTCGGCGCAATGCACCGACAAACGGGTGAATATGACCACTCCCGCCCTGATAGAGCGCTTTCCCGACCCGTGGGCCATGGCGGCGTCCTCGCCCGAGGAGATATACACATATATAAAGAGCATATCGTATCCCAACAACAAGGCAAAGAACCTTTACGGCATGGCCCGGATGCTGGTGGAGGAATTCGGCGGCAAAGTCCCGTCGGACCTCGGCCAAATGCAGCGCCTGCCCGGCGTGGGCCGCAAAACGGCCAACGTTGTCGGGGCAGTAATATTCGGCAAGGAAGTCATGCCGGTGGACACTCACGTCTTCCGCGTCTCGGAGCGCATAGGCCTCACTACGGGAGCCAAAACCCCTTTGCAGACAGAGATGCAACTTACGGCGCACATCCCGGCGGAAATGCTTCCCCGCGCCCACCACTGGCTCATACTGCACGGGCGCTACATCTGCACGGCGCGCGCCCCGCATTGCGGCAAATGCGGCATAAATCCCTGGTGCAGATACTTTATATCCGTGAAAGCAAAAAAAGAGCGGCAAGCCTGAACATTTGAAACAAATTCAGTACATTTGTCGTTATTACTCTTAAAAACCGTAACCGGTATGAAGAATATTATGCGCATCCTGCCCGCTATACTGGCTGTGGCAACGGCTGTTTCCTGTGGCAAAAAAGAACAAACGCTCCCTTCGGGGTCATTCTCGACCAACTTGTCCGGAAGCACAGTCAACCTGACTGGCGACCAGCCGGGACAGCGCACCGTCCGTATAATCTCCGACATGTCGTGGCATATAGAAACCGCCTCCGACTGGCTTACGTTCGAGCCGGCCTCGGGCGAAGGAGGCGCATACGTAACCTGCAACTACGATAAGAACTCCGGCAGCGTCAATAAAACGGCCACGGTAAAGTTCCTGGCCACCGCGAGCGGGAAAAAACCGGTCACGCTAACCTACTCCTTCGTATTGCCGCCGGCGTCCTCCAACGACAGGGTGGTGATAGGAACCCCTGCCAACCTCAACGAGTGGATATACAAATACACCTACATGTGGTATCTATGGCCCGACCAGGTTCCTTTCAGGCCGACATTCTCCACAAGCAACTACGAGACTTTCTTCGAGTCGCTGCTGACCAAGACCGAGGCCGACGGCAAATGGGGCGCAGGCACAGACAACCATTTCTTCTCGTACATAGAACGCCATAAGGTATCCGGCCCCCGCGCTGCTTCGCCGGGCGAAATGGGGTATGGCGTGGGACTTTGCGCCGTCGGCTTGGGCAACAACCAGGTGGGTTTCGTGGTGCTTTACGTAGGCGACGGTACGGACGCCAAAGCCAAGGGACTCAAGCGCGGCGACATGATCGTAAGAATGGGTGGGCAACCCATAACAAACACCAACTACGTCGATAAGCTATATTCCATGTTGCCCGAATCGGAAACCGGCGAGGACCCCGCATCGTCCGTAGCCCTTGCGGTAAGGCGCGTTACGGAGCAGAACGAGATAAACATGACGATAAACGCGGCCGTAATGCTGGACGACAAAATACTGCTCAGCAAAGTGCTTACCGTGGGCAGCGTGAAAGTAGGCTACCTGGTCTACAACGCCTTCGAATCGGGATACCCCGATTTCTACGACATGCGCTACAACGAGCATATGAAACGCGCCTTCACCGAATTCAAGAATGCCGGAGTGACGGAAGTAGTACTCGACCTGCGCTATAACGGCGGCGGGAACGTCGATTGCTCGGTGTTGCTAAGTTCCATACTCGCCCCCCAGAGCAATCTGGGCCGTACGTTCGCAAAACAAAGGTTCAACTCATTCATATCCAATAAATACCTCGGAGGAGAAGATGAAGTGATAGACTTCACCACCGTCCTTGGGATGCAAAGCAGCGATTACGGTACGGCGGAACCCGGCGTAAACCTCAACCTTAACAAAGTGTATGTACTGGCCACCGATTTCAGCGCCTCGGCCAGCGAGATGGTCATCAACGGCCTTAGGGGCGTGGGAGTGAACGTGATACACATAGGCACCACCACCTACGGCAAAAACGTGGGTATGAGCGGACTTGAGTACCAGACAGGGGGCGTGACCGACACCGACACATGGAAGGCCACCGACGGGAACTGGTACCAATACACCCTGTGGCCCATAAGTTTCTACATCTTCAACGCGCAGGATAAGGCCGACTACGCAAACGGTTTCGTGCCTCAATACGAGATAGAAGAGTTCGACGAACTTTACGCGAACGGAGCGAACTGGGAAGAACTGGGCGACGAGGACGAAATGTTGCTCGCCGCGGCCCTGGAACATATCTCCACCGGCAGCATAGCGCGCTCGTCGGCAAACCGTTCGTCGGCAAGGCTCAAACCGCTGCGCACCGCCAACGCGGACAGGGGCATAAAAGATATGAAATTCAACTTCCTGAAAAAATAAACGGTGAACGAGACTGCTATCCTCAAAGAGTGGCTCTCCGGGCCGGCCGCAAATATCGTGGTACTGTCGCACAGCAACCCCGACGGTGATGCCGTCGGGTCGTCGCTGGCCATGGGACGCATGCTCGAAAAACTGGGCCACCGCGTCACGTGCGCCGTACCCAACCGTTTCCCGTCGTTCCTTTCGTGGCTCACCGACATAGGTCGGCTGATGGTGTATAAACTGCAGCAGGAGCAGGTGGAGGAGTCATTAAAGGATGCGGAGATGATAATCTGCCTCGACTTCAACACCCCCGCCCGCCTCGAAGCCCTGGCCGAAGCCCTGCAGGCCAACACCACGGCAAGACGCATACTGATCGACCACCATCCCCAGCCCGCTCCGGGTTTCAACATTACCATATCCGACACCGAAGCCAGTTCCACTTCGTTCCTGCTCTACCGCGTTATAACCGAGATGTATGGCGAGCAGGTCATAGACCAACCCATGGCAGAAGCGCTGTTCGTAGGGATGATGACGGACACGGGCAACTTCAGCTTCTCGTCCCTCACGCCCGGACTTTACCGCGCCGTCGCCTCCCTCGTTTCCAAAGGGGTGGATGTACCGCGTATAAACAGCCTGGTGTACAACAGTTTTTCCGAAGGACGCATAAGGTTGATGGGATATGCGATAGACCGCAAGATGGAGATAGTGGAGCGCCACAACGCCGCATACATAACCCTGACGGAGGCCGAATTGCGGCGTTTCGACTTCCAGGTCGGCGACACAGAAGGATTCGTCAACATACCACTGTCGATAGGCAAGGTGGTTATGTCCGCCATGTTCGTCCAGACGCGCCAATTCATAAGGGTTTCGCTGCGTTCGCGCGGCGATGTGGACGTAAATTGCTTCGCCCGGCAATATTTCAACGGAGGAGGACACCATAACGCCGCCGGGGGAAAATCGTTCATGACCATGCCGCAGACAATAGCACACTACCGCAAAAGCCTCGACGAGTTTTTCGCACCGGACGAGATATAGGCCGCGGCCGGGCTTGTACATTACCCCATGGCCGCGTTAGCACGACTAAACGCATAATCGGGATCAAGTCTTACTTCCTGGAACATAAAGCCCGACGGCGCGCCTGCAAATGTGCTTAGCGTGCGTCAGGTTTCGCTTATCGTTCGAGTTTCAAACCGGAGCGGACTGAAGTCCGTGAGGATTTGAAACGAGAAGGATAAGTGAAAGATGATGCGCGATATGCGCAGCCAACACATAATTGAGACTTATCCCCTATTTTCTCCTGGAATCGATATATTGCTGCGCCTGAGTGCGGATAGCGTTAACGTCGAGGGTCTTGCACTCCTTATCCTCCACCGTTATCCGGCCGTTAACGATAACCGTCTCCACGTCGGAACTTTTGGCGCAGTACACCAGGTTGCCTATCAGGTCCCACAGAGGAACCATGTGGGGCTTTGTGAGGTCTATTAATATAACATCGGCCTTTTTACCTTCGGTTACCGTTCCCGTCACGTTTTCGAGGCCGAGGGCTTTGGCTCCGTTCACCGTGGCCATTTCGAGAATCTTGTAGGCCGGCAATACCGTCGGGTCGGAGGCTGCCAATTTCTGAAGGAACGACGCCGAGCGCATCTCGTCCCACATGTCCAGATCGTTGTTCGAGCATGCCCCGTCGGTTCCTATGGCTACGTTCAACCCTTTTTCGAGCATGCGGACAACTGGAGCCGTCCCGCTGGCTATCTTCATATTGCTCTGTGGATTGTGTGATGCCGACACGCCATATTGCTTCATTATGTCGATGTCTCCGTCCGTTACGTGGACGGTGTGTACGGCCAACACCGGACGGGAGAAGAGTCCTGCGTCGCGCAACATTTCGACCGACGTCTTGCCGTATCTCTCGCGGATGGCCGCAACCTCGTCGCGCGTTTCGGATACGTGGATGGTCAAGCCTGCGTCATAGCGCCTGCTCAACTCTATCGCCCGGCGCAGATACTCCTCGGAGCAGGTGTATGGAGCGTGGGGCGCTATCATAACCCCTATAAGGCCGCCGGGACGGCGCATGGCCGCCACCTTTTCGAGGTCGGCCTCGAAAGTGGCGAAATTGGCGTCGATGAACGTGGGACAGAGCATGGCGCGGACGCCCGATTCCTCCACGGCCCTGGCCGCGGACGCCTGCATCCAGTACATGTCGGCGTATGTGGTAGTGCCGCCGAGCAACATCTCCGCGATCGCCAGGCGCGTACCCAACTCCACGGCCTCGGGCGTCAACCCCTGCTCGAAAGGCCATACGTAGTCGTTGAGCCAGCGGAAAAGGGGAATATCGTCGGCGAAACCGCGCATGAGCGTCATGGCGGCGTGGCCGTGGGTGTTGATCAGGCCGGGCATCACGGCTTTGCCGCTCCCGTCTATCACGCGTAAACCGGGACCCGACTCCCTTACGAACAGCTCTTTGCGGCGCAAGTGATCATCTCCGTCGGATTGCGGGCTTACCATCGTTATGGAATCGCCGGTTATGCCCACCGCTCCCCGGAAATATTTCTCGCCCCCGTCCATGGGGACTATGGTGCAATTATCGATAAGTATACTCATAATTTCATTTTTTTCCTTTTACCACATCGCCTCTGACCACCACCACCATCTTTCCCCTCGGGTCGTTCGAAAATATCTGCACCGCCTTATAGAACCGGCCCGACTCGCGGCGCGGATCGTACTTCACCACCACAGCCGCGCTGTCGCCCGGGGCCACGGGCCTCAGGGGAAACGACGCCGTAGTGCAGCCGCACGACGTTTCGACAGAAAGGAGCAGCAGGGGGGCGTCGCCCCCGTTGACGAAACTGAAAGAACGGCTCACCTCGCCCCCGCGCGAAGGCACGCGCCCGAAATCGTATTCGGTATGCGCCAGACGCATGGCGGGCTGGGCTGAAAGGGTCAAAGATCCGGATACGGCAAACGACATGAATATTGCAAACAGCGTTTTCATTGTTAAAAACTTAGAAACCGTTTAGATTTCTTATCAAAGTTATTTGAGATCTGTTTTTGTTCCTGTTTAACCCGCCTTTGAGGCGAATAGTAAATCCTATTTAACAATAAGGCGGGTTAAACCGGGGCGAAAAGAGACTCTAAGAACGAGAATGAGAAATTTTAACCGGTTTTTTAGACAAGCAACCTCCGTGCCTCAATTCATCCTGAAAATATACGTTATCGTCCCCGTCTGCGGGTTGTCGCCGGCGGTGACGGTGAAGCGCGCTTTGCGGGCCGCCCTCAGGGCGTCCTCTATCATCACATTATCCACCCCTATCGAGCCTGTGGCGCGGTATGAGGCGCTCACCACCTCCCCTGCGGGATTCACAGTGATGTCCACCACCACGCGACCCTGCTTGCTGCTGTTGTATTCGGGTTTGGGCAGCGCACCCACCGGGCTGCGCCCGGCCAGGTTAAATGAACTTCCCGATGTACCCGTACCCGTGCCTTCGTGGCTGCCGTCGGGCTGTCCAGCAGGATTGCCCTGGTTGCCCGTTCCCGTCGACCGTCCTTCGGACGTCGACGAGCTTGAAGCCGTGCGGCCCGGGAAGAGGGCGCGCGGATCGGCCTGGCGCGGAGGTTCCTGCGCCGGGGGCGTCTCCGGCTTGGGCTTGGGTTTGGGCTTGGGTTGCGGCGTCTCCACGTCGCCGTGTTCGGAGGGTGCGGTTTCCGCCGTCCGGGAAGGCGCGGGAGTGGTTTGCGCTTGCGACATGTCGTCGGTAAGTTGCGTGTCCGCCTCCCCGCCGGCCTGTTCCATATCGCCAAAATTGACCATTATACCCTCGCCCTCGGTGCTTATGTCCTGTATGCCGAAGCGTACGAATATCATCAGCAGCGCCCACAGCAAAAGATAGGCTGCCGCGGCCGCCAGGCCCCAGCGCCTGCCCTTCGTTTCGTCTGATACGTAGTATCGCATCCTGTCAATTCGGATTTGTCGCCAGGATAAGTTTGTAGTTGTTGTCCTTGGCTATGTTCATAACCTTCACTACCTCGTCAACCGGTACGCTTTTGTCGCAATGCAACGACACCGTAGGCTCCTCTTTGCCCTCCAGCTTGGCCCTAAGGGCGCTTTCGAGGGACTGGAACGACACCGGCTCCGTCTCGACGTAATATTTGAGTCCGGCAGTGATGGACACCGTAGTGTAAGGTTTATCCTTGAGCTGATTGGCGCTTTTGGGCAGCAGCAGCTTCAGCGCGTTGGGGTTGATGAGCGTTGTAGCTATCAGCATGAACATCAGCAGAAGGAACATAAGGTCGGTCATCGAAGCCGCGCTGAACGACTTGTCGACCTTCGATCCGCGTTTTATTGCCATCTGGTTATTTGGTTACCGGTTGGTTGAGAATATCCATAAAAGCTATCGAGTTGGCCTCCATCTGGAAAACCAGCTTTTCGATGCGGGCTACAAGGTAGTTGTAGCCGAAGTAGGCGGGAATACCCACCACGAGGCCGGCCACCGTGGTGATCATGGCCGTGTACATACCCGCCGACAGGAGGCTCATATCCACCGTGCCGCCGGCCTGCGAGAGGTTCATGAAGGCCTGCACCATACCTACCACCGTACCCAAAAAGCCTATCATGGGCGATCCGCCGGCGATGGTGGCAAGGAAGGGAAGGTTGGTTTCGAGCTTGGATACCTCCAGGTTGGCCACGTTCTCAATGGCGCTCTGGACGTCGGCCATGGGACGGCCTATGCGGCCTATACCCTTCTCTATCATACGGGCTATGGGGGTGTCGGTGGATTTGCAGAGGTCGAGGGCCGCGGCGATCTTGCCGTCGTAGATATAGTCGCGGATGCGGTTCATAAAGTTCATATCTATCTGCGAGGCTTTGCGGATGGCCATATAGCGCTCCACGAAGATAAAGACCATTGCCCCCGCCAGCAGGGCCAGAGGGATCATAAGCCATCCTCCGGCCAAGACAAGGTCGCCCAGGCCGATCGTTTTTTGTGCGGCTTCCGCAGCCGCTTCCGCTTGCATCAGAATTGTCATTTTTGTGTTTGTTTATCGGTTGTTTTATCTGTTTGTCCGTTCGTTACGGCCTCGGCCGGGAGTTTTTCCGGTTGCCGTCCATCTTTCCTTTCGCGTTTGCCGCGGCCGCCGAAACGGGCGCGTATATTCCGCATAATGTCTGCAAAGGTATTGAAATCTTCGTGATAATATATACCCACGCCCGATTCCTGCAAACCCTGGTTCTCGTCGAAGGTGTCCACGGTACGCGAAAAGGCTTTGGCCTGAATGTTTCCCGTCTTGTCGACAAGGTAGCGTACCGAAAAGTCGCCGGTAAGGTTATTCGCGTTGGCGGAAGCCACCGACGCGGGATTGTCCTCTGTGTTGTAGTTGCCTTCTATGTCGATGAACAGGCGCTCTGAGACGAGGGACGTCGAAAAGTCGAAATCCACCTCGGAGGAACTCATATCGTCCTTGGGACGGTAGCCTATGCCAAGGGTGAAATACTTATTAGACAAGGCATTGCTCAACTGACTGGTAAAGAAATCCCACGCCGTGGCGCTGCCGCTCATTGTTCCCTGCGCCCCCCCGCTGTCGAAATTTTTGGTGACGAGCAGCCACAGGAACTGCGTTGTCATAAGCTCGGGAGTGTTGAGCGCGTTGCTCACCATGCTCTGCACTTCCGGCGAGGTCTCAGGCACCACAACGTCGAAGCTGGTGGTTGGTTTGCTAAGGCGGTCGGAAAGCTTGAGGCGGCACTCCACGTTAACCTTGCGGTTGGCGTACGGGCTGTCGGCGCCGGTGAGCGGGGCGAGCGAGGCGCGCAGCTTGTATGTGGCCGTAACGTCGAGCGTGGCGTCGGCGGGATCGCCCGACCATTTGATGCTGCTGCCTGGTTCTATGTCCAGCGTACGGTCTATGAGCTGTTCGAGGTTGAAGTTGTAGCTCCCCTCGGTTATCTCGTAATCGCCGTACATGCGGAAATCTTTATTTTTCGGATCGACGGTTATATTCAGCACGCCGTTGCCCCGGGCTTTGATCCCTTTGCCCATGGCCGGGTCGATCACAAGTTGGAAATCGGTGTTGGGCCTCACCGTCAGGGCCATGTTTATGGCAAGCGACGAGGCGTCGCCGCTTTTGCTCTTCTCGGCCTGTCCCGAGAGTATCTCCATGCGCCGCTTGTAATAGGCATTGTCCTGTTCCTCTTTCTTCGGGGCGATGAAGGTTATGAAATCGTCGTCGGTAAAGCCGCTTTTGCCGCCCAGCGACATGAAGAAAGAGGAGCGATCGGCCGAAGTGGCCGCTATATCCATCGACACGCCCCTCTTGTCGCCCTTCAGGGTGAAGGCCCCCGAGGCGTAGACGTGTCCGTTGAACAGCTCGTTATCGGCCGAAGTTGTATTGAGCGCCAGTAAGTTGCGCGGCATTGCGTGCAGCTCGTACTCGTAGCGGCCCTTGCCGAAGGAGAAGTGCGCCTCGAACGGGGCGCGGTTTCCCTCGCCGTCGGCTATCTGCGTCGAATTGAGCCTGAACACGTTATCCTTGATGGAGATGGAGGCGTCGGCGAAGGAGTAAGGGACGCCCGTAAAATCCACCGTCGTAGTGAGGCGCGGAATGGACACCGTACCCTCGAACTCCGGGCTGCCCTTGCGCGAAATGACGCTCACATCCACATCTGCCACCCCGCGGCTCTCGCGCAGTATGCCTTTGAGCAGCGGGTCGAGCAGCGAGAGGTCTACGCCTTTCACCTTGGCGGCAGCCATGTAACGTTTGTCCGCCGGCAGGTAAAAAGCCCTGACGAGCGTGTCGGCGCGGGCGCGGTCGACAAGCGCCATGCGTACCCTCTCCTGCCGGAAATCCCACCTTGCGTCGAAAAGCAGCGGCGTTACCGCCACGCCGTTCACCTTCAGCGAGTCGAAGCGTATATTGGAGGTGAGCATGCCCCGCCCGAAAGCGGCGGCCATATCGGCGTAGCCGTTGGTGAGGCCCGACACCGTATAGCCCATACGCTGGCTCAATTGGGAAAACGGCTGCAGGTTGAAGTTAGACAGCCTGAGCCTGAGCGTATCCTGCGGCGAACGCGACATGACTCCCGAGGCCGTCAATTCGCCGGCGGCGCTCACTATGCGAAAACGCTCTACGGACGTGCGCGTGGAATCGTAGACCACAGCGCCCGACGAAAGTCGCCATGTCTGGTCCTGGTTGGTGAAATATGAAGGTTCCAGGCGCATGGTTATGCGCTGCATGCCTTCGGGCGTCTTGTCGAAAGCGGCCCGGAGGGCCACCAGCGCGGATATTTGCCGTTGGGTATCGGAAAAACGCGAAGAGAGGTTAACCTTATTGTCCTTGATGCCTCCTATCACCGAAAGCCCGGGCATGATGAAGCCCGAGGCGAAAAGCTCGTCGGCCCGGGCGAAAAGGGCCAGCGAATCGCCGTCGTTGCGGCTGTTGAAGCTCAGGTTGGATATGTAATTGCGTTTCCATTCGATATATTCGGATTGCAGCGATACGGATATATCCTCGGCCAGGGGATTGAGCATGAAGGACAGCTCCGTACCCTGCGCCAGGATCAGGCCGGGGACTATCTGTCCGGCAACGCTGTTGGCCTCCTTTATCTTCATTTTCAGGAAATAGTAATCGCCTGCGTTAGCCGCGGCCGCCGCGCCGTTCTTAGCTGTCTTTTCCGGAGCGTCGAGCGTGGGTATGAAATAGTTGAGCGTCCAGGTGAGGTATTCGAAAAGGTTGGAATAGCTCAGGCGGCTCTGGAACTGGATATCGGCGAACGACGAGTTCATCGTCATCTTCTTGTGCTGCGCGCTGTTCTCCGCCGCAATCTCTATCCTTCCCGTACTCACGGAATCCCATGGGCTGACATACATCACGTCGTCTATCGACGCCCGGCCGGTTATATCGTCGAGCGTGCTTCCCGACGCATTGGCCTCCAGGCGGCAGGCGAGTACCGACACGGAGTCGCGGCGGTTGAAATTCAGGCGGTGGAGGTCGGCGCGGCGAAGCCTGAGGTCGAAGTCGTAATGCGGCGTAGAATCGTTGAAATCGAGCGTCCCGTCGAAGTCGAACGCCATATTGGGATCGGCCGAGGTTATCTTTCCCGTATACTTGCGGTTTTCCATCCGGCCTTTCATGTTTATGCCCGTGTAGGTGTAGCCGTTGTAATGCAGACTGCCCACCTCGGCGTCGGCGTCCATGTCTATCGTGTGGGCGTCGAAACCGCCTTTCACGCTGCCCGAAACGTCGGCCCGGCCCAGGGACGGGTTGTCGAGCAATACGCCCAGGTCGACGCCCGACAACGTCAGGCTTCCGTCCACCAGCGTGCGTCCTTTGGCCGCGGGAAGGAAACTGAGGTCGACGTCGGCGGCCCCCCGCCCGGTATGCAGGTTGCCCTTGGCGTGGAAGCGGCTGAGCGAACCGTCGAAATTGCCGCCGAAAGAGATCGTCCCCAGCCGTCCGAGCATGGCCGCGCCATTGGGCGGAAGCTCCCGACCCGTAATGTCGCGCATGATGAACATGGCGTCGCCGGCGTTGGTCGTCACGCTGCCCACGGTGAATTTAAACAGCGTATTTTGGGCGTCGGGCAACCCTTTCATGGAAAATTCCACTCCGCGCAATTCGGTGGATAACGTACCTGCCCGTTCTATAAAGCCGTGCATATCGGCCACCGTCCCCTCCACCTGGCCCGAGAAGTTGCGGTAAACCGATCGCCATTCGCGCAAAGTCGGCGCGAAATAGGATATCGTGCGGAAACTCGCAGTGGAATTAACCACATCGGCGCTCATGTGCATGCGGTGGATGAAATCGCCGTAACTTTTCCACGATTCGCCCTTTATATGCAGATAGTTCATCGCCACGCGCGAATCGGGCGTAAGGATATTGAGCCGTATGAAGCTCATGCCCCGGCCCGAAATGGAGAATAGATCCGACGACAGACTCTCGACCCTCAAACCGGAGCGCTCGCTGACGGCGATGTTCCCTATGCGCATCGACACGGAATCGTCCGCCACGGATATGTTGCCTGCCTGCATGTCGAGCCTGAGTACGTCGACGTCGGTGAAATTGACGCCGTAGGGTTTATCGTCCGGTTCGAGCTTGCGGTAGCGGTATTTGAGGTCGTTTACGGCGAGCGAGGCGGCGCTGAGGCGGAAGCCGCCCTTCTTCTCCCTGGGCTTGTCGCTCTTCAACTTTTCGAGTATCTCGGCCAGGTTGCTTATCCGGCGGTCGGTCTGATACATATAGAAACGCACCCTGTCGAGTTTCACGGCCCCGAGTTCGACGGCTCCGCCTGCAATTCCCGGGTTGCGTATGCCTGCGTCTATCTCCCCGGCGTACAGGAGGGTATCGCCGTGCATGTCCTCTATGTAAAGGTCCTTTATGCTGGCGCGACTTACGAACTTCAGCCTGACGCTGCCTATGCTTATCCGCGTGCCGAGTTTTTCAGAGAGCAGCTCCGCGGCTTTGTCCGTTATAAAGTTTTGTACGGCAGGTATTTCGAGCGCCAGCGAGACGGCAGTCAAAAGCATCAGCGCGCCGAGAGCGAGCGCGGAGAAGAACGAAACCAATATTTTTATAACTTTGCTCACCGGAAAGGCGCTGATATATCCTGCAAATTTAACAAAAAAGCCGATATCGCCGCCGCTTTCGCATCCCAAAACGACGGATCTTTATGAAAATATTAGCCATAGAATCATCCTGCGACGACACCTCGGCCGCGGTCCTCGACGACTGCACCATGCTCTCCAACGTCATCGCCAGCCAGGCCGTACACATAAAGTACGGCGGCGTGATACCGGAGCTGGCCTCGCGCGCCCACCAGCAGAATATAGTCCCGGTGGTACACGAAGCCCTCGCGGCGGCGGCGGTGGGAATGGACGACATAGACGCCGTCGCTTTCACCCGCGGCCCCGGACTGCTCGGGTCGCTACTGGTGGGGGTGTCTTTCGCCAAAGGGCTTTCGCTGGCGCGGGGCATACCCATGGTGGAGGTAAACCATCTCCAGGGCCACGTGCTGTCGCATTTCATCGACCAGCCCGGTCGCGACACGCCCCATCCATCGTTTCCTTTCCTGTGCCTGCTCGTATCCGGCGGACACACGCAGATAATCCTCGTGAGCGGCCACCTCGACATGGAGATAATAGGCACTACAATAGACGACGCCGCGGGCGAAGCGTTCGACAAGTGCGCCAAAGTCATGGACCTCCCCTACCCCGGAGGCCCTGTCATAGACAAGCTGGCCGCACAGGGCGATCCCAAAAGGTTCCCTTTCGCCAAACCCTCCGTACCGGGACTCAACTACAGTTTCAGCGGACTGAAAACGTCGTTCCTCTACTTCCTGCGCGACCACATGGCCCAGGACCCGGCCTTCATCGAAAACAACAGGGCCGACCTGTGCGCCTCGCTGCAAAGCCGCATAACGGAAATATTGATGGACAAACTGATAAAGGCCGCCAGGGAATACAAAATAAAGGACATAGCCATAGCGGGAGGGGTGTCGGCCAACTCCGGGCTGAGGAACGCCATAGCCGCCGAAGGACAGAAACGCGGATGGAGGACCTTCCTGCCCGAATTGCGCTTTACTACCGACAACGCCGCAATGATAGGCATAGCCGGATATTACCAGTATTTGACGGGACGCCACGCCCCGCTGGACATCACCCCGCTTACCCGCATGAACGGCTAAAGCCGTAAATGACGATGACGCCCAAAATAGTCATAGCGTCCGATTCGTTCAAAGGCTCGCTGACGTCGGCCGACGTGGCGCTTGCCGTCGAGCGCGGCCTGCGGCGGATTTTGGGCGACAGGTGTAATATAGTGCGCGTTACAATGGCCGACGGCGGCGAAGGCACGGCGGAAGCGCTCATGGAGGCCTGCGGAGGGGAATGTATAACGGCCCCCGCACACGACCCGCTGATGCGTCCGATAGAGGCGCGCTACGCCATGCTTGCCGACGGCACGGCAGCCATAGACGTAGCGGAGGCTGGAGGCCTGGCGCGGCTCGTCCGCGGTGAGCGCAACCCGCTTACCGCAACCTCTTACGGCACGGGCGAGCTTATTTCCGACGCCCTGGGGCGAGGTTGCCGCCGGTTCATAATAGGCGTGGGCGGCAGCGCCACCTGTGACGGCGGCGCGGGGCTGCTCTCGGCCCTCGGCTTCGGGTTTTTCGACAAGTACGGCGACAGGATGGCGGTTACGGGCGGCAACCTGTCCGGCATAGCTTCCATAACGCCTTCGGGAACGGACGCCCGGTTCACTGTTGCTTGCGACGTATCGGCCACTTTTACCGGCCCGCGCGGAGCGGCAAGGGTATTCGCGCCGCAGAAAGGCGCGGACGCCGCGGCGGTGGAACGCCTCGAGGCCGGCATGGAGCGTCTTGCCCGGATTGCGGAGGGGCTTACGGGAATGGATATACGAAACATCCCAGGGGCAGGGGCCGCAGGAGGCATAGCGGGCATGATGGCCGCCATGCTCGGGGCTTCGCTGCGCAACGGCGCGCGCACCGTGCTGGATGCCGTCGGCTTTGACAAAATGCTGGAAGGAGCCTGTTTGGTGATAACCGGCGAGGGCCGCCTGGACGCCCAGACCGCCATGGGCAAAGCCCCCGCGGGCGTCCTGGAAGCGGCTGCGGCCAGGGGGATACCCGTGGCGGCCATATGCGGCGGCGTGGAACCTTGGCCGGGGATGGACTCGCTCGGGTTTGCGGGCATCTATCCAATACACTCCGGCCCCGTTGGCGGCGAAACGGCGGCAGACGCCGAGTTGACCAAACGGAAGATAGAAAAGACGGCAGAGTCGATCATCAAAACCATAAAAATATGAAAAGGGTAATATCTTTATGCCTGGCCATCGGGATAGCCACGGCACTCGCGGCAGGCGGCGTTACGCAGGACAACTTAGCGATAAAGAGCGACGTACTCGGCGTAGAGAAAAAATATGCCATTTACCTGCCCGAAGGCTACCAAACGTCGGGCAAGAGCTATCCCGTGCTTTACCTGCTGCACGGCGCGGGCGGCAACCAGTCGGCGTGGATACGCAACGGCAAGGTTAAAGCCATAGCCGACAAGGCGGTGGAAGAGGGCAAGGCCGTGGAGATGATAATAGTGATGCCCGACGCCGGTGCGCCGAGGCAGGGCTATTTCAACGGCATAAAGGGAGAATGGCGTTATGAGGACTATTTCTTCGGCGAGCTGATACCGCACATAGAAAAAACCTACAGATGCCTCGCCGACCGCGACCACAGGGCCATAGCCGGCCTGTCGATGGGCGGCGGCGGGACGCTCTACTACGCACTGCACCATCCCGAGATGTTTGCGGCGGCATGTCCGCTCAGCCCCTACGCGGCGTTGGATAAAGAGCTTATATTCAGCAGATTCACGGAGGCAGGATACTTAAAAGGGGTGACCAGGGAGGAATTCGACGCCTACTACCGCCGCCACAACCTGACGGACATAATAAACAACGCCGACGCGGCCGCGCTCGAAGGTTTCCGCCAGGTGCGCTGGTGGGTGGACTGCGGCGACGACGATTTCCTGTATATGGATTCGTCCTCGATCCACATAATCTTCAGGCAAAAGGAGATAAAACACGAATACCGCGTCAGGGACGGCGCGCACACATGGGACTACTGGCGCACAGGGCTGCCGATGGTCCTGGAATTCGTTTCGGAGTCGTTCCGCAAATAAGCTGGGAATCCGCTTAAAATTGTTAATTTTGCACTCTATTCTTTTAGAACCATGAGCCAAAACAGGAAAGTAAGGGTGCGTTTCGCCCCCAGCCCCACGGGGCCTCTGCATATCGGAGGGGTACGCACCGCCCTCTATAACTATCTCTTCGCCCGTCGCCACGGAGGCGATTTCATACTCCGCATCGAGGACACCGACTCGCAACGTTTCGTGCCGGGCGCGGAAGAATATATAAACGAGGCGCTGGCGTGGTGCGGGATAAAAGTGGACGAAGGAGTGGCCGAAGGAGGCCCGCACGCCCCTTACCGCCAGAGCCAGCGCAGGGAGATATATCTGCAGTACGCCACGCAGTTAGTGGAGTCGGGCGAGGCCTATTACGCTTTCGACACCCCGGCCGAACTCGACGCCCTGCGCGCCGAGACCGAGGCGCGCGGAGAGACATTCTGCTATAACTACGCGGTGCGCGCGCGCCTGGCCACGTCGCTCGCCCTGCCAGCCAAAGAGGTGGAAAGGCGCATGGCCGCGGGCGAACAATGGGTCATCCGTTTCCGCATGCCGGAGAACGAAGAGGTGACGATGGCCGACGCCATCCGCGGCGAGGTAAAAGTGAACACCTCGACGCTCGACGACAAGGTGTTGTACAAATCGGCCGACGCGCTGCCCACATACCATCTGGCCAACATAGTGGACGACCACTTGATGGAGATCACCCACGTGATCCGCGGCGAGGAGTGGCTGCCGTCGCTGCCGCTGCATTACCTGCTCTACAGGGCTTTCGGATGGAGCGGCACGCAGCCCGAATTCGCCCACCTTCCGCTGCTGCTCAAGCCCACGGGAGGCGGCAAGCTGAGCAAGAGGGACGGCGACAAAATGGGCTTTCCCGTCTTCCCGCTGCGCTGGACATCGCCCGAAGGCGAAACCTCGCGCGGCTACCGCGAGGACGGCTACTTCCCCGAGGCCTTCATAAACATGCTCGCCCTGCTGGGATGGAATCCCGGCACGGAGCAGGAGATATTCTCGATGGACGAACTTATAGGGGCGTTTTCGCTCGACCGCGTGGGCAAGGCAGGCGCAAGGTTCGATCCCGAAAAGGCGCGCTGGTTCAACGCCACATACCTCCACTCGAAAAGCGACGAGGAGCTGGGGGCGCTGTTCCTGCCCATACTTCGAGAAAAAGGGGTGGACGCCTGCATCTTCATGGCCACCAAAATAGCGGGGCTGATAAAAGAGCGCGCCACGTTCGTCGGAGATTTTTGGGATCTGTCGTCGTATCTTTTCGAGGCCCCGTCGGAGTACGAAGCCAAGACGGTGGAAAAGTTCTGGAAAGGCGAAAATCCCGCCCGTCTGGCCGCCCTGCGCGGCGTACTGGCCGGCATAGGCGACTTTACGGCCGGGAAGATAGAGGCGGCGATACACTCGTGGATAGAAGCCGGCGCCCATCCGATGGGACAGGTCATGAACACCCTGCGCCTGGCCGTGGTTGGAGCGTCCAAAGGCCCTTCGGTGGCGGCCATATGCGAGATAATAGGGAGAGAGGGAACCCTCGAAAGGATAGACCGCGCGCTGGAGACGATAAACGTAAATTAATATGAACTCAGGTTACACCCGCAAGCATAATTTGTTTTGATCGACACAAACCAAACCGCATGGAAAACACGGAGCAAACCCAAAAGCAGGAAAAGAAAAATAAAAAGCTGAAGGCGGGCATAGGCGCCGCAATAGGCACGATAGCAGGCTCGCTGGTCGTAGCGATGCTTTTCAACCCTCCATGGAAAGACAACTCTTTCGAAGGCCAGATGAAGAAAGCCGCCGAAGAGATCAACAAGACATGCCCCGTACAGCTCGACGAAGCTACGCGGCTGGACAGCGCCTCGGCCGTCTCCGCGGTAGGCTTCAACTATTACTACACGCTCGACACCACGCGCATGCCAATGCCGATGGACTCGCTACGCAAATATCTTCCGCAACACCTGATAACGAGCGTAAAGAACGAACCGGACATGGCTGCGTTCCGAAAAAATGCGGTTATCGTAAAATATGTCTACCTCGGCCCCGGAGGCGACAATCTGTTTGAATTCGCCGTAACGCCTGCCCATTACAGATAATCGGGCGGCAAATAATAATCAACGCGAGTCGGGATAAGGAACGCTTGAGGTTTAGTAAGAGTCTGTCTAAAATTTATTCCCACAAAATCTTATGGTTCTTTTTTGCGCTTTATCCATCCGCCTCACTCGCCGTGGGACACTGCCACGTCTCCCTCGGCGGGCGAAAAAATCATCAAAAAATTGATTCATAATATTTTATATGAATGAAATTCAGACAGGCTCTAAGTGTATTACGTTTTAATTCTTTATTCGGGCCGCACCTAAGAAAAACTAAAAGAGCGACAGGGACTCGTCCCTGTCGCTCTTTTAGCGTGGTAAGGCCCAGCGCTTTATTTTGACGCGCATCTGAACTCCAACCTGTTTTTCAGGCCGATCCCCTACTCTTCCGACACGCCGGACGGCCTGACTTCACTGCCTTCGGTTTTGGTAAGGTTGTCGCCAAGTTTCTTCCTCATCGTCTCGGCGTAGGCGTTAAGCCTTTCGGCCACCTCCGGATACATCTCTATCACATCGTAGCGCTCGCCCGGATCGCGGCGCAGATCGTAAAGTTCCTGCCTGGTCACTTCGCCCTGGGCGCTTTTCCCGGGACGGCCGTCGCTGCCCGGAGTATAGGCCGTATAGTCGCGGTGGCGATGGGGGAATATCAGCTTGTAGTGGCCGTCGGTAACCGCCTCCAGGTCGTTGCGGTTGAACCAGAAAGCGAAGTGTTCGCGCGGATTGGCCCTGGCGTCGCCTTTCATGAGGGGAAGGATGCTGACCCCGTCGATGGCGAGGGACGGAAGCGGAGCGCCCGATATCTCGGCCACGGTAGGGAGCATGTCTATCTGTGAGGCCAGGCGGTTGCAGACCGTCCCGGCCGGGATCGTTCCGGGCCACATCATTATGCAGGGAACGCGGTTGCCTCCCTCGAAAGTGGTAGCCTTACCCTGGCGCAGCCCTCCCGCCGATCCTGCGTGGTTGCCGTAGAAAAGACTTGGGCCGTTGTCGGAGGTGATCATCACGAAAGTATTCTTATCCAGGCCGTACTGTTCCAGGGTACGCATTATCTCGCCCACGCTCCAGTCTATCTCCATCATCACGTCGCCGTACATCCCCTGCCTGCTCTTGCCCTTGAATTTATCCGATACGGCCAGAGGCACGTGGGCCATGGTGTGGGCCAGGTAGATAAAGAACGGGCCTCCGCGGTGGTCGCGGATAAAATTCGTAGCGTAAGTGGTGTAATCGGTCGTAAGCCTGGACTGATCGGGATCGCGCGCAACCACGTCGTTGTTATGGTAGAGGGGAATGGGGGGATTAGTGTTGCCCGGACGCGGACCCATATCGTTGGAATAAGGCAGGCCGTAATACTCGTCGAAACCGTTCTGCAACGGAAGGAACTGCCTGCGATTGCCCAGGTGCCATTTGCCGTATACGGCGGTGGCGTACCCTATCTTCTTGAGCATTTCGCCCATAGTCTCCTCCTCGGCGGCTATGCCTATCCTGGCTCCCGGCCCCGGAGCTCCCGCATAGCTCAGGCGGTTGGGGTAACATCCCGTCATCAGACCCATACGCGACGCTCCGCTTATGGGCTGGGCCGACAGGAAATGGGTGAAACGCATGCCTCGGGAGGCTACACGGTCGATATTGGGAGTTTCGTATTCTATGGCTCCGGAACACGAAAAATCGCCGTACCCCACGTCGTCGAAATTGATTATCACGAAATTGACATTAGGCGTCGGCGCGGAGGCCGTTTGCGGTTTAGCGGCCCGCGCAGGGGCCGTCACGCCGGCCGCAACCATAAACGCGGCGGCACTTGCGGAAAAATATCTCATAAGTTCAGGTATTGTGGTTCGTTACAGGAGGTTTAAGGCATGCGGCCCGACTCGATCCAATCGACTATCCTGTCGCACAGAGGGCTTTCGCGGGGGGCGACGAAACCCACCCAATCGCCTCTCTCGTCGACCATGAATTTCTGGAAGTTCCATTGGACCCCGGCGTCGGCCTTTCCGTTGGCGGCCTTCTCCGTAAGCCATTTGTACACCGGGGCCTTAGCGGCTCCGGTGACGTCTATTTTGGCCATCATAGGGAAGGTCACGTTGTATTTTGATGTACAGAACGCTTTGATGTCCTGGTCGGAGCCTGGTTCCTGTTCACGGAAATTATTGGACGGGAAGCCCACCACTACGAAATCGCGGTCTTTATATTTCTCATACAGGGCCTGTAACTGCTCGTATTGAGGGGTCAGGCCGCATTTTGAGGCCACATTCACCACAAGCACCTTTTTGCCCTTCAGGGTTGCCAGGTCGAAACGGTTGCCGTCGATGTCGGTAACCTGAAAATCGTGGAAATTGCCCTGAGCCAGGCACATGCAGGAAAACGACAACGCGCAGAGCAGCAAAAGTATTCTTTTCATAATAAACGTTTTTCAGCGCCCCGCATTCTCCTCGAAAAAACGCCACAGGTTATCTTTGGGCGCGGGGGCGGTTATATTTATCTGCCGCGGCGTCTCTCCGGGCGGGCATACCGGGTGTACGAATTCCACGCGGCGCGAGTGAAGGCATATCCCGCCGTCGGGATTTGAGCGGGCGGCCCCGTATTTAAGGTCGCCTTTTATATGGCATCCTATCATGGCCAACTGACATCTGATCTGATGGTGGCGGCCGGTTATCAACTCTATATCGAGCAGGTGGAAACGGTCGGACGAGCAGGCCAGGCGATAGCGCAGACGGGCCTCTTTGCTATTCTTGGTCGGAGCGTCGAAAGCCTTGGAAGTGTTCTTTCCGGGGTTGCGCACGACATGGTGGACGAGCAGCGCCTCCTGTTGCGGCGGTGGTCTGTCCGTAACCGCCCAGTAGGTTTTTTTTATAGCGCGGTCCTTGACCATTTGATTCAGGCGCACAAGGGCCTTGCTCGTCTTGGCAAAGATCACCGCTCCGCTCACGGGACGGTCAATACGGTGTACCACGCCGAGGAATACCTCTCCCGGCTTGCCGTCGCGTTGCTTTATAAACGCCTTTATCTCGTTCTCGAGGGCCGGCGCGCCCGACGGGTCGGGCTGCACGAGGTCGCCGGGGCGCTTGTTGACCACCATCAGGTGGTTATCCTCGTAGAGTATGTCATCCGGACTGAACACCTTTCTAAAGTTTAAAGGTGAAAGGCAACAGCCTGAGGGCCGAATCGACAACCGTGGCGCTCGTCTGTCCGGCCATTATGATCCGGATGGGACGCCCCTGGCGACGCTCGGTGTCGGCTATCACCTGACGGCACATTCCGCATGGATAGCACTCCCTGGCGGCGGGATCGGAAGTGACGGCCAGGGCCACTATCGGATCGGCGGCGGCGTGGGCCTGGTGGTCGAAAAGCAGGCAGCGCTCGGCGCACACGCCGGCGGGGAAGACCTCGCTCTCCTGGTTGCTGCCCGTAACGACACGGCCGCTCTCCAGAAGCGCGGCAGCGCCCACATGGAAATTGGAATACGGGGCGTAGGCCGTCCGGCAAGCCTGGCGAGCGGACTCGACGAGCTGCCTGTCCGCCTCGGGCATATCTTTCAACGTAGAGTAATGCTCATAGTCGAATGCAAATTCTTTCTCCATAACTAATCTTTTTTTACCGCCCTCACCATATGGCGTTTACCCAACGCTCCCGGCAGGCGCTCCACGGCGTAGCCAGCGGCCTCCATGGCCCGGCGGGCGTCGCCTTTGGCCGAATAGGTCACCAACGCTCCCCCGGGGGCGGTGTGGCGGTATAGTTTCGCGAACACTTCCGCACTCCACATCTCAGGTTGGGTGTCGGGGGCGAAAGCGTCCATGTAGATCATATCAAAGATAGCGCCCAAATCTGCAGAAACCAAATCGCAGGCGCGTTTTTTGATCACAAAATAATCCGACAGTAGCTCGGCCGTCTCCCACGGGGCGCGGTGGACGGCGCAAAAAAGAGGGTCGGAAGCGTAATCCATCGCACTCCACACCTCTGCGGGTACGGGATAAAACTCCAGTGCGTGATACTCAACCGCCAGCCGCTCCGCCTCCGCATGGCGCGCAGTAAGCAGGCAGTTCAGTCCGCTGCCCAAACCCACCTCGAGTATCCTCACCGACCCGCGTCCGACGCCGGCCCACTCCAGGCCGCCGCGGATAAAGACGTGCATGGCCTCGCCCACCGCACCTCGCAGGGAGTGATAGGTGTCGCCCAGCACCGGATGGCGCAGGGTGTGGCTGCCGTCGGCGGTGAGTTCTATTGAGGGCAGGGACATCGGACCGGCCCGCTATCTCGTGAGACCGATAACGAAACGCGCCGTAATATTGGCCTCTATGCGTATGCCGGTGAACTCCAGGTCGGGTACCGAACCGGCGTCGGCCACCATGACCTTGCGCGTAAAGACGTTGGCGGCCATGGGGGCGGCTTCGTACATGGCGGTGTTGTCGTATGTTTGTATGAAAATCACCCCGACCACCTGCGCTCCGGCCGCTTTGGCCATTATATCGGCCCTCTGGCGAGCCTCGGTCACGGCCTCGCCGAGCAGTTCGTTATAGACCTCCTTGTATTTTGAAAAGCGGCTGCCTACCACCTCCACGGTGGGGATGCCGGCCTTGTCGAGTTCGCGGAATACGGGCATAAGTTGCGCCGTGCCTATCTTCAGACGATATTCCTTGGCTATAAGTCCCTCGTTCTTTTTGAGCAGGTAGCTTTTCAGCGTGGAGGACATATCGTTAACTTTAAGCTCTTTATCCGCATCGACTCCAGCCTTTTTAAGGGCGTCGTAGAGGCGTTTATCGAGTTGGTCGATGGTGTATTTGCCGTTATTTTCGTTCTGGTCGAGGGTTATATTAATGAAAAACTCGTCGGGAGACACCTCTCGCGAGGAGCGGGCGTTAACCTCTATACGGTTGTCGTTCGAAGGCTGTTGGGCGCTCGCAAAGCCGCATATCATCGCGGCGGCGAGAGTGAAGAGGATCTTTTTCATGGGTTCTTTTACTTTATGGTTATCAATTCATACTCGGAAGAGCCGAGACCGATCTTGACGGCGTGGGTTATGCCTGTCTTCCAATCGGTATCGGGGTGTATCAGTTTGAACTTCTCGCTTCCGGCGAAATCCGCCGGTGACGAAGGTAAGACGCCCACGCCTGCCATAACGCTGCTTCGCAGGGCGGGCGCGCCGGCGACAAGGTCGGCGCAGGCCTGGTCGAGGGCCACCGGATCGAAAGAGGCGGCCATGCCTATATTGGGGACTATCGCCGCGTCGTTATGGCCCCAGCAATCGCACTCGGGCGAGACGTCCATTATGAAACTGAGATGGAAATGGGGCTTATCCTTCAATATGGCATAGGTGTATTCGGCTATTTTCCTGTTCATTATGTCCGACGCGTTATCCAGCACGGCCTGGGCCGAATCATAACGGCACACTGCCACGCACTGTCCGCAACCCACGCACAGGGCATAATTTATGACGGCCCTACGATCGTCGTCGAGGGTGACCGCGCCGTAATTGCAATCCTTTACGCACTGACGGCATCCGGTGCATTTTTCGCGGTTGATCCGGGGTTTGGACGACGAGTGGAGATCCATCTTGCCGGCGCGACTGGCCCCGCCCATGCCTATATTTTTGAGCGCCCCTCCGAAACCCGCCATGCCGTGACCCTTGACGTGGTTCATGGACACGACGACGTCGGCGTCGGCCATGGCCGAGGCTATGCGGGCGGTGCGGCACAGTTCAAGGCCTATCTCCACCTCGCGCTGCTCCGTACCCTTCAGGCCGTCGGCTATTATCACCGGAGCACGCACGCCTATCAGGTTGAATCCGTTGGCGGCGGCGCTAAGGTGATGATCCACGGCATTGGCGCGCCGGCCCGAGTAAAGGGTGTTGGCGTCGGTGAGGAAAACCCTGGCCCCGAGCGACTGCAATACCTTTACCATTCGGTCGGCAAAGTTGTGGCGCACGTAGGCCACGTTACCAGGTTCGCCGAAATGGAGTTTTACGGCAGTGAATTTATTGTTGCAATCCAGGGATTCGATGCCCGCGACGCGTACCAGCCTCTCCATCTTGCCAGGCAGGCTGGTGGATTGGGTGCGAAAATCGGTGAAATATACTTTGGAAGGCATAGACAGTTTCTAATTATCATCACAAAGATAGACTTTTTAACGAAGCCGTAACCAAATAATAACTACCTTTGGATGCAAATATATTCAGGATGTCTAAAAAGAAAAAAATCAATACAAGGAAAGAGCCTGTACACAAACGCAAGACGGTAAAGCCGGTCGATACTGCATCGCTGGTGGCCGATCTTTTCCGCTCTTTCCCCGATAAAAAATACACCGTCCGCTCGCTGGCTTCGGCCCTGGGCGGATCGCGCGAGGCCAAGGCCGAGGCGCGCGACATAATGGCCTCGCTGGCCGGACAGGGAATAATAGAAGAGGTGGCCGACGGCAAATACCGCCTGAGCGACAGGCAATCGGGCCGTCAGACTTTCGAGGGTGTGGTGGACATGCTCTCGTCGGGATCCATGTACGTCAAAACCGACGCTCTGGAGGGCGATATATTCATCAACCGGCGCCTGTCGCGCAATGCGCTGAACGGCGACAGAGTCGAGGTGGCCGTAATAAGGCAGCCGCAAGGCGGCAACGCCCCCGAGGGCGAAGTGGTGCGCGTGATCGAGCGCAACAGGCAGGTCTATGTGGGCAGGCTGGAGGTTTCGCGAGGATTCGGCTTCGTAAGGGTCGATTCGCGCAAGATGCCAGCCGACGTGTTCATACATCCCCCGCTCGGAAAAGACGCCAAAGACGGGCAGAAAGTGGGCGTGAGGATCATGGACTGGCCGTCCAACATGAAAAATCCCATAGGAGAGATCGTAGACGTATTCGGCATGGCGGGTGATAACAACGCCGAGATGCACGCCATACTGGCCGAGTACAACCTACCCTATCGGTTCGATGGGGAGGTGGAAGAGGCCGCCGAAGCCATTCCCGGCGAGATAACCGCCGCGGACGTGGCCGAAAGGCGCGACATGAGGGGGATCCCCACCATGACCATTGACCCGGCCGACGCCAAGGATTTCGACGACGCGCTGTCGATCCGCCCGCTGGAGGCCGGATTCTGGGAAGTGGGCGTCCACATAGCCGACGTGACCCACTATGTGCGCGAAGGCTCGATAGTGGAGACGGAGGCCGTTGAGAGGGCCACGAGCGTCTACCTGGTTGACCGCACCGTACCCATGCTGCCCGAAAGACTCTCGAATTTCCTCTGCTCGCTGCGTCCCGACGAGGATAAACTGTGCTTCTCTGCTTTATTCGAAATGGATGCAGAAGGCATCGTACGCAAGCATTGGATAGGACGCACCGTAATACGCTCCGACCGCCGTTTCGCATACGAAGAGGCACAGAAAGTCATCGAAACAGGCGAAGGGGATTTCAAAGAACAGATACTAACGCTCAACTCGTTGGCGCAAAAAATGCGCGCGGCTCGATTTGCCCGAGGCTCTATTGCCTTCGAAAGGGAGGAGGCCAAATTCCGTCTCGACGACAACGGCAAACCCCTGGGCGTGTATTTCAAGGAGCAAAAGGAGTCCAATCAGTTGATAGAGGAGTTCATGCTGCTTGCCAACCGCACGGTGGCCGAATTCGTGGGACGGAAACGCGGCGAGGGGGCGAACGCCTCGCGCACGTTCGTCTACCGCGTACACGACAAGCCCGACGAGGACAAACTGGCCCAGTTCAGCCGGTTCATACTGCGGTTCGGCTACTACTTCAAGGCCGATCAGCAGAGGCTCATAGCACGCCAGATGAACGACCTGATGAAACAGATACACGGCAAGGCCGAAGAGAACGTTATCTCCACCCTGGCCGTCCGCACCATGGCCAAAGCATACTACTCCACGGATAACATAGGCCACTACGGCCTGGCGTTCGACTTTTACACCCATTTCACCTCGCCCATACGCCGTTACCCCGACATGATGGTACACCGCCTCCTGGCCCGTTACCTGGCCGGCGGCAAATCGGCCCCGAAACCCGAGTATGAAAAACTGTGCGAACACTCTTCCGCGATGGAAGTACGCGCGGCCGAGGCCGAGCGCGCGTCGATAAAGTACAAAATGGTGGAATTCATGCTCGACCGCATGGGGCAGCAGTTCGACGGGACTATATCCGGCGTTACCGAATGGGGCGTCTACATAGAGTTGGCGGACACGCACATAGAAGGCATGGCCGCGTTGAGGGACATGCAGGACGACTTATACGTATTCAACGAAGACGATTACGCCATAACCGGCCGCGCCACAGGGCGTACGTTCACCTTGGGCGACCGCGTACGCATAGAGGTGCTAAGGGCCGATCTGCAACGCAAACAGCTGGATTTCCGGATAGCCGGATCGTACGACTTCAAGTCGGGCGAGCTTTTCCCCGTACAGGAAAACCGCCGTCCGGCATACTCCGTTTCAAAAAAATCATCGCGCCGCAGGCGGTAGAGCAATGCGGGCCTAAATCGACGTGCCATGAAGAAACTGCTTCTCCTCTCGCTCCTGCTCGCCGCGACGTGTTCGCAGGCGCAGGAAGTATCGAAGACTTTCGTCAACCCGCTGTGGAAAGGGGCCGACCCCTGGATCGTCAAACACGACGGGATGTACTATACCTGCCGCTCGGTTGCGGGTGGGATAGAGGTCTCGCAATCGCGATTCATGACGCGCAAAGAGACGAAAAGGATCGTATGGCGCGCCCCGGAGAACGCATGGAACAGCTTTTTCATCTGGGCGCCCGAAGTGCATTTCGTCGACGGCAAATGGTATATCTATTACGCCGCGGGCAAGGAGAATAAAACCCCGTATATATGGCAAAGGGCCGGGGTGCTGGAGTGCGACACCCCCCTGGGCGACTACCGCGACCGCGGGATGCTCTACACCGGCGACGATCCGCGACAGGAGAAGGACAACGTCTGGGGCATAGACATGACGGTATTCAAACACAGGGAAAAGCTCTACGCCGTATGGTCCGGATGGGAAAAGCAGCGAGGCACGGACGCCACCGGCCAGAACCTCTACATAGCCTCTATGGAAAATCCGTGGACCATAGGCAAAAGGGTGCTGCTAAGCAAGCCCGACCAACCTTGGGAAAGGGGCGAACACATATCGTTGCAGGAGGGTCCGTCGGCCCTGCGGCATGGCGACGACCTGTTTATCATATACTCCACGCGAGGATCGTGGACAGTGAATTACTGTCTGGGACAGCTCAGGCTGCGTTCGCCGGAGAGCGACCCGCTCAACCCCGCGTCGTGGATAAAATCGGGACCGGTATTCAGCGGCGACGACCGGGTGCTGGGCGTGGGACACGCCAGTTTCGCCACCTCGCCCGACGACACGGAATATTGGATATACTACCACAGCAAAACCTCGCGCGAGAACGGATGGAAAGACCGCGTGGCGCGGCTGCAGCCTTTCACTTTCGACAACCTTGGCAATCCCGTCTTTGGCCATCCCGCGGCTCCGGGCGCGGCAATAGCAAGGCCTGCGGGCGAATATGAAAGGGAAATAAAGCCCGAGTAAACGTTTTTCCATAACGGCGCGCATTTTGCTGTATATCGGTCATTATCCGAAAAACATACAACCGATATGGAAACACTGAAAGACCTGCTCAAAGAAAGAGCCAAACTGACCGAAAAACAAGCCCTTGCCGCCATCGACGTTTTCCGCGGCTACCTGATCGACAAAGCCTACGATCCCGACATCATCGCAGACATAAAGATGAAAGCCCGGGTGCAGTACGACAAGCTGTCGGACAAAGCCGACACTGTGGCGGACAAGGTGACCGGCAAAGCCGAAGAGATCATCCACAAAGCCCGCAGCCAGGCTAAGAAAGCGGCGGACAAACTGTCGGAATACCTGGACGACGAGAAAAAGGAGTAGCGGAAGTTATCCGTGCCAGCCGGAAAGCCGGCTTTGTCGCCGGAAACGTGAAGTAAGAACGGCGCGCCTTACGCCGCCGCCGGGCATAGTTTCTAAAACGACGTGAGTTTTACCGAGGTAAAACTCACGTCGTTTTAAGAATATACCTATACTTGTCGGCGAAATGTGTGAAAGAGTGGATCGATCAGACAAACCCGAGTTAAGGCCGGTCCAATATTTCCGAAAGGAAATTACCAGTATAGCTCTCCCGCGCCAGAGCGATCTCTTCGGGCGTACCCTGCGCTATTACACGGCCGCCGGCCTCTCCCCCGTCTGGCCCTATGTCTATTATATGGTCGGCCGTCTTTATCACATCCAGGTTATGCTCTATTATTATCACGCTGTTTCCGCGGCTTATCAACTTGCCTATTACGTCCAACAGTTGACGCACGTCCTCGAAATGCAGGCCCGTGGTGGGTTCGTCCAAAATGTAGAGCGTACTGCCCGTATCGCGGCGGGCAAGTTCGGCCGAGAGCTTTATGCGCTGGCTCTCGCCGCCCGACAACGTGGTGCATGGCTGACCGAGGGTAAGGTAACCCAGACCGACATCCTGTATGGCCTTCAGTTTGGCATGTATGGATGGGATGTTCTCGAAAAACTCCACGGCGCGGTTTACCGTCATGCTCAGCACGTCGTTTATGCTCTTGCCTTTATATTTCACGGCCAGGGTCTCGCGGTTGTAGCGGTTGCCGCCGCACACTTTGCAGCGCACGTAAACGTCGGGCAGGAAATTCATCTCTATCGTCTGCACTCCCGCGCCACGGCACTCTTCGCAGCGTCCGCCCTTGACGTTGAATGAGAAGCGCCCCGCCTTGAAGCCGCGTACCTGCGCATCGGGCGTAGCCTCGAAAAGTTTGCGTATATCGCCGAAGACGTTGGAATAGGTGGCCGGGTTGCTGCGCGGCGAACGGCCTATGGGCGATTGGTCCACCACCACGAGTTTGTCTATATTATCCATGCCGGTTACGGCGGCGTGTTCCAGCGGCTGGTCGTAGGAGTTGTAGAGGTGGCGGCTGAGGGCGGGGCGCAGGGTGTCGCTGACGAGCGACGACTTGCCGCTGCCGCTAACTCCGGTAACGCATATCATCATGCCGAGAGGGAATTCCACCGTCACATCCCTGAGGTTGTGTCCCCTGGCTCCCACCACGCGGAGGGATTTGCCGTTGCCGGCGCGACGGGCGGAAGGGACTTCTATCCTGCGGCGTCCGGTAAGGTAATCGGCCGTTATGCTCTCCGAGGCAAGTATGGCCTGCATGTCGCCCGCAGCAACTATATGTCCTCCGCGCATGCCGGCCAGCGGACCAACGTCCACTATGAAATCGGCGCTGCGGATCATCTCCTCGTCGTGTTCCACCACTATCACCGAATTGCCGGCGTCGCGCAGCTCCTTGAGGCTGGCTATCAGCTTGCGGTTGTCCCTCTGATGGAGTCCGATGCTCGGCTCGTCGAGGATATAGAGTACGTTCACCAGTTTGGAGCCTATCTGAGTGGCAAGCCTTATGCGCTGGCTCTCGCCGCCCGAGAGCGAACGCGAGGCGCGGCCCAGCGAAAGGTAACCCAGGCCCACGTCGGTAAGGAATCTCAGCCGCTCGCTTATCTCCTTGAGTATCTCGCGAGCTATGGCCGCCTCTTTGGAGGTTAGCGTCTCCCCCACCCCGGACATCCATCCGGCGAACTCCTCGATGCTCATGGCCGACAGTTCGGCTATATTCTTGCCCGCTATGCGGAATTGGAGCGCCTCGCTCCTCAGGCGCGTGCCGCCGCATGCGCCGCACACGCGGCGCACGAGAAACTGCTCGCGCCATTTGCCGCCGTGTCCCGAATCGTCGTCCTGACGCTCTATCCATTCCGACAGGCCGTCCCACGCCATCATCTGCGGCCCCCGTGCGCCCGGATGGAGTTGCTGCATATCTATGCGCAGAGGCTCAGGATCGCCGTAAAGCACTGCGTTAAGGGCGTTCTCGGAGAGGCTTTCCACAGGGTCGTCGAGCGTGAAATCGTGCAGTTTGCCCAGTGCCTCCAGTATGGCGAAAAGAACGCCGGCCCTGTATTTCCCGAGCGGCTCTATGCCTCCCTCGCGTATCGACCGGCGGGCGTCGGGAATTATTTTAGAGGTGTCGAACACGGCCTCGTCACCCAGGCCGTTGCAATGCGGGCAGGCGCCCTGCGGCGAATTGAAAGAAAAGGTGTGCGGCGCAGGGTCGGGAAAGGAAAGCCCGGTGGAGGGACACATAAGGTGGCGGCTGTAATAGCGCACCCCGCCGGCGGAGTAATCGTAGACGGCCATGGAGCCTTTGCCTTGCCGCATAGCCTCGCGCAGGCTCTTGAGCATCCTCTCGGCGGCGTCGTCCACCGCTTCCATACGGTCCACAACGAGTTCTATGTTGTGGGCTTTGTAGCGGTCGAGCTTCATTCCGGCGGCCAGCTCCTCTATCTGTCCGTCGACGCGGACATAGATATACCCTTTCTTGAGCAGCGACTCGAAAAGCTCGCGGTAATGTCCCTTGCGTCCCACCACCAGCGGCGCGAGGATGGCTATGCGGCGCGCCGCGTAGTGATCCAGTATAAGGCGCAGTATCTGCTCGTCGGTGTAATGCACCATCTCCTCGCCCGTGGCCGGCGAAAAGGCCCTCGAAGCGCGCGCGAACAGAAGGCGCAGGAAATCGTTTATCTCGGTTACCGTACCCACCGTCGAGCGTGGGTTTTTGTTTGTGGTTTTCTGGTCTATGGCCACGACGGGACTCAGGCCCGTTATGCTGTCCACGTCGGGACGCTCCATAGTTCCCACGAATTGGCGGGCGTACGCCGACAGCGTCTCCATATAGCGCCGCTGACCCTCGGCGTAGATGGTGTCGAAGGCGAGCGACGACTTGCCCGACCCCGAAAGACCGGTGACGACGACCAGCTTGTTGCGGGGTATGTCGATGCTGACGTTGCGGAGGTTGTGTACGCGCGCGCCGGTTATCTTTATCTTCTCTTCCATCGGCCTACTCCCTGAATTTCCTTTGGGGGATCCTTACGGTGAAGCTATGCCCGGAAGGGTTCCGGCAGTCGTAGTCGCGGATCCAATGGTTAAGCTCGCGCAGCATTTTGTAGGTAGTGCCGTGACGGGCCGCGAACTCGGACCAGTCGATGGTCTTTTCGTCCGTCTCCACCTCTTTGTAGTTGTCCAGTGGTTTCTGGTACTCGTCCGGGGCTATGCTGAAACCGTATTTGGCAGGATCTTCGGCTACAAGTTTCCAGGCCAGTATGCGGAAGACGTAGCGCAGGGTCTCCTCGGGCATGAAAAGGTCGTAATAGTTGCCGATGCGTTGTTTGTCGGCACGTTTACGCAAACCCGCCAGGCCCAGGTTATATGAGGCGGCGGCCATGGTCCACGAGCCGAAGGCGGCTTTGGCCTCGCGCAGATAGTCGCAGGCGGCTTGTGTGGCCTGCTCTATATTATAGCGCTCGTCTATCTCTCCCGTCACTATCATGCCCCGCGCCTTGCCCACCGACGGCATCAACTGCCACAAACCGGCGGCCCCGGCGGCGGAGACGACGTTGGGATTAAGGCCGCTCTCGGCCATGCATAGGTATTTGAAATCGGACGGGATGCCGTTACGGGCCAGGATAGGCTCGATGACGGGCAGGTATCGGGTGGTGGCAGCCAGCGTCAGCAATGTACGGGAATGCATGTAGCAGGTAACGGCCAACTCTTTTGCCAGGCTCTCGCGCGTGTCGTAATTTTCAAGCGGAACTTTTTCGCCCGCGAAATCCAATACGTCGGGCATGGGCGGGAAAACAGTCGCGGGGAGAACGTTCCGCATGCCCGAGGCTATCCTGGGCGGAGTGACCGCCGCCGGGACGCCCTGGGCCAAAAGCATTATGGGACAAACAATTGAAGACAACAATATCACAGAAAGCCGTAGCATAACATCATTATATAAAAATAAACGGGTAAAGTTACGCAAAAATATAGAATCCGCCTAAATTTCTTCCCAACGTTAAACGCCAGCGCCGGGGCCGCTACAGCGCGCCGGCCCCGCGCAGGCGGGGGGGGTTGGGGGGTTATTTAATAAAAATATACCCCATGTTATCTCCGCCGTACGCCCCCAAAAAAAATTGCACCCCCCGCACCGCTCCCCCCCGCGCGGGGCCGGCGCGTTGGCGCCGCCCCGGCGCTGGCGTTTAACGTTGGGAAGAAATTT
>JAVBOW010000025.1:0-43005 GCA_031550125.1 Rikenellaceae bacterium
CCCATATAGCGTTTTCACCTCCCAACCCCCGGCGGCGGTTGGCGCCTCACCCCACCCCGCGCGCCGGCGCATCCGGCCTCAGGGTTGGCGGCCCCGCGTTATTCCGCGGCCGCGAGCAGGGGTTCTATCCTGAAAGAGTACGATACGCCTCCTTCCGGGATCATGTATTTATCCATAGGGCCGGGACCGCAGCTGGCGTTGCCTATGCCTTGCTGCATGCAATCTATGTTAAGGTAGGTTGCGGGTCTGCGCGGTATGTCGAAATCGTGCTTCGCTTCCCAAAGGTCTTCGTCGGTGCAGTGCAACGCGCTGAATTCCATGCGTCCGTGCGAAGTGACTTTTATCCCCGCACCGTCCCCGGACTTGACCGTGAACCAGCGGACGTCGCTGCGGTTGCCCATGCTTTGCGCGCGTACGTAATGCTCGGCGGCCATTCCGTCTACGGTCGTTTCGTAGCGTCCCACGAGGGCCGACGTTTTGCGGTCGGCGTAATTTTCGTGCGGGCCGCGGCCGTAGTACTCTATCTTTTCGAACGCGTCCGGCATGGTCATTCTCAGTCCGAGGCGGCGTACCATCGCGGCGTCCGGCGATTTGACGAACGATGCGTCAACCTCCACGGTCCCGTCGCCGCGGATGGCGTAACTCACCCGGTACGGTATGTCGAAGGGTTTGGGTCCGCCGATATGCGCCACGCAATCGGCAGTTACGGTAACCGTCCCACCGTCGTCCGCCGTCCCATACGACGTTTTGGCCTGTATGCGTGCGCGACGGTAATTCCTGTCGGAGTAGCCGTCGTTGTTCGTACTGCGGTACCAGTTGAGGCTCGGTCCCTCTCCGTTCTCTATCATTTCGTGTCCGGCGTAGCGCAACGAGGTCATTATGCCTGAGGCCAGATCGAATACGGCCTCGAAGTGCGGACCTGCGACCGTCAGCTTACCATTAAGTTCCGTAACCTTCACAGGAAGGGAGGAGTGCGCATCGGGTACGGCCTGGCGACCGGTCAGGGCGAACTGTTCGTATGCGACCACATGCCCGGCCTGCGCCCATTCCGTCGGACGCATGTATGCGAACGATACGTTGAGGAAATACTCCATGCCGGCCTTGAGCGTCCGGGTGAAAGGCGCCGTTATGACGGTTTTGCCGCCGGGGGCCAGCGCAACCGGGTCGAGGCTGCCGTTCTCCACCCTTATTCCGTCTTCGATAAGCTCCCACAGGATGCGGAATTGGGCGAGGTCGGTAAAGTCGTACTTGTTGGTTATCTCTATGCGACCTTTAAGTATGTCTTCGGGCTTGAATTTGATGTACTGGTAAACCTTCTTAACCTCCGCCAGTTTGGCCGTCTGGCGGCGGTCGGGGGTTGTCAGGCCGTTACATACGAAGTCGCCGTCGTTTGGGCGGTCGCCGAAGTCACCTCCGTAATAGTATCTATCCGTACCCTCGCCCGGTTTGTTGATGGCCTGGTCCACCCAGTCCCATATACATCCGCCTATCATGCGTTGCGAACGGTTTTCGATGTAGTCCCAATATTCGGCCAGGTTGCCCACGGCGTTGCCCATGGCGTGTGCGTACTCGCACAGGAAGTAGGGTTTGTCTGAGGGGCGGCGGTCGAAATCCTCCATGCGTTTCAGGTCGGGATACATGTGCGAATCGATGTCGGCCACGCCGTTCTTCCCCTCGTAATGTATGGGGCGCGGATCGGTTTTGCGCGCGTACCCTGCCATCGCGTCGAAATTGGCTCCGTCGCCGCCCTCGTTGCCCAGCGACCAGAAGATGATGGACGGATGATTCCTGTCGCGCATCATCATACGCTCCATGCGGTCTACGTAAGCGTCTTTCCATGAGGGTTTGTTCGACACCCCGTGGTTACCGTGGTTCTCGCAGTCGGCCTCGTCCATCACATACAGACCGTAATGGTCGAACATGGCGTACATCTTGGCCTGGTTGGGGTAGTGGCTCGTGCGTATGGTGTTTATGTTGTTTTGTTTCATCATGACGATGTCCCTCATCATCGAGTTTACGTCCACCGCGCGGCCAAGCTGCGGGTGGGTGTCGTGGCGGTTGACCCCCTTGAAGAATACCTGCCGGTTGTTTATCCACACACGCCGTTCTTTTATCTCTATCTTCCTGAAGCCGAATTTAGACGACACGGCCTCCGTCTGCCTGCCCCGTCCGTCCGTAAGCGCCATCACCACCGAGTAGAGGTTGGGCGTTTCGGCCGACCATAGCGCCGGCGCGTCCACTCCGAAAGATATGGCCGCATTTTTACCACCCTTTCCGGCTATCCTGCCCAATTCCCTCTCTTCGCGGCGTATGGTTTTGCCGTCTGGATCCATCAGCGTGAGACACACTTTGCCGGCCGTCGCCGCGCCGCCGTAATTGACCACATCCAGCGACGCGTTGAAAACGGCGCTGCGGAGGGAACCGTCGAGCGAGGCCGATAGCGAGAAGTCGCGCAGATGGACTTTGGGCGTGGCGTAGAGATACACGTCGCGGTGTATGCCGCTCAGGCGGAACATATCCTGGTCTTCGATGTAACTGCCGTCGCACCAGCGGTAAACCTCCACCGCCACGATGTTCGCGCCCTTGCGTACGTAAGGCGTTATGTCGAATTCCGCGTCGTTGTTCGATCCCTGGCTGTAGCCGACTTTGCGTCCGTTTATCCAAACGTAGAACGCGCTGTATACGCCGTCGAAATGGAGGAAGACCTCTTTGCCCTCCCAATTTTCCGGGAGGTTGAACGCCCGGCGGTACGATCCCACCGGATTGGGTTCTTTCTCGTTGGTATATCCCTCTTTGGGCTGTATGAACGGCGGATTGTTCCTGAAAGGGTAGGTTATGTTGGTATATATCGGGGTGCCGTAGCCGTGCATCTCCCAGTTGGACGGCACGTTTATGTCGGCCCATCCGCCCGCGTCGTACGCCTCTTTGTAAAAGTCGGCGGGGCGCTCCGAGGGCTGTTTGGCCCAGTGGAATTTCCATGCGCCGTTGAGCGTCAGGTACAGCGGCGAGAGCGGGGTGGTCCACGGGCGGCCGAAATGGCCGTCGGCCAACAGGCTCGCCGTGTCGGGGTAGACCGTATAGGTGGCGCGGCCAGGCAGTTTGCCTCTCCCGAAGACGGTTTCGTCCTCCCAGTCGTTTTCGCTGCGCGGCTGCTCGGGCAGTTTTATTTTGGATACCGTCAACTTCCATGTCTGTGCGGAGTTGGCTTTTTGGAATATGGCGGCCCCCGGGACTTCGGCCCCGTCATAGCACAGCGCCATCCCCGTTCCCGCGTGCGTTATGCGGAACTTCCCGTCGGCCGCCTTTTCCGCTTTCCAGTGCTGGTTACGGTTACCGGTACTTTCCGTCCACTGTATCACGGCGTTGCCCTCGCCCTGCCATATATTGGCGTTGTCGATGCTCTTTAGCGTGAAAGGGTTGGTTAGCAGGCTGCTGCCGTCGGACGCTTTTACGGCCATCCACACCTGGCTTTTGTCGTTTGCGTCTTCGGGGGCCAGCGACAGTTTCGCGCCGTCCTCTTCGCTGCCGTTGCTGGAAACGGCCAGGCCCGAAGGGGAGGTGATGCGGTAGATGGTTCCTGTCCGCAAGTCTTGTGCACGGCCCGTAGCGAACGACAGCAGCAGGGCCAGCGATGTGTAGACAAATCTTTTCATGACGGGAGTTTAAAGTTTTTTAAGAGCCATACGTATAACCTCTTCCGTGCCGGCCGAGGGGTTCTCGCCGGTTATGGCGCGGACAACCTTTTCCGACGCACCTTTAGGGAAACCGAGCATCACCAACGCCGAAAGCGCCTCTTCCGCCACCACCGATACCGCCGGGCCGGATACGGCGGCCGTACCCCCGTCCGGATCGCTCACCACCGCGAGTATCTTGTCTCGCAGTTCGAGCACTATCTTTTGGGCCGTTTTTAATCCCAGTCCTTTCACGTTCTTTAGCAGCAGCGTGTTTTCCGTGGAGATCATCGACGCCACTTCGCGCGGAGTGTAGGTGGAGAGTATCATCCTTGCCGTGGCCACCCCCACGCCCGACACTCCCGTCAGAAGGCGGAATATCTCCCTTTCCTGCCGTGTGGCGAATCCGTATAGCAGGTGGGCGTCCTCGCGCACGATGAAATGGGTGTATAGCGTAACATTCTGGGAACCTTCTATCTGAGAGTAGGTGTTCAGCGATATGTTTACCAGGTAGCCGATGCCTCCGGCTTCGATTACGGCGGCGGCGGGGTTGAGTTCCGCCAGACTGCCTTTTATATATTCGTACATGGAGTTTAAATTTCAGCAAATTTAAACTTTATAAGAGATAAAATCTTATCTTTGCCTCATTAATTGAAAAAATACCGTCCCGACTATGAAGAAGATCCTCATCGCCGCCTCGATCGCAACCCTGGCCTTTGCCGGATGCAAAAACAATACGCCCGCATCGGACGCAGGCGCCGCCAACGATTCCGTCGCCGTGCGCGTTCCGAGCAACCAGGTGGTTTACATTGATATAGATTCGTTGATGCAGGGCTACGACATGTATCTCGACCTGCGCGGCGAGTACGAAACCAAAGCCCGCAAAGTGGAGGGGGACATCACCTCGCGCGGTCGCGGCCTGGAAAAGGACATTATGGATTTCCAGAATAAAGTGCAGAAGGGTCTGGTGACAACCGCCACCGCCCAGAACATGCAGGCCGACCTTGAAAAACGCCAGCAGGCGTTCATGGAACACCGCGAGCGTTCCATCGCCCAGATATCGGAAGAGGAGCGCGTGATGCTCAATCAGATACAATACAGCATAACGGAATACCTCAAGGAATTCAACGCCGATATGCGTTACGGCATGATCATCAGCACCACCGCCGTCGGTCCGATCCTTAACGCCGATCCCATGCTGGACATAACGAAGGATGTGCTGGCCGGCCTGAATAAGAAATACGCCGCCGACAAGGCTGCCGCAAAGCCCGCCGCAAAATAGCTCGCGCATGGCTTGCGGCCTTGCCGTACAGATAATAAAATTCCCGCAGGATAATTGCACCGGCGGGAATTTTTTCGTTACTTTGTGATGATGAATTTTCCGGAATCGATAAAACGCAGGTTTGGCCGCTATTTTTCCGGGGCGGCATTGGTGTGCCTGTCGCTCTCGTTCGTGTTGTGGTATATCACCAAACTGGGCTACACCTACACGGCCGACCTTTCCATCCCGGTGGAGGTTGACGGCGCGCGCATAAAGGTGACATGCCTGGTGGAGGCCACCGGCTACCGCCTTTTCGCCCACCGCTACCTTATAGACAATACGGTGGACGTAACGCTCGAGGAGGTACACGCCACTCCGTCGCTCGTCACCAGGGGCGGCTATTCCATCGATCCTTTCACCCTGCAGAATATAATTTCGCTGCGTAACGGCGACCTCAAGGTCATTTCGCTCGAAGACGTTCCCGACGTGGTGCTAAATTCCGAAAAGTAGTGTTGAAGGCGGGTATAACCGGCGGTATGGGAAGCGGCAAAAGCACTGTTTGCCGCCTTTTCTCGCTTTACGGGGCTGTGGTCTACGACTCCGACGCCCGCACCAAGCAGCTTATGGACGCCGATCCGGAGCTTATGCGCGGCATCCGCAACCTGTTGGGCGCGGAGAGCTACCGCGACGGCAGGCTCGACAGGGCTTACGTCGCATCGCGCATATTCGCCGACCGGTCGCTGCTCGGGCGTTTCGAAGCCCTCGTCCACCCTGCGGTGGGGGATGATTTCGACCGCTGGGCCGCCGTGCAGCAGGGCGCTTACTGCATATTGGAGAGCGCAATACTTTTCGAGAGCGGCTTCGACGCCCGCGTAGACCGCACGGTGGCCGTATGCGCCCCCGAGGAGCTGCGCATTGCCAGGGTGGCCATGCGCGACGGAAGCGATCCGCAGGATATCCGCGCCCGGATGGCCAACCAGATGGACGACGCCTTGCGCTCGCGTCTGGCGGACTTTACCGTAATCAACGACGGCGCGCAATCGCTTATAATGCAGGTTGCCGCCATAGACCGTGCCTTGCGCGATGGATAGGCTCTGGCAGGCATGCTCCGGCGGCAGGGGAGTCGTGGCTATAGTGAACGCCACCCCCGACTCGTTCTATGAGGCGGGACGGTCGTTCTCGCGCAGGGATCTGGCGGCGAGGGTGGAAGAGGCGGTAGGACAGGGCGCGCGCATACTCGACGTGGGCGGATATTCCACCCGTCCGGGCGCTTCGGAGGTGGATGCGGAGGAGGAGCTGCGCCGCGTGTCGCTGGCCCTTGAGACCGTCCGCGGGCGATATCCGGATTTTCCCGTGAGCATAGACACTTTCCGCGCTGTTGTCGCCCGCGCGGCGATGGAGCGTTACGGCGACTGCATAATAAACGACGTTACGGCCGGACAGGCCGATCCGGATATGATTCCGCTGGCCGCCTCGCGGGGGGTTCCTTACATAGCGACGCATATGCGCGGTACGCCGGCTACCATGCAGTCGCTCGCCGCCTACGGCGATGTGGCGGACGAGGTGGCGCGTTATTTCGGGGACAAGATCGCCGCCCTGAGTCGCGCTGGAGTGGAGAAGATAGTCGTCGATCCGGGATTCGGTTTCGCCAAGACCACCGAACAGAATTATCGCCTGCTCTCGTCGCTCGGCAGCCTCGCGGCCACAGGGTGTCCAGTTATGGCGGGTTTGTCACGCAAGTCGATGATAACCAATGTTACCGGCGGCGCGGCCGACGGTGCGCTGGCGGGAACTGCCGCCCTGCATTGGGAGGCACTGCGCCAGGGGGCCGTCCTGTTGCGCGCACACGACGTTAAGGCTGCGGCGGACGTGATAGAGCTTTACGAATATTATTGTTTACATGGAAAATAAGGAGATGATAAGAGCCGTGGACGTCCATAAGAGCTACGGCGACGTGGAGGTACTCAAGGGCGTGACCCTTACGGTCAATAAAGGCGAGGTGGTTTGCATAGTCGGGGCCAGCGGGGCGGGGAAGACCACCCTGCTGCACATCCTCGGCTCGCTCAGCGCACCCGACTCGGGCGACGTGGCGGTGGACGGGGTGTCGCTTGCCGGCCTGGGCGACCAGGCCCTCTGCGCCCTGCGCAACCGCCGCATAGGTTTCGTATTCCAATTCCACCACCTGTTGCCCGAATTCACCGCACTGGAGAATGTCTGCATACCGGGCTATATGGCGGGACGCGACAGGCGCGAGGTGGAGGATCGCGCCAGGGAGTTGCTGCATATGCTCGGTCTGGAACACCGCGCCTGGCATAAACCGGCCGAGTTGTCCGGAGGCGAGCAGCAGAGGGTGGCCATAGCCCGCGCCATAATAAACTCCCCGGCGGTACTGCTCGCCGACGAGCCGTCGGGTAACCTCGACTCCAGGAACCGCGACGAGATCCACCGCCTGTTCTTCGAACTGCGCGACCGCATGGGTCAGACGGTGGTGATAGTCACCCACGACGAACGCCTGGCCGCCGCCGCCGACCGCCGTATAGAGATGAAGGACGGGCTTATAATTGGATGATGGAGCGGGAGGAACTCAGGGAGCTGCTCGAAAGACTGCACGACCGCTACAACTCGCCGGCCTTCATCGCCGACGATCCTGTGGGCATACCGCACGCCTTTACCGACCCGCACGACATAGAGATAAGCGGCTTTATGGCCTCCACCATAGCCTGGGGCAATCGCAAGGCCATAGTTAAAAGCGCCCGCCGCATGATGGAGATGATGGACGGCGCGCCCTTCGATTTCGTGGTCAACGCCACGGACGCCGAGACGTCGCGCCTGGAGAGTTACGTACACCGCACTTTCAACGGCGGTGATTTCCATACTTTTGTACTCGCCCTGCGCCGCATGGAACGCCTGCACGGCGGCATAGGCGCGTTTTTCCAGAAAGAATACCTGCGTACGGGCGGCATGCCGCAGGCCCTGTCGGCCTTCCGCCGAGAATTTTTCAATTTCGACCACCGGCAGCGAACGCAGAAACACCTCTCGTCGATAGACAAAGGCGCGGCCTGCAAACGCCTGAACATGTATCTGAGGTGGATGGTACGCGACGACGGGAGGGGTGTCGATTTCGGCCTGTGGAAGGCCATTCCCTCCTCGGCCCTCTACCTGCCGCTCGATGTCCACAGCGCCAACATGAGCCGCGCCCTGGGCCTGCTCTCCCGCCGCCAGAACGATTGGAAAGCCGTGGAGGAGGTTACGGCGGCCCTGAGGGAACTGGACTCCTCCGATCCGGTGAAATACGATTTCGCACTCTTCGGGGCTGGGATAGACGGCTTCCTTAAAGGGTGACTATCTCGCCCGTGAGGGTGGCCGACGTGCAGCCCGTTACCCGCACCGTTACGTAGTCGCCGATCCCAACGCCTTCGGCGCGGTCGAATACCACCACTTTGTTTTGCGACGTACGGCCGAAAAGGCGTTTGGCGCTGCGTTTGGACGTCCCTTCCGCCAGTACTTCGAATTGACTCCCCACGTCGCGGCGGTTGCTTTCGAGCGACAGTTCGTTCTGAAGGTTTATTATTTCGGTCAGGCGCGCGGTCTTCACTTCGTCCGGAACGTCGTCGGCCATGGTTCGGGCGGCCTTTGTGCCAGGGCGCTCCGAGTATTTGAACATATAGGCGAACTGGTATCCCACCCGGCGCATAAGCGACATTGTGTCGGCGTGGTCTTCCGGCGTCTCCGTGCAGAAACCGGCTATTATATCGGTGGATACGGCGCAGTCGGGCATATATCGCCTTATGGCGTCTATACGCTCCAGGTACCACTCGCGCGTGTATTTGCGGTTCATGAGCGCCAGCATGCGCGTGGAACCCGACTGGGCCGGAAGGTGTATTGCCCGGCATATGTTGGGATGGGCCGCCATGGTTTCCAGTACGGCGTCGCTCAGGTCTTTGGGATGAGATGTCGCGAACCGCACCCTTAGCCGCGGCGAGGCGGAGGCCACCATGGCCAGCAGCCTTGCGAAGTCCACCTCTTCCCACCTGTATGAATTCACGTTTTGGCCGAGCAGCGTAACTTCCCTGTATCCGGCGGCGAGTATCTCTTCCACTTCGCGCATTACGGCCTGCGCCGGGCGGCTGCGTTCGCCGCCGCGGGTGTAAGGCACCACGCAATACGAGCAGACGTTGTTGCATCCCCGCATGATTGATATGAACGCGCTCACGCCGTTGGCGTCGAGCCTCACGGGCGATATCTCGGCGTAGGTCTCCTCCCTGGACAGCATGGTGTTTATTCCTCGTCCTCCTTCCACCGCCGTGCGTACCAGCGACGGCAGGTCGCGGTAGGCGTCGGGGCCGGCCACTATGTCCACCGTTCCGCTCCGCTCTATCAGCTGGTCCTTCAGCCTCTCGGCCATGCATCCTATGACTCCTATAAGAAGTCCCGGGCGCACTTTCTTGTATCGCTTGAGTTCTGTCAGGCGGTTCCATATGCGCTGCTCTGCATGGTCGCGTATGGAGCAGGTGTTTACCAGTATGACGTCGGCCTCAGCTATGTCGGCCGTGTGGAAATATCCCTCCTGCTGCATTATGGAGACGACCACTTCGCTGTCCGCCACGTTCATCTGGCAGCCGTAGGTCTCCACGTACACTTTCTTGCCATCGCCCCTTAGCGGGCGTATGTTCTTTATCTCCATAACCGGTCCTGCAAAAATAACGAAGTTCCGGAAAATTCCCCGGAACTCCTGCCTGTGCGCTGTAGTGGACTCGAACCACTGACTTCCACCCTGTCAAGGTGACACTCTAAACCGACTGAGTTAACAGCGCGTTGCGCGATGCGGATGCAAAGGTAGATAATTTTGCCGAAAATGCAAATCTCCCCGATTTACCTGCGCCGGTAGAGCTGGTCGCGCAGCACGGGACGGAATCCGGCCCCGGAGATGGCCCTTCGCATGCCCTCCGCGTCGAAACGGTTGCGCGCCCCGGCCGACGATACCACGTTTTCCTCGATCATTATCGACCCCATGTCGTTTGCTCCGGCGTGCAGGGCCGTCTGTGCCGCGGCCTGTCCCACCGTGAGCCACGACGCCTGTATATTGCGGAAATTGTCGAGTACTATGCGGCTAAGGGCCACCGTCTTCACGTACTCCAGCGGCGATCGTCCCGCCTGCACCCCCTCGCGTTCCAGCGCAGTGCCTTCGCTGCGGAATATCCACGGGATGAACGCGGTGAAGCCGTGGCCGCCTTCCGGAGCCTCGTCCTGCAATCCGCGCAGGACCATCAGATGGTCTATGCGCTCGGCTACGGTTTCGACGTGTCCGTACATCATGGTGGCCGTAGACGGGATGCCGAGACGGTGGGCCTGCCTCATGACTTCGCACCATGCCGCCACGCCGGGTTTGCCTGGCGATATGAGCCTGCGGACGCGGTCGGACAGTATTTCGGCCCCCGCCCCGGGAAGAGTGTCGAGTCCCGCCGCCGATAATCTTGACAGCGCCTCGTCCACGCCCAGCCCGCTTATCCGGGCTATGTGCCATACCTCAGGCGCTCCGAGCGCGTTGAGTTTCAGTGTCGGATAACGGTTTTTAATGGTTCTGAAGAGCGTTTCGTAAAACCCTATCTCCAACCCGGGATGCAGCCCTCCCTGCAGCAGCAACTGGTCGCCGCCCAGGGCGAGCGTCTCGTCTATCTTGGCGAAATATTCCTCCATGGAGGTGACGTACGCCCTGTCGCGCTCCACCGGCCGACAGTGGAAGTTGCAGAATTTGCACCCCGATATGCAAACGTTGGTTATGTTTACGTTGCGGTCTATCTGCCAGGTCACCTCCCCGGGATCGTCCACCCTGCGTCGGCGCAGGGCGTCGGCGATCTCCGCCAGCGCGGCCGCGGGCATGTTGTTCCACAGCCATATGGCTTCTTCGGACGTTACCCGTCCCCCGTCCAGTATTTTATTTTCCAATGTCATATCGGCGTGCGATAAATCAAAAGCCGCCACTCGATCGAAGTGGCGGCTTTTCTGACTGACACCCTTCCGGTGCGTTACGCCTGAACGATAGCCTCTACGGGGCATACGTCGGCGCACGAGCCGCAGTCGGTGCAGGTCGACGGATCTATCGAGTAAACGTCTCCGGGGGAGATGGCCTCTACGGGGCATTCGTCGATGCAGGTTCCGCAAGCGGTGCAGGTGTCTTCAAGGATTTTGTAAGCCATTTTTTTGATATTTAATTTTTGTGGAAAATCGTCCGCATATAACCAACGCAAAATGCGGGCAAAAGTTTCAAGTATGCAAATATATTTACTTTGTTCGATAAAACAAACTTTATTTGATAATATCCCGTCGCATATACGGACGCAGAGCTTCGGGTATCGTCACGCCGCCTTCGGGCGTCTGGTTGTTCTCTATCAGCGCCGCCAGTATCCGTGGCAGGGCGAGCGAACTGCCGTTGAGCGTATGGGCCAGCTGCACCTTGCGGTTTGCGTCGCGGTAGCGCAGTTTGAGGCGGTTGCTCTGGAACGATTCGAAATTAGACACCGACGACACCTCCAGCCAGCGCTGCTGGGCCGCCGAATAAACCTCGAAGTCGTACGTCAGGGCCGAGGTGAAGCTCATGTCGCCGCCGCACAGCCTTAGGATGCGGTAGGGCAGCCCGAGCGACGAGACGATCTTCTCCACATGGGCCACCATCTCGTCCAGCGCGGCGTAGGAGTTTTCCGGACGCTCTATGCGTACTATCTCAACTTTGTCGAACTGGTGCAGGCGATTGAGGCCCCTTACGTCCTTGCCGTACGATCCGGCCTCGCGGCGGAAACAGGGGGTGTAGGCGGTCATTTTCACGGGCAGGTCCTTCTCCTCCACTATTACGTCGCGGTAGATGTTGGTTACGGGAACCTCGGCCGTGGGTATAAGGTAGAAGTTGTCGGCCGTAGCGTGGTACATCTGGCCCTCCTTGTCCGGGAGCTGGCCGGTACCGAAGCCCGACGCCTCGTTCACCATCAACGGAGGCATGTATTCGGTATAGCCGGCCTCTATGTTGCAATCGAGGAAGTAGGTTATAAGCGCGCGCTGTATGGCGGCCCCTGCGCCTTTGTATACGGGGAATCCCGCTCCTGTGAGTTTTACGCCAAGTTCGAAATCTATTATTCCCAGATCTTTGACTATCTCCCAGTGGGGTTTTGCCGACGGCCCCAGGTCGGGTATTTGTCCGCCCTGGCGCACCACCACGTTGTCTTCCGCAGTGCGTCCGGCCGGGACGAGAGGCGAAGGGAAGTTGGGCAGGGTGACGATAACCGCGTTGAGCTGCTCTTCGAGCGAGGCCAGTTCCGCTTCCAGGCTCCGCGAAGCCTCCTTGAGTTCGGCTGCGCGACCCTTGGCTATCTCTGCCTCCTCTTTTTTACCCTGGGCGAAGAGCTGGCCCACCTGTTTCGCTATGACGTTCTGCTCCGCCAGGTTGCTGTCCAGTTTGGTTTGCAGCGCCTTGCGGTTGTCGTCCAACTCCTCTATTTTCGCTATTGCGGGCGCTGCGTCCACGCCTTTTACGGCCAGGCGCTCTGCCGCGCGGCCCTTGTCTTCCCTGATTTGTTTGAGCGTCAGCATAATCGATCGTTTTTCAGGATGCAAAGATAATCTTTTTTTGCTCCGCATAGATTCGGATAAGTAAAAAAACTCTACCTTCGCATCGATTTAATTTAAAAACCAATCTTATGAAGAAAACAGTCTTTATCATCCTGGCCTCTTGTCTGGCCGTATTTTCAGCCTCGGCCCAGGTTGACGACAACGCCCTCGGTATACGTGTGGGAGGCGGTAATTTCTCCGGAGTCGAGTTCTCCTATCAACGAGGCCTGAGCGACGCCAACCGCCTGGAATTCGATTTGGGCATAGGGTCCAACAAGCACTTCTCCGGCATAGGCTTGTCGGGTATATACCAATGGGTTTGGCCCATCGGCGGCGAGGGTTTCAACTGGTTCGCGGGTCCCGGAGCGGGTTTGGCCCTTTATAACGGCAAGGGCGACAACGACGATTTCGTCGGCCTTTCGCTCGGCGGACAGATAGGCGTTGGCTATAGCTTCAAAATACCCCTCCAGCTTACTATCGACACCCGTCCCATGTTCGACATTATGGCCGACAGCGACGCCTTCGGCTGGGGTTTGGCCCTCGGCATAAGGTATAGGTTCTAATGCCCCGCTCCCGCCGGTTCGGCGGGATGTTTTCCGTGGCCGCCGCAGGCCGCCGCCGGTTTTCCTTTCTGGATACGGCGTCGGTTTGCGGCGGCCGCTTTTATTTTGGGTCGGTCTTAATTATATGTTGGCCGCGCATATCGCACGTCATCTTCCAATTATCCTTCTCGTTTCAAATCCTCACGGACTTCAGTCCGCTCCGGTTTGAAACTCAAACGGTAAGCGAAACCTGACGCACGCTATGCGCGGCGCAAGAAAGCGCCGCGCATGAACGTTCAGACTGATCCTCCGATTTCGGGCTGATTCTGCGGCCGGATTGAATCCCTGAGGCAAATTATTTGTCAGATCGGAAAAATAGGACGTATATAAACTGTTTTTTTGTATCTTTGCAAATTGAGCAAATGTGTTTTGTGAAACAACATATCATCTTATTTATAGCGGCGGCAGCTTTTTCCTGCGGAGGAAGCCGTAGCGGGAACGTTGCCTCGTCGTCAGGGGAAGAGTCCGCCCACAGGCAGCTTATAGAGATGCTTTCGCCTGCGCCCCTGACGAAATGCAGGCCTGGAGAAAGGGTGGTTTTCAGCGTGCAGACGGTAAGGGACGGCGTAGACAGCGTTGCCATTTATGTCGCAGGACGCCGTACCGTATTGCATGATCGCGAGTTAGAGTACGACTTGCCTCCGGACGTTCCCCTTGGCCGTTTCGCGTGGCACGCCACGGCCTATGCCGCAGGCGATTCTTCGGTGCGTTACGCCGATCTTATGCTCCTCGCGAGGACATTGCCCGTCCGATACGGTTACCGGGTGGTGAACAGCTATCCGCATAATACGAACTCCTACACCCAGGGCCTGTTGTGGCACGACGGTTTCCTTTATGAGGGAACGGGCATAGAAGGGAGGTCGGCGTTGATGAAGATCGATCTGGCTACGGGTCGCGACGTAAAGAGGCATAATCTCGAGGCGCGCTATTTCGGCGAGGGTCTGGCGTTGGCCGGCGGCAAACTATATCAGTTGACATGGCAGAACGGCCAGGCTTTCGTTTACGATCTGAATACTTTCCGGCAGCTGCAGAAATTTTCGTACAGCGGCGAGGGATGGGGCCTTGCGTCGGACGGCAAAATGCTGTATATGAGCGATGGGACAGACCGTATATACACGGTCGATCCTGCGGATTTCACCCGCAAAGGTTACATACAGGCATGTACCAACACGGGTAGCGTCAACCGTCTGAACGAACTTGAGTGGATAGAGGACGAAATATGGGCCAACGTCTACGGTTCGTGGCAGATAGTACGCATCGACCCCGCCACCGGCCGCATTAATGGCGTGGTGGATCTGGAGGGTATACTGCCTGGCGAGAGCATAACGGACGCCACCGACGTACTCAACGGGATAGCCTATGACGCAGGCAGCCGCAAAATATACGTTACGGGAAAGAACTGGAGCCTGCTGTTCGAGATAGAGGTTGTGGAAAAACGATGATGAAATTCTCCATATACGATTGCCTGGAAAGCAGGATCATGATCCTGGACGGAGGCATGGGTACGCTCGTGCAGGGCTACGGACTGTCGGAAGGCGACTACCGCGGCGCGCGTTTCGCCTCATGGGGGCGCGACCTTAACGGCTGCAACGATATCCTCGTAATCACCTCGCCCGATCATATCTCCCGCATCCACGAGGCTTATCTCGGGGCCGGGGCCGATATAATCTCCACCGACACTTTCAACGCCAACGCCGTGTCGCTTGCCGACTACGGCCTTCAGGCCCATGTACGCGAGATAAACCGCGCCGGCGCGGCGCTGGCCCGCGCCGCGGCCGACCGTTTCACCCTGGCCAATCCCGCCAAACCGCGTTTCGTGGCGGGGTCGATGGGGCCTACGGGCAAATCGGCCTCCATGTCGCCCGACGTGGGCGATCCGGGGGCGCGCGGCGTAACGTTCGACGAACTGCAGAGGGCATATACCGAACAGGCCCTGGGCCTGATAGAGGGCGGGGCGGACGTTTTCCTCGTCGAGACCATATTCGATACCCTGAACGCCAAGGCCGCCCTGAGGGCCATAGAGGCCGCCAACGCCGAAAAAGGCACTAAAATACCGGTCATGATATCGGCCACTGTGGCCGATCGCAGCGGCCGCATACTGTCGGGACAGACGGTGGAGGCGTTCTATACGTCGCTATGCCGCGAGTCGATACTTAGCGCGGGGCTGAATTGCGCTTTCGGGGCCGAGCAGATGCGCCCTTACCTCGAACGCCTGGCCGCACTGACCGCATGCCGCGTATCGGCGCATCCCAACGCCGGCCTGCCCAACGTTATGGGGGGATACGACGAGACGCCCGATTCGATGGCCGCGTGCATAGAGCAATATCTCAGGGAAGGACTTCTCAATATAGTCGGAGGATGCTGCGGCACCACCCCGGCGCATATAGGCGCCATAGCGGCCGTGGCCGCGAAATACAGCCCCCGCCCGCTGCCGCCTTCGCGTAACGTAACCGCCCTTAGCGGGTTGGAGCGTATGGAGGTTGTAGCCGAACGTAATTTCGTAAACGTGGGCGAACGTACCAACGTGGCCGGATCGGCCGCCTTCGCCCGTCTCGTACGCGAAGGCAAAATGGAGGATGCCGTGGCGGTGGCCCGCCGCCAGGTGGAGTCCGGGGCGCAGGTCATAGACGTATGCATGGACGACGGCATGATAGACGGCCCGGCGGCCATGACGGCGTTCCTCAATCTGGCGGCCGCCGAACCTGACGTGGCCCGCGTCCCCGTGATGATCGATTCGTCGTCGTGGGAGACGATAGAGGCGGGCCTTAAATGCACCCAGGGCAAGAGTATAGTCAACTCGATATCCCTCAAGGAGGGCCAGGCCGCATTCCTGCGCCAGGCCGCCGCCGTACGCAGCTACGGGGCCGCCGCCGTGGTCATGCTCTTCGACGAGAAGGGCCAGGCCGACACCTATGAGCGCAAGATAGAGGTCGCCGGCCGCGCCTATGCGCTGCTTACCGGGGCCGGATTCCCCCCTGAGGATATAATCTTCGACCCCAACGTCCTTGCCGTGGCCACGGGCATACCCGAACACGACTCTTACGGCGTGGCCTTCATAGAGGCATGCCGGTGGATAAAGCAAAACCTGCCCCACGCCAAAGTGAGCGGCGGCATCAGCAACCTGTCGTTCTCCTTTAGGGGAAACAACGCCGTGCGCGAGGCTATGCACTCGGTATTTCTCTACCACGCCGTGGCCGCAGGACTCGATATGGGCATAGTGAACCCCGCCATGATCAGGGTTTACGCCGACATTCCGGCCGACCTGTTGGAACTTGCAGGGGACGTCGTGCTTAACCGCCGCCCCGACGCCGCCGAGCGCCTTGCCGCCTATGCCGCCGGCGCCGTGCAGACGGCGCGCGCCGCCGACGCCTCGCCCGAATGGAGGAACGCCCCGGCTGGAGAGCGCATAGCCTACGCCATGCTCAACGGCGCGGCCGACCATGTGGCCGAGGACGTGATGGAGGTCTACGACCGGAATTCCGACCCGCTGTCTATCATAAATACCATGCTTATGCCGGCCATGGAGAGCGTTGGACGCCTTTTCGGCGAGGGCAAGATGTTCCTTCCCCAGGTGGTCAAGAGCGCCCGCGTGATGAAGGCGGCCGTAAGCGCCCTGGAGCCTTATATGGATCCGGGCGGCAATCCGGCTGCGGGAGCTGGCCGCGTGCTGATAGCCACCGTCAAGGGCGACGTCCACGACATAGGCAAGAATATAGCCTCGGTAGTGATGTCGTGCAACGGTTACCAGATGGAAGACATGGGCGTCATGGTGGACGCCCAGGCTATCGTGGACCGCGCCGCGGAGTGGGGCGCCGACGCCGTCGGCCTGAGCGGCCTTATCACCCCCTCGCTCGACGAGATGATAAAGGTGGTGAAACTCATGGAGCGCCGCAATATGAAGATACCCGTGCTTATAGGCGGGGCCACCACTTCCGCCCTCCATACGGCGGTCAGGATAGCGCCCTGCTATTCAGGCCCGACGATACACGTCTCCGACGCATCGGACAACGTAAAGGTCCTCTCGCAATTGACGGGGGACGGCCCGGATTCATACCTGCGCGATGTACGCCTGCGCCAAAATGAACTCAGAAAACAGTACGAATCAAGAAATAACGTTATGCAGTACAAATCTCTATTCGCAGCACGCCGCAACGGTTACGTCAAATTGCCGCAAAATGTCGTCACGCCCCGGCAAATAGGCCGCACGGTCTTTTGCGACTACTCTATCTCGGAAGTCATACCTTATATCGACTGGAGGTTCTTCTTTCCGGCCTGGGGCCTGAAAGGGCAATACCCCGACCTGCTCGATTCGCCGGATAAAGGCGAAGAGGCCCGCAAGCTGCTTGCCGACGCCCAGGCTATGCTGGCGCGTTTAGCCGAGGAGAGATCTCTCGAGTTGCACGCCGCCTTCGGTATCTTCCCCGCCTCGTCGTACAACGACGACATCTGGGTGCTGGACGAGGATAACCGCCGAGTGGTGCTTCCCATGCTGCGCAACCAGGAGGACGGGCAGAAGAACAATCTCTGTGTGGCCGATTACGTGTTGGCCCACCAGATGATAGAGGAGGGCGATTTCATAGGGCTGTTCGTTGTTACGGCCGGCGTGGGACTCGACGTCCTGACCAAAAAATACCGTAAGGCCGGCGACGACTATAACGCCATCATGTGCAAACTGCTCGCCGACCGCCTTACTGAAGCGCTGGCCGAGGTGGTCCACGCCTACGTTAGGCGCGAAATGTGGGGCTTTGAGAAGGGCGTCATCGAGCCGGAGAGGGCCATCTACGGCGATTACCGAGGCATGCGCCTGGCCCTGGGCTATCCCGCCTGTCCCGACCACTCGCTCAAGAAGGAGATCTTCCGCCTGCTGCACGCCACCGAAGCGATGCCCGTAAAGTTGACGGAGAATTATATGATCCAGCCGGGCGAGTCGCTATGTGGGCTGATAGTCTCGGACGCCGCATCGCAATATTTCTCCGTTGGCCGCGTCGACCGTGAGCAGCTCGAAGATTACGCCGCCCGCCGGGGGATGAGCGTAAGCGAGTTGCGCAAGCTCATGCCGAATAACGTTTAGAAGGACAATTAAACGGACTGCATATTGAAAGTCACCGACATATTAGACCAGGCCGAACGACAGTCGCGCACACGCTTCACTTTCGAACTGCTGCCGCCCCTGAAGGGCCTCGGCGCTGACGCGGTGTTCGAAGCCATCGATCCCCTGATGGAATTCGACCCCGCCTATGTAAACATAACCTTCCACCGCGAAGAGGTGGTATACGCCGAGAAGAAGGGCGGATTGCTCGAACGCCGCGTGGTGCGCCGCCGTCCCGGTACGGTGGGCATAGCCGCCGCCATAACGCGGCGCTACGGGATACCCTCGGTGCCGCACCTTATATGCGGCGGGCTGTCGCGCTACGACCTGGAGGACGCACTGATAGACCTTGACCTGCTCGGGATACGCAACGTGCTGGCCCTTAGAGGAGATAATCTGCGCGGCGAAAACGCTTTCCACCCCCATCCCGAAGGCCACGCCTATGCGTCCGGCCTGGTGGCCCAGATAAAGGCGATGAACGAAGGGCGTTTCGTTGACGGCGAAACCGCCTCCGGCCACCGCACCGGCTTTTGCGCCGGCGTGGCAGGATATCCCGAAAAACATGCCCAGGCTCCCAATATGTCGGCCGACATAGCCGCCCTGAAAGCCAAGGTGGAGGCGGGGGCCGACTATATCGTCACCCAGATGAGTTTCGACAACGCCAGGATATTGGCATTCATCGAGTCGTGCCGGGCGGCGGGGATAACCGTACCCATCGTGCCGGGTATAAAACCGCTCTCCACCAAAGAGCAACTGTCGCTTCTTCCGCAGATATTCCACGTCGACCTGCCCGAGGCCCTGGTGTCCGAAGCCATGAAGTGCAAGGATAACAAGCAGGTGCGCCAGGCTGGCGTGGAGTGGGCCGTGTCGCAGGCCAGGGAGTTGAAAGCCGCCGGGTTGCCCGCCATACATTTCTATACGATGGGAAAGACGGACAATATGGTCGCCATCGCCCGAGAGGTGTTTTGAGAATTCGCTAAAATACCCGCAAATATCGTCCGGCGACGCCCATAAAATAATTTCCCGGTGCGATTATGGCAATTATTTGCGCGCCGGGGTTTTGTATTGTGTAAATAAGGTGTACTTTTGCATATTCAAATTTTAACTTTTATGGCTACGAGCAAAAAAGAGCACGAAACAGTCGATCCCGAAGTGGCGATCGAATCGGCGATAGGCAAGACGGAACTGTTTATCGAGAAGAATTCCAAAACGTTGCTGTACATACTGACGGCTATTGTCGTGGTGGTTGGCGGATACTACGGCTGGAAATACCTCTATTCCGAACCGCGCATGAAGAAGGCGGCCGACCAGATGTTCGTCGCCGAGCAGCTCTTCGCTGCCGACCAATACCAGCCCGCCCTCGAAGGCGATGGCAACAACTCCGGTTTCCTGGAGATAATAGACCAATTCGGCTCCACTCCGCAAGGCAACCTGGCCCGTCAGTATGCAGGTATCTGCTACATGAAACTGGGCAAGCCCGAGGAGGCGCTGGAGATCCTGGCTAAATACAAACACACCGAAGGCGCGCCCAACGCGCTGGTAAACGCCCAGAATTTCGGCCTGCAGGGCGATATCCTCACCGACAAAGGCGAATACAAACAGGCGCTCGCCATGTACGAGAAGGCCATAGCCGCCGCCGAGAATCCTTTTACCACGCCTTACTACCTTAAGAAGGCCGGCCTGGTCTGCGAAAAGACGGGCGATGCGGCAGGCGCGCTGTCTTTCTACAAAAGGATCTCGGACGATTTCGGCGCAAGCATGGAGGCCCGCGATATAGAGAAGAGCATAGGCCGCGTAAATCAGGCGTTGTAAAACTACACGATACACATGCGGCCGCCTGAAGTGGCGGCCGCTTTTATTAGATACTAACATGGCTACAAAACACAGGAATCTCTCCAATAACGGCGACCGCATCCCATCCGCGCAGGATATGCGTTTCGGGGTTGTGGTGTCGGAGTGGAACGAACAGGTTACCGACGGCCTTTTGGCAGGATGCGTCCGCACATTGAAGGCTAGCGGCTGCCAGGACCATAACATACAGATAAAATATGTGCCGGGGAGTTTCGAGTTGCCCCTGGGGGCGCAATTCTTCGCTGAATATACCGATGTGGACGCGGTTATAGTCCTCGGTTGCGTCATACAGGGCGAAACCAAACATTTCGATTACGTTTGCCAGGGAGTCACCGAGGGCGTCATACGCCTGCAAATAGATTGGAATATGCCGATAGCCTTCGGCGTGCTGACGACCGACAACCTCCAGCAGGCCCTCGACCGCTCGGGAGGCAAACACGGCAATAAAGGCGACGAAGCCGCAGCTACGGCCATCAAAATGGTGAAGATGCAGATGGAGATGGAGGCCAAAGCCGAGCTTGAAGACAGCCACCTGATCAACTGACGCCGCCTTGTACGGCCGCTTTGACTGAAATTATTTCGCCGCTCCGGTAACGGAGCGGTTTTTTCATGTAAAAATCGCTACATTTGAGAATGAAAACCGGTAACGCCCAAACTATACTCCCATGAAAAAAGCACATCTGTTCCTGGCTGCGCTCGCCGCGTCGCATGGCGTGCAGGCCGCCAAACCCGCCGATCCGGCGCAGAGTCAGAAGAGGCTGAATATCCTCTTCGCCTTCGGCGACGATTTTGGGCGTTACGCCTCTGTATACGCTGCCCTGGAGGTGGATAACGAACTTTGCAGGATGGTCTCCACGCCCGCCTTCGACCGCGTGGCCCGCGAGGGGACCCTCTTCATGAACGCCCACGTCCCCGCGCCGTCGTCTACGCCGTGTCGCAGCTCCATCCTTTCGGGACGTTATTTCTGGAACACCGGCCGTGGGGCCATCCTGCAGGGCGCACGTTGGGACGCCTCGATACCCTCGTGGCCGCTGATCCTTGAACAGGCAGGCTACCATATAGGTTTTACGTACAAGGTGTGGTCGCCGGGTACGCCGGCCAACGCGCCCTACGGGGCCCAGTCCAACTGCTACCAGAAACATGGCAACAAATTCTGCCGTTTCTCCCAGAACGCCTCCAGGGGCGACGGCGGCCAGGCGGTCAGGCAGGAGCTATACGATGAGATTACGGGCAATTTCGAAGATTTCCTCGCCGCACGTCCCGCGGGCGAGCCGTTCTGCTATTGGTGGGGGCCTACCAATACCCACCGCCCGTGGGTCAAAGGGTCGGGTAAAAAATTGTGGGGTCTCGACCCCGACAGGCTGAAAGGACGTCTGCCTGCATGCATGCCCGACGTACCGGAGATACGCGAGGATTTCGCCGACTACCTTGGCGAGTGCATGGCTTTTGACAGCGGCCTGGCCGTTATAATTAAGATACTGGAACAAAGGGGCGAACTGGACAATACGATAATCGTTGTGAGTGGCGACCACGGCATCCCCGGCTTCCCGCACGGCAAGACCAACCTCTACAATTTAGGTACGAGGGTGGGCCTGGCCGTACGTTATCCCGCCGCAGTAGCCGCCGGGCGTACGGTGGACGATATGGTCAACCTCATGGACCTGGCTCCCACGTTCCTCGAATACGGTCGTGCGCCTATTCCCGACAGTGTGTCTGGCCGGAGCCTCAAGCCCCTGCTCGAGAGTCGCAACAGCGGACAGATAGATAAAAGCCGGACCTATGTGATAACGGGACGCGAAAGGCACGTCGCCGACGCCCGCCAGGATTACCTGCCCTATCCCCACAGGGCCGTCACCACGGCGCAGTATAAATATATACGCAATTTCGCACCCTCACGCCTGCCTGAAGGAACTTTCGAGGCGGGCTTTAAAGATATGGACGGAGGCCCCACCAAGTCGTGGCTGATGGAGAACTACCATAACGCCGCTTACGCGCGTTATATGGATATGGCTTTCGGCCTGCGTCCTTACGAAGAACTTTACGACCTGAGGAAAGATCCGTGGGAGATAGTCAACCTGGCTTACGATCCGGCCAGCCAGAAGGTCCGCCGCGAGATGGGCGCGTTGATGGACTCGGTGCTGACGGTCTGGCGCGACCCGAGGATGGCTCCGGGCGTGTGCCGCTTCGATACGCCTGAATACGCCGCCCCTAAGGAAGAGTAGGGGGTCAGTCCGAAAAACGGGTTGGCGTTCAGATACGCATCGAAAGAAAGCGCCGCGCCTTACGACGGCGACGCTGTGCGCAGCCAACATATAATTGAGACTGGCCCGGAGTAGGGGTACGCAAAACGCCGTAGACGGTTGGTCTACGGCGTTTTTGGCTGTTTTGCCATGTTGATTTGCGGTGAGGGGGGGATTCGAACCCCCGGTACCAGTTACCCAGTACGACAGTTTAGCAAACTGTTGGTTTCAGCCACTCACCCACCTCACCGGGCTGAAATTTGGCTGCCCTCTACAGGCGAAACGATTGCAAATGTACGCCAATTTTATTTATTTGCCAAACCGTCGGCCGATTTATTTTGCCTTGCCCCGGCAAACTTTGCCACATCGCGTTGCGGCAGTTACATTATCCTGAACCGCAGCGCCGCGCGCAGCCCCAGGTAGAGTTCATTGCGCGAATCGAGCCGCTTCTGCCAGATAGAGTACAGCGGGCGGTTGAAATCGTTGCCGCGAGCCACGTTCTGCCATGTGAGCGTGGGGGCGGCGACGACGGACCAGCGGTTGCCGATGTTGCAGCCGAAGTTGGGGTGCAACTCGAAGATGGACGCCGACATTGCCTCCAGGGTGGACATGTAGTTCATTTCGGGATTGAAAAACACGAGCCTGCTTATGTCGAATATCGAACCGACGCCCACGCCCAGGGCGACCTGTTTATGGAAGCGGGGGTTCCATGCGGCTATCACCGAAGTGTAGAGTGCCTCCACGCCGCTTTTGAATGCCGCTGTGACGGGGAACATCGAGCTGCTGCCGGCCTCTGCGGCCATATAGCCGCCCTCTCCTACGATATTTATTATGCCGATGGGCAGTCCGCTGCGATACCTGTACGCGAGGTTGATTATTCCTATTTGCGTCCCGTCCGCCTTGCCGGTAATGTTCACCACGCCGAACTGCACCCCGCGCGTGTTGCCCGCAATGAGGTTGGCGATACCGAACTGCGCGCCGGTGGCGTTGCCGCCGACGGCGTTGATCACCCCGAAGAGCGCTCCCTGCTGATGATAACCGAAAAAGTTCACCAGCCCGAACTGCGCTCCCGTTTCCCCTCCGCCGCCTATGTTAAGTACGCCGAAAAGCGCTCCGCGTTGTCCGTTGCCGGAGAACAGGTTCACTATGCCCATCTGCGCGCCGGTCACGCTATGCCCGGTAAGGTTCATTATCCCCGCCTGGAATCCCCGCTGCCATCCTCCGGTGAGGTTTACTATCCCTGCCTGGAAGCCTTCCTGCGATTTTGCGGTCAGGTTGGCGATACCCATCTGGACGCCCCTTTGCCACGATTTGTTGATGTTGACAAGTCCCGCTTCGACTCCGCTTTGACTGCCCTCAGCCACGTTCACGCCGCCTGCTGCGACTCCGAAATTCGTATGCCTCGACGCGTGGTTATAAACGACGGTATAGACGCTGGATGGCTGGGCGCTAACCGTGGCGGCCGCTACGACGGCAGCCAGCACGGTGAATATCTTTTTTGTCATGGTCATAAAAATTTATTGATTATCCTGCATGCAAAACGGCTGCCAATTAAAATATTGCGAATCCCGCCAATAGTGGAATTGCAAATGTCCGCAAAGCCCAATTGCAAGCCCGCCCCTTGACAGGAGCGGGCTTGGGGGCGGCGTTAAGATCGGTTTTTTTGAAAACAGTTAACGCTAAGCATATACTGCATGCAAAACTACCCGTCCCCAGACCGCGTTAAAATATGAATCGCGAGCTGATCTCCTTGTGGTTGTGTACCCTTTCGATCACGTCGGCAAATATGTCGGCCACGCTCAGTACGGTGAATTTCGACAGGTCTTTGTCTTTGTCGAGCGGAATTGTGTCGGTTATGATGATCTCCTGCAGCGACGACGAGTTTATGCGCTCGTAGGCCGGGCCGGAAAGCACTGCATGGGTGGCTGCGGCGCGTACGCTGCACGCACCCTTCTCCATCATCATGTCGGCGGCTTTTGTTATGGTGCCGGCGGTGTCTATCATGTCGTCGAGGATTATTATGTTGCGTCCCTCGACGTCGCCTATGGCCGTCATCGATCCTATCACGTTGGCTTTCTCCCTCTGCTTGTGGCTTATGATCATTGGGGCCGAGAGGTATTGCGAGTAGGCGTTGGCCCTTTTGGCTCCCCCCATGTCTGGCGCGGCCACGGAGAGGTTCTCGATGCCGAGCGACTTCATGTAGGGGATGAATATGCCGCTGGCGTAGAGGTGGTCCACCGGAATGTCGAAGAAGCCCTGTATTTGGTCGGCGTGCAGGTCCATGGTCATTATGCGATCCACTCCGGCGGCCCTGAGCAGGTTGGCCACAAGCTTGGCCCCTATCGACACGCGCGGACGGTCTTTCCTGTCCTGCCTGGCCCATCCGAAATAGGGTATTACGGCTATCACGCTGTGGGCCGACGCCCTGCGCGCGGCGTCTATCATCAGGAGCAGCTCCATGAGGTTGTCCGAAGGCGGGAAAGTGGACTGCACTATGCAGACCGTACATCCGCGGATGCTCTCGTTATAAGCCGGTTGGAACTCGCCGTCGCTGAATTCCAACACCGAGCTTTCGCCCAATTCCGTTCCGTAACTGCGCGCGATCTTCTCTGCCAGGTAGCGCGACTGGCGTCCTGCGAAAAATTTTAGCTTGTGGATAGCCATCGATATGTAAGTTTGGAGAATCTAACGCAAAAGTAACTCATTACGCCGAAAGCCCAATACACTTGGCGGAAAATTTATAAACATTGTTCTATAAACTCGAGTATTTCGTCGCGGCCGCGACGCTTTTCCGCCGACGTGGCGAACAACGGCGGCAGTTCTTCCCAAGTTTCGAGCAGTTTGCGGCGGTAGCGCGCTATGTTACTGTCGCGCTCCGACGAGGATATCTTGTCGCATTTGGTGAACACGAGTGCCATGGGTACGCCCTCCTGTCCGAGCATATTTATGAATTCCAGGTCGATACGCTGAGGCTCGAGGCGCGAGTCGAGCAATACGAAAAGCACCTGCAGTTGTTTGGACAGGGTGACGTAATTACGGATGAGCTTGGAAAACTCCTCGCGCGTACTCTTCGACGCGCGCGCGTAGCCGTAGCCGGGAAGGTCTACCACATACCACTGCGCGTTTATGCAGAAGTGGTTTATCAGACGCGTCTTGCCGGGCGTGGCCGACACTTTGGCCAGGCCGGGTTTGCCCGTAAGCATATTTATGAGCGACGACTTCCCGACGTTGCTCCGCCCTATGAAGGCGAATTCGGGCAGGTCTTCGGGGACTTGCGACATTTTGGCGCTGCTGCACTTGAACTCCGCCGATCTTACAATCATCTCTTTTGGTTGGGGTTATTATTCGTCGAACGGGCAAACCCACATCAGGGCGGGTATGCCGCAAGCGTCGTAGATGGTGATTTCGCTGCCCGTCTCGACAGGCACCGAGAAGTTGCGCGTGGTAAGCCCGCGTTGGACGTCGCGATGCTTCCATCCGTACTCTATGCAGTTGCGTACCAGCGGAATGAATTCGGCACGTCCGCACTCCTCTATGAGCAGCGATATGTACTGTGCGTAGATGGCGAAATAGACTCCCATTTCATCCCTGTTGCGGTCGTCGCCGGTATATTCCGGGGTTATCACGCCGTAAAGGTTCTTCGTCTTTTCGTTCTTTATGCGATTGGCTATCAACAGCGCGCCGTCGAGGTATTTTTGCGTGCCGGTGGAGAGGTAGAGGTGGGCGCACGCCCCCATGGCGGTGGCCATGTTATAGAGGCGCTCGGTTTGGTCGGCGGACTGGTTGCCGTCGTGCTTGGAGTCGTATACCTGGCCGGTGGAGCGGTTCACCAGGTTCTGCCACGCCCAGTCGTAAACCTTTACCGCCTTGGTCATGTATTCCTGCTCGCCCGTTATGTCGTAAAGCAGCGCTGCCGCTATAATGGTCGGAAAGTTTATGCACGCCATTTTGCCAGTGCCGTCGAATTTCCAGTCCCAGCGCATGCCCCCGCGCTGCTCGTCCCACGACCCCACGTCGCGGTAGCCGTTTATTATCAGCGCGTCGTTCTCCCCGTCGCCGTACCATACGCGTTCAAAGCCGCTTATGGCCAGGTCGAGGTATTTGGCGTCGTCGGTGATCTCGTACGCCCTGGCGAAAGAGACCACCCACCACATCATGTCGTCGTACAGGTTCCACTCGCGTATGTCCCACCAGTCGAAGTTGCGCAGCGAGGCGTTGCCGCCTTCGAAAAGTTCCTCCATCAAGTCGAGGTACTTCTCGTCGCCCGTGCGTTTGTAGGCATTCATCGAGATGTCCCAGAACAGCGCCTGAGTCCAGCCTACGGCCCGCTCGCCCCTGGTGGCCGTGGAGCGCGTGTATGTCTTCAGGCTGGCGTTGTAGAGGTATTTGTTCATGGCCGCGTAGGACTCTTCGGCCCTGGCGAGGTTGAATTTGTCCTCTTCCTGCTTATCGGGTTTAGGATCCTCCTTTGCGTCGCATCCGCCCGAAAGGGCTGCGGCCAGCATTACCGACAATAAAACGAGCGTCTTCTTCATTGAGTAATTGTTTTCTCGCCTCGGACCGGACTAAAGTCCGTGAGGATTTGAAATGAAAAGGATAAGTGAAAGATGAAGTGCGATATGTGCAGCCAGCATATAATTGAACCTAATCCTGCAAATATAGCGTTTTTTATCCGGGATTATTGTGCGTTACGCCCTTAAATAAAGAGCGGGCCTTTACAGGCCCGCTCGGGATATCTTATCGTGTCCGTGCAGGATTACTTAACGGTGGCCATGTGCTGGATCAGCTCCACAACCTTGTTGGAGTAGCCCCACTCGTTGTCGTACCATGATACGAGCTTCACGAAGTTGCCGTTCAGGGATATGCCTGCCTTGGCGTCGAAGATCGAGGTGCGTGCGTCCCCTACGAAATCGCTCGAAACCACTTCGTCCTCGGTGTAGCCCAGGATGCCTTTCAGCTCGCCGTCTGCGGCGGCCTTAACGGCGGCGCATATCTCGGCGTAAGTCGCGGCTTTCTCCAGGCGGCAGGTCAGGTCTACGACCGAAACGTCCAGGGTGGGGACGCGGAACGACATGCCGGTGAGTTTGCCTTTCAGCTCGGGGATAACCACGCCGACGGCCTTGGCTGCGCCGGTGGACGATGGGATGATGTTGCCCGAAGCTGCGCGGCCGCCCCTCCAGTCCTTCGCGGAAGGACCGTCAACGGTTTTCTGCGTTGCGGTGGTGGCGTGTACGGTGGTCATGAGACCTTCTACCATGCCGAATTTATCGTTGATGACCTTTGCCAGCGGAGCGAGGCAGTTGGTGGTGCAGGAAGCGTTGGAGACGATGGTCTCGCCTTTGTAGCTCTTGCTGTTGACTCCCATTACGAACATAGGGGTGTCGTCCTTCGAGGGGGCGGACATGACCACGCGCTTTGCGCCGGCCTCGATGTGTTTGGCTGCGGTCTCTTTGGTGAGGAACAGGCCGGTGGATTCTACCACGTATTCGGCGCCAACCTCGTTCCATTTGAGCATCGCGGGATCTTTCTCTGCGGTTACGCGGATCGATTTGCCGTTAACGACCAGGTTGCCGTCCTTCACGTCGATGGTGCCTTTGAATTGGCCGTGAACGGTGTCGTAGCGCAGCATGTAGACCATGTAGTCTACCGAGATGAGGTCGTTGATACCTACCACTTCCACGTTGGGGTTGCTGACGGCGGCGCGGAAAACCAGGCGGCCGATACGGCCGAAACCGTTGATACCGATTTTGATAGTTGACATAATTTTTTATTTTAAGGATTCGATTTTTTTCGCACTGCAAAGGTAATCATTTTTTCGATTGGCGAAATACCTTATTAAATATTTTTAATAAAATAATCGCCTCCCGCGCATGCCAGGGCATATATTCAGTTTTACCAGGCCATTATCTGGTTGTTGAGCCAAGTCAGGCGCGCCTGGTATCTGGTTTTTATGTTGCTTACCGCCTGGGCAAAGGTCATGCCGTTTTCCTTGTTTTCGCCGGAGTCGGGTACAGTCCACATCGGCGCATTTATGGCGGCAGATCTTTCGATAAGTGCGGCTTGCTGGTCGATATATCCCGGTATGGATTGGAATGCGGTGTAGTAGGCGGCCCAGCGGCCTTTTATCGTGGCTTTGAAGGCGGGGTCTTTCAGCAACCGGTTATACCACAGGCGGAACTGACGGTTCGTGTTTTCGGGAAAGTAACCCGGTTGGTGCGTGCGTACCTCTTCGTCGAGGAGCCATTCCGTGGTGGATATGAACGTCGAGAGGTCGAAATCCCAGGGCGGGCCGGCGTAGAGTTTGCCGTCCTGCTTCTTGTAGACGTACCAGCTTCCCGGCACGCGGGTCTCCCTGTTGAATATCAACTCGTGGATTATCCACCAGTCGGCGAACGAGTCTACGTCGAGCAGGGTTTTGTAATCACCCCCGCCTCCGGGGCCTCCCGTGCCGGTAACGGGGAAACTGGCTCCGAAAATTATCGACTCGATATTGTCTATGTAGTTCTTTATGTAGTTTTTCTGGTCGGCGTTTATCACCTCCTCGTCGGGACTCGACACCATTATCGGCAGGTTGCCGTATTGCGAGAAGAACCTGTAGCCTTCGTCGTAGTGGTGGTCTATCTCTAACAGGTAGCCGCCCGTTATGTTGGCCCCGCTGGCGGCGTCGTCGGCCGGATTGTTGGTTATCTCGGCCACCGGCACCCGGTTGGCGTCCACTCTGATCTGTTCCATGAGCAGGTAGTTGCCCATGTGTACGCCGTTGAATATCAACTCTACGAACTCTCCGCCGGGCGTCCACGCGAGGCCCGATCCATACCCTCCCTTTATTCCGGTAAGGCGCGATATGTGCGACATTACTTTGTTGCGCATCAGAGTGCGGTCCATGTAGTTGGCCAGCAACACCCAGCGTTTGTGCTTGGGCATGCCCATCACTTTGGTCTTGGAGTCGAGCTTTATGGTGAAGGGTTTCTTATCGTAGGCCCACGAGCGGTTGCCGCGGCCCTTGATCTCCATAGCGGCGGGCGTCATTCCGAAGTCGGGGTTGTCGGATTCCTGGCGGTCTATGGATACCGTCCCCGCCACCCAATCCTCCTTGGTGATGGCCGAAAGCGGTGCGGGGACGTCTACGACCACCACCGGCAGGCCCGAGTACGAATCGGCCGGATTGGACAGGTTTACCGGAAATTCGAGGCTTTTGCCGTTGGCGGCCCATAGGCGGAAAACCACCTCCGAGGAGAAGTCGTTGGCCGTAACGCCCGAGGTTTGTTCTACGTCGCCGACGGTAACTCTCACCGCGTTGGTCTTAAACGAGGCTTTGAGCGACGTCAGGTCGGCTTTGTAGCCGCGTATCTGTTTTACTGCGTCGGGCAGGTATTTGGCTCCGTCCTTCCGGACGAAATCAATTTTGCCGTATATGCCCGGGTTGGCCTGTGGCGCGACGGCGAATTCCGTTACCACTATGTCGGCTGTGGCTGCGGCCTCTGCCTCTACGTTGCCGCTGCCGCCGGTGTAGCGGGTGGCAGGCGCGGCCGTGTCGTCGGAACAACCGGCCCAAATGGCTGCCAGCATCATCAGCGTGACGCGGGCGGCGATCTTCATCTTATTCATAGTCGGGAAGATTTAGCGTTAGACATATCGAAATTTCGCCGCAAGGCGAATATGGGAGTTGTCTTTGTGTGTATTCTAACGTCGTAATGCCGTTTCTGTCCGGATGCGATGCGGCGCTCCGGACGACCGTTATTTGCGTTGCAGCTGCTTGCGCGCGTTGCGGGCCAGGCTCGAGGCGAAGACGAAGTCGTTTAGCTCGGGATTATCCGTGTCGAGTATGTCGTCCTTGTCGCCCTCCCACCATTTGCGGCCCTGGTGGATGAAGACGATCTTTTCGCCCATCTCCATCACCGAGTTCATATCGTGGGTGTTGATTATGGTGGTCATGTCGTACTCGTGGGTTATTTCGTGTATCAGCTCGTCTATCACCACCGACGTGCGCGGGTCAAGTCCCGAGTTGGGCTCGTCGCAGAAGAGGTACTGCGGGTTCATCACTATGGCGCGGGCTATGGCCACTCGCTTTATCATGCCGCCGCTCAACTCTGCCGGATATAGTTTGTTGGCGTTCTGCAGCTTTACGCGGTCGAGGCAGAAATTCACCCGGTCCATCTTTTCGCTGTACGCCTGGTCGGTGAAAAGGTCGAGCGGCAGGCGTACGTTCTCCTCCACGGTGGAAGAGTCGAGTAGCGCACCCCCCTGGAATATCATGCCCATGTCGCGCCTTATCTCCTTGCGCTCGCGGAAACCGAGCCTGGTGAAATTCGTGCGGTCGTACCAAATGGCGCCTTTGTCCACCTTGTGCAGACCCACGAGGCATTTAAGCAACACCGTCTTGCCCGATCCGCTCTGTCCGATTATGAGGTTGGTTTTGCCTTTGGCGAAACTGACGCTTATGTCGTTGAGTATCTCCTTGTCGTCGAAGGATTTGTATATGTGTTCGGCGCGGATCATCTATATTAGTAGCAACTGTGTGAGTATGAGGTTAAAGACAAGCACCATAACGCAGCTCACCACTACGGCGCGCGTACTGGCCCTGCCCACTTCGAGCGAGTTGCCCAGGGCGAAATAGCCGTAAAATCCCGATATGGATGTTATCAGGAAGGCGAAGACGGCGCTTTTTATGAGCGAGTAGGTTATGGAGAACGCCTTGAACATGAAGCGCAGCCCGTCGATGAAGTTGTCGGGATTCATTATGCCGGTGAACATGGCCACGAAATAACCTCCCGCGCAGCCCACCAGCATGGCGAGTATGGTCAGGAAGGGGAAGAAGAACACCGTGCTGACGATCTTGGGCAGGATGAGGTAGCTGGCCGAGTTTACCCCCATTATCTCCAGTGCGTCTATCTGCTCGGTTATGCGCATGGTGCCTATCTCGGAGGCGATGTTGGAACCCACTTTGCCGGCCAGGATGAGCGCCACCACCGTCGACGAGAATTCGAGTATCATGGTCTCTCGCGTGGCGTAGCCTATGAGGTATTTCGGGATGAAGGGCGATTCGAGGTTTATGGCCATCTGCAGCGTCACCACCGCGCCCATGAACACCGATATTATCGCCACTATGCCTATCGAATTCAGGCCGAGGGCCTCCATCTCCGCGACGATGCGGCGGCGATAGATCTTCATCTTCTCCGGACGCGAAAATACTTTCGACATCAGGATCATGTAGCGGCCTATAAGTTCGAAAAGTTGCATTGTCTATTCCTTGACTTCTTCGTATTCGACGTATTCGCCCACTTTGCTGTTCACGTGCTTTTGGCGCGGGTCTATCCTTTCCACCGTCACTTCGCCCTCGCGTCTTCTTCCTTCGCCCGGGACGGCGTGATTTCCCGCGGCGGCCTGCTCGAACTGCCTGGCCTTGTTGCGGAGCCATCGGCGCAGGAGCCAGCGTCCCGCTATCCCCGCGACGTAAAAGATAAGGATGCACCAAAATATGAATGAAAGGAACGCTTCCATGGATCGGATCTTATAATTTACAAAGATAACGAGATTTTTCGGAATAATTGCCTGCGGCATGCTAAACTTTGGTAGGGATTTTGCATGTAATTCACTACCTTTGTAGTTCATTCAACTACGAACAATAAATGGAACTAAGCAAGATCACAGCCATATCGCCCGTCGACGGGCGTTACCGCGACTCGGCCGAGGCTCTCGACCTTTACTTCTCGGAATACGCCCTTATACGTTACCGGGTGATGGTGGAGGTGGAGTATTTCATAGCCCTGTGCGAGCTGCCCTTGCCGCAGCTTGTTGGCGTCCTCAGGCAAACTTTCGAATCGCTGCGCGACATATACCGTAAATTCTCGCTCGACGACGCCCTGCACATCAAAGGGATCGAAAAAATAACCAACCACGATGTGAAGGCGGTGGAATACTACCTGAAGGAGAAATTCGACGCCATGGGCCTGTTCCCTTACCGCGAATTCGTCCATTTCGGGCTAACGTCGCAGGATATAAACAACACGGCCATGCCTTGCTCGCTCCGCGACGCCGCCCACGAACTCTACTATCCGGCCCTGGAAGACCTTATCGCCCGCCTCGAACAGCTTTCCGAGGAGTGGAAGGATATCCCGTTGCTGGCGCGTACGCACGGACAGCCCGCCTCGCCCACTAAAATGGGCAAGGAGATAATGGTCTTCGTCGAGCGGCTGCGCAAGCAGGTGGCCCTGCTGCGCGAGGTGCCGTGTCCCGCCAAATTCGGCGGCGCGACGGGTAATTTCAACGCCCACGTGGCTGCTTATCCCGATGTGGACTGGGCCGCTTTCGCCGACCATTTCGTAAACGACATATTGCGTCTGGAACGATCAAGAACCACCACGCAGATAGAGCATTACGATAACGTGGCGGCCATATTCGACAATTTTAAACGCATAAACACCATCCTTATCGACCTGAGCCGCGACATATGGACGTATGTGTCGATGGACTATTTCAAGCAGCGCATCAAACCGGGAGAGGTGGGTTCGTCGGCCATGCCGCACAAGGTCAATCCGATAGATTTCGAGAACGCCGAAGGCAACCTGGGCATAGCCAACGCCCTTTTCGAACACCTGTCGGCCAAACTGCCCGTCTCGCGCCTGCAGCGCGACCTTACCGACTCCACCGTGCTGCGTAACACAGGTGTGCCTATGGCCCATACTATGATAGCCTTCGCTTCCATAGTCAGGGGTTTGGGTAAGTTGATAATCAACACCGAGGCCATCGACCGCGACCTTGAAGGGAATTGGGTGGTAATATCCGAAGGCATACAGACGATCCTGCGCCGCGAGGGATATCCCAAACCCTACGAGGCCCTCAAGGCCCTCACGCGTACGGGGACGGCCATAACACGCGAGGAGATGCACGCCTTTATCGACACGCTAAACGTGTCGCACGAGGTGAAGGCGGAACTCAAGAAGCTGACCCCCGGCAACTACACCGGCATTTATTAACCTATTAAATATGAGATCATGAAAAAGTACAAATGCACCATTTGCGGACACATCTACGACCCGGCCGTCGGCGATCCCGACAACGGCATTCCTGCAGGAACGTCATTCGAAAGCCTGCCCGAAGATTGGGTGTGTCCCATATGCCAGGAGGGGAAAGAGGTATTCGAGCCGATAGAGTAAGCCTCGTCCCATGCCGGAGCGCCGAAGGAGCCTCCCTGCTTTAAACGAACCCCGGAAGTTTTATCGACTTCCGGGGTTCGTTTAAAGGTTCTATCGCGCGTTGGCCGCGCATATCGCGCATCTTAACGCCAGCCTGTTTTTCGGGCCGAACATAATTGGGGCAGTTTCTCAGACTCCTGCCTTTCGCAGGTATTGCGCCAGCCATGCCACCTGCTCGTCTATCGTCATGTAGCTGTTGTCGAGTACTATTGCGTCGGGCGATTGGACGAGCGGGCTTATTTCCCGGGTTTGGTCCGCAAGGTCGCGGTCGCGGATGTTTTTCTCTATTTGTTCGAGCGACACCGTCTCTCCCTTCGCCCTCAGCTCGTCGTAGCGGCGGCGGGCCCTGACCGCCGGGTCGGCCGTCATGAATATTTTCAGCTCGGCGTCGGGAAATACCACGGTGCCTATGTCGCGGCCGTCCATCACTATGCCGCGTCCGCGTCCCATGGCCTGCTGCTGGGCCACCAACTTTTCGCGTACCTCTTTTATGCGGCTCACGGGGCTTACCCACGAACTCACCTCGATGGTGCGGATGGAATCCTCCACGTCGGCTCCGTTGAGGTAGATGTCGCTGGCCCCCCGCTCGGGGTTGTACCTGAAGGTTATTTCGCACTCGTCCAGGAGGCCCACCAGCCTGCCCGCGTCTATCCCGTCGAGCGATATGGCTCCCTTTTCGAGGGCGAAGAGGGTGACGGCCCGGTACATGGCCCCCGTGTCGATGAAGATATACCCGAGCATGGCGGCTATGCGTTTGGCGAAAGTGCTTTTACCGCACGAGGAGAACCCGTCTACGGCTATTATTATTTTATTTTGAGATGATTGCATCTAAAGGGATGTTTATGAACATAAGCATGACCGTGGCCACGCCGATAGTTATTATTAACGCGCCCGATATACGGTTTATCCACAGCATGTGCCGGGGGCGGAATTTGTTACGTATCAGGCTTACGGCGAAGGTAAGCGCGAACCACCACAGCGAAGCGCCCGTAAACACTCCGCCCATGAGCATCATCGAACGCCACACGCCCAGCTCCGAGGCGCTTATGCCGAACACGGCGAACAGGGCCACGAATATGAGTATGAAGGCCGGGTTGGCCATAGTTACCCCGAAAAGAGATAGGTAATCCTGCCATAGACTGCTGTGTCCGGCGCGATTGCGGCGTATCTGCACTACAGGGTTGGTGAAGAATATGCGGAACCCCACCACCATTACGCAAATCCCGCCTATGGCTTTGATGAGCGTGATGTGGGTTTCGATGAAAGACAGAACCACCGAGAGCGAGAAGAACGCCACGGAGGCGAAGAAAAGATCGGCCGTGGCCGACCCGAGGCCCGAAACGAAACCCGATTTCTGGTTTTTGCTAATGGTGCGTTGTATGCACATGACCCCTATCGGCCCCAGGGGGACCGACGCCATAAGGCCGATGATTATTCCGCGAACCACTATTTCGATCCACATGGCAGACAACTGATTAAAGTCTTGACGTGATAATATGGGAACGCCAAGGGCGTCCGGACGAATTTGGGCGTATCCATGCCGTTTAACCCCACAAATATAGTGAAAATAATCTATCTTTGCCTCACAAATCCTGTTTTGCGATGAGAAACAAATTGCTGCTTTGCCTCTTGTCCTCCCTGCTGCTGTCGCTCGGATGGCTGGGGGTAAGCGGTCTTCCGTTGCTTGCGGCGCTTGTGCCGCTTCTTGTTATCAGCCGCGACGAAGACTCCTCGCGGCGCGGATTCTGGCGCGTGGCCGGATGGACCGCCCTCACTTTCGGGCTGTGGAGCGCCGCCACGACATGGTGGATATGGAATGCGGCCGCTGTGGGGGCCATAGCTTCGGTTATCATTACCGTATTGCTTTCCGGCGGGGCTTTCATGCTTTGGCATTACGTTTCCAAGCGTGCGCCCAAACCTTTGTCCTATACTTTTTTCGTTTCGGCGTGGATAGCGGCCGAATATCTATACACCGTCGGCGAGATATCGTTTCCGTGGCTTACGCTGGGCAACGGTTTTGCCAACGACATACGTCTGGTGCAGTGGTACGACGCCACAGGGGTGTTCGGCGGATCGCTGTGGGCGTTGGCATGCAACCTGTTGTTGCTTGAAGCATTAACGTTGCGCGGCCGGGGCCGGTGGCTGGCCTTCGGGGCCGCCGCGGTGATCCCCGCAGCCGTCTCGCTGGTGAAATACGCCGCTTACGCCACGCCTCAGGCCACGGCGAAGGTGGCCGTCGTGCAGCCGAACATCGATCCTTACGCCGAGAAGTTCTCACTGCCGCAGGGCGAACAAACCGGATTGCTGATAGATCTGGCGCGGCGGACTCCGAAGGACGTGTCGTGGATAATCACTCCCGAGACGGCGCTCTCCGAGCCTCTCAACGAAGAATACATGCGATCGCCCGGATATTCCGAAGACCTTGCTCGCCTCGATTCCATGATGCGCGACGAATATCCGGACTCCCAGCTCATCCTGGGCGCCACCACCACGCGCATCTATCCCGACGGCATGCAAACCGCCACGGCCCGCCGCGGCGAGGCTTTCTGGTACGACCATTTCAACACCGTTATGGCCATAGGCCCGGCGGACGGCATGCAACTGCGCCATAAGTCGCTGCTGGTAACCGGCGTGGAGATGACGCCCTATTACCGCTATCTGCGCGACACTGAATTTTTCACCGTCAACCTCGGCGGGGTGAGCGGGCAGTTGGGCGTCGATCCCGAACCGACGGTTTTCCGCTCGCCCGGAGGCGTCGTCACCGGAGCGGCCGTGTGCTGGGAGGGGGTTTACGGGGGATATATGGGCGGCTTCGTGAGGCGCGGAGCGCAGATGTTGTTTATAATAAGCAACGACGGATGGTGGGGCGACACGCCCGGCTACCGGCAGCTGTTCGCCTACGCCCGCCTCAGGGCGGTGGAGCTGCGCCGCAGCGTCGCCCGCAGCGCCAATACCGGCGTCTCGGGGTTGATAACCCCGCGAGGCGACGTGGCGTGCAAGCTGGGTTGGGATGTGCGCGGCACGCTTGTCGGCTCCCTGCCGCTGAATGACAAAGTCACTTTCTACGCCCGTTACGGCGACCTGACGGGACGCTTATCATCCTACGTCTTCGTCCTGTCGTTGCTCTATTTTATCGCCTACCGCGTAAAACGTAAAAACAATCTGGTGAAATGACCTACGCCGAAACTCTGGAATTCCTTTACTCGGCCCTGCCCGTTTTCCAGCGCGAGGGGGCGTCGGCCTATAAACCGGGTTTGGACAACACCCTCGCATTCCTTGCCCTTTTGGGCGATCCGCACCAAAAAGGTATAAAGTACGTCCATGTGGCCGGCACCAACGGTAAAGGCTCTACTTCTCACATAATAGCGTCGTGCCTGCAGGCGGCGGGAAACCGTACGGGACTCTTCACCTCGCCCCACCTGAAAGATTTCCGGGAGCGCATACGCATAGACGGCGATGCCGTCCCTGAGGATTTCGTGGTGGATTTCGTCGAGCGTTGGCGCGACGAAATGGTGGGCCTGGGCCTTACCTTCTTCGAAATGTGTACGGCGCTTGCCCTTAGTTATTTCACGGCGGAAGGGGTCGATGCGGCGGTTATTGAGACCGGGCTTGGAGGCCGGCTCGACGCGACCAACGTCATAACCCCGGCGATCGGCGTGATAACCAATATAGGCTACGACCATATGGCCCAGCTGGGGCCTACGTTGCAGTCCATAGCGGCCGAGAAGGCGGGTATAATCAAGCCCGGCGTACCGGTGGTGGCGGGTTGCCGCAATCCGGATACGGACAACGTCTTCATGGCCGCCGCCTCGGCGGTCGGCAGCCCCCTGGCCTTTGCCGGGGACGAGTGGCATATACGCAAGACGGGAGAAAATATGTTTTCGCAGAGTTTCGAGGTTTCCGGGAGCGGCAATATGTCTGTTGACGTCAAGACCGACCTTTTAGGCCATTACCAGGAGCGCAATATCTTGTGTGCCTTCGCGGTATGTCGTCGTATGGGCCTGGATTACGAGCATATCAGGAGCGGATGCCGCGCCGTGCAGTCGTCCACCGGGTTGCGCGGCCGCTGGCAAATATTCGGCACGGATCCGCTGATGGTGTGCGATACCGGTCATAATGCCCATGGTCTCAAAGAAGTGGTTGCGCAGTTGGCCCGCAGCGGCTGCCGCACCCTCTATTTTATAATAGGCGTGGTGGCGGATAAGGACTTGGACGCTATGCTGTCGCTGCTGCCTTCCGGAGCGCACTATATATTCACCCAGCCTTCAACCCCCAGGGCTTTGGATCGTAACGCGCTGGCGGCGGAGGCGTCGGCGCGCGGCCTGCGCGGCGACGTCCGCCCCACGGTTGGCGAGGCGTTGGACCTTGCCCTTTCGCTGGCCGGGCCGGAAGATATGATATTTATCGGGGGCAGCACCTATACAGTGGCCGATCTCCCTGAGGGGCTATTAAAAATGACGCTGTAAAGCTGTATTTTCAGTAAAAAATTCGTATATTTGAGAAATTAACCGAAGCATGGTCAACATACTCAACAAGCAAAACTCCATTCTGAACCGTTTCATCGCCGAAATGAGGGACGTGTCGGTGCAGAAAGATATGATGCGTTTCCGCCGTAACCTCGAAAGAGCGGGCGAGATAATGGCATATGAAATAAGCAAGACATTAGAATACAGTGCCGTACAGGTTGAGACCCCTCTGGGCGAGGCCGAGGTGCATATGCCGGACGACCAAATAATCCTGGCGACCGTCCTAAGGGCCGGAATCCCTTACCACCAGGGCTTTCTGAACTATTTCGACACGGCAGGAAACGCGTTCGTGTCGGCCTACCGCAAATATAGCAAGGACGGTACGTTCAATATAAAGGTCGAATATATCTCCTCGGGCGATTTGACGGATAAAACCCTCGTGCTGGTCGATCCGATGTTGGCCACAGGCGCTTCGATGGTGCTGACATACAAGGCTCTGGTGGAGAAGTGCGGTATGCCCAAACATGTACACATAGCCTCGGTGGTAGCCAGCGAGGAGGGGATGGAGTATGTCAGGAAATATATGCCCAAAAAGAATTTCACCCTGTGGGTCGGCGCTGTCGACCAGGAACTCACCGTGAAGTCGTACATAGTGCCGGGCATAGGCGACGCGGGCGACTTGGCCTACGGCGAGAAACTGTAGCGAACTCCCTCTCCCGGGGAGGTCATGCGACTATCCCGCCTCGTGCCTTGCGCGCTCCGGCGATGAACGCCGCCAGCGCCGCCATTGTTATCCCCGCCGCCGCCAGCATGCCTGCGGCGTACGGGAATCCCGCCATCTCGGGCGATGTCAGCAGGTAGCCCGTAGTTATGAATGTCATGAACAGCGCAGGGATCAGCATTATAAAGACATTAGCCCTGCGCCTGTGCAGGTAAACCGCGAAGGCCCAGAGCGAAACTGCGGCGAGCGTCTGGTTGGCCCATGCGAAGTAACGCCAAACCACCTCGAAAGGCAACAGGGTTATCACATATCCCGCCGCGAAAAGCGGTATGCATATATAGAGCCTTTTGGCCAGGTTGCGCTGTTCTATTCCCGCCATGTCGGCCACTATCAGCCTGGCGCTGCGGAAGGCGGTGTCGCCCGTCGTTATGGGGGCGGCTATCACGCCGAGTATGGCCAATATGCCGCCTATCTTGCCGAGCGTGGCGTACGATATGGCGTTGACGGCCCAGGCGGCGTTACCTTCGTGCATGGCCATCTGGCCGTTTAGCTCGCGTACTCCGCCGAAGAACGACATGGCTATGCCCGCCCATATTATAGCGATCATGCTCTCCGCCACCATCGCCCCGAAGAACACCCCGCGTCCCTGCCTTTCGTTCTTCATGCAGCGCGCCATCATGGGCGACTGCGTGGCGTGGAACCCCGATATGGCTCCGCAGGCTATCGTTATGAACAGGGTGGGGAAGATGGGGAAGCCGGCCGCGCCGTCCTTCATATTGGCGAACGAGAGTTCGGGAATGGCGTAGCCGCCGGTCAGCAAAGCGCCCAGGATGCCGACGGCCATGAACACCAGCGCCGCCCCGAACAGGGGATATATGCGGCCTATGATGGCGTCTATGGGCAACAGCGTGGCAATAAAGTAGTACGCCAGAATTATCCATATCCAGAAGTTGGGTATCGTCACTCCGCCCAGGGTAATGTCTGTCATGCCAGTCAGGCTGCCCAGCAACCCGGCGGGGCCGAGCATGAACACCGCTCCCACCAGCGCCATCATCAGCCCGGTGAATATCCTCATGGCCTGTTTCGCTCCGGTACCAAGGTATCGTCCTATGATCTCTGGCAGGCTCAAACCTTTGAATTCGAGCGATATCATTCCTGAAAAATAGTCGTGCGCGGCGCCCATGAAAATACCTCCGAACGTTATCCACAGAAACGCCACAGGCCCGTACATGGCTCCGAGTATGGCTCCGAAAATAGGTCCCAGCCCGGCTATGTTGAGCAGCTGGATCAGGAAAGCCTTCCATGCCGGCATTGGTACGTAGTCTATTCCGTCGGCATGGGTGTGGCACGGAGTAGGCCGCGAGGGGTCGGCCCCGAAGACCTTTTCGACATATTTACCGTAAGTGAAATACGATATCGCCAGAAGCGCCATGCAGGCCAGGAATGTGATCATGGACGGAAACGGTTAATTTACAGCAAAAATATACAGTTTCTGAATTAATCGGGCCGTTTGCCCGAATTTACAGGCAAATAATCGTATCGGCCTGATCTCCGATAATTCGGGATCACTCCGAAAAACAGGTTGGCGTTCAAATGCGCGTCGAAAGAAAGCGCCGCGCCTTACGACAGCGACGCTGTGCGTAGCGTGCGTCAGGTTTCACTTATCGTTTGAGTTTCAAACCGGAGCGGACTGCGGTCCGTGAGGATTTGAAATGATAAGGATAAGTGAAAGATGATGCGCGATATGCGCAGCCAACATATAATTGAGTCTGGTCCATAATTCGGGATCACTCCTTGAAATGCACCATAAAAAGAACGGGGACCTCTATCGAGGCCCCCGTTCCTGGTATATCGCAAGCGCGGTTATTTGCCTATGGCATGTCCTGCTTTCGGGTAAGTTTTCAGTATGTCCGCCACGGCGGCGTTTATCTTTTTGTCCGGATTGCTTACGGCACCGTCTATGTCGGCTTCGCCTATGCCTTCCCAGAAGAGTCTATTCGTTTTGGCGTCCACCATGTCTATTATCAGCGATCCGTTCTGGTATTTGTCCACGTCGAACGAAGTGGTGGCCGTACCCAGGCCGCCTACACCCCAATAGCCGTAGGGACGGTATGCGCCGCCGTAGAAGTATGCGCCGTCGTCGAAGGTGGTGTTAGCCGTTATCGAGGCCATATCCTTGATGATGACGTTTACGTTTACGGTAAAGTCCGGAGTTGCGCTTTCCGTGTAGCCTTTGGCGTTGAGTTGTTGCTTGATGGCGGCCACTATGCGGTCGCGGTTAAGCTGGTTGGCGGTTTGGCCCTGCACGGCGTTTTCCATGTTGCTGTGCATGGCGTAGGTTTTAACCGCAGTAAAATCTTTAGACCTGTCATAATCGGTGGACACTTTCACCGTGGCGCAGGCGGCAAACACTATTGCCAGGGTTGCGGGAATAACGAGCTTGAGTTTCATGATAAATGAAGTTTGATTAATATTCTATGGCTTAATGACTATGCATATAGCAATTCTTGTGCAAATCTCGATATGCCTGTGAAAATAAGCAATCGCCTGCGGTAATATATTAAAAATCGGCGCATTAATTTTAATGCGCCGATCCATGTCCGTATTATGCGGATTCTATTTGCCTTTGAATACTATGCGCGGTTTGCCTGCGACCTTACTCGGTTTCACTCCCGGATGCCATTTTGCGGGCATGAAAGCGGCAAGCTCTTTGACCACGGCGGCGTTTTCCGGGTTTTTAGCCACATTTACGAATTCGTTTTCGTCGCTCTTTACGTTATACAGTTCTTCCGAGCCGTCGGCGTATCGCAAGTAGTTCCAGTCGCCCTTGTGTACCACAAAGTTGCCGGGCAGGAATGTGGAAATGCACGGTTTGTCCCATGTTGCTTTGGGGTTTTTCAGCAGCGGGTCGAGGTCGTTGCCCATCAGCGCGTCCACTTTGGGCAGTCCGCACATGGAGACCAGGGTGGGATAGATGTCTATCAGACTCACCGGCGAGACGCACGACGTCCCGCGTTTGCCGCCTGGATAAGACACAATGAACGGCACGTGGCACGCTTCGCGCCATAGCGCCGATTTGCCGAAACGCTCCTTCTCGCCGTGGTGGAAACCGTTGTCGCCGACCAGCACGACTATGGTGTTTCTTGCGTATGGCGAACGGTCGAGGGCGTCGAGTATCATTCCCAGACGGTCGTCGGCAAAGGTCACGCAGGCAAGGTAGGCGCGTATTATCTGCTCCCAGCAGTTGTCCGTGGTTGTGAAACGCTCGAATAACCTGCGCCGGTTCTCCACGACGAAATGGTCCAGGGCATATTGAGGCACGTCGTCGAGGTCGTCCGCGCGTACCTCGGGACGGCGGATGGCGCTTACGTCATACATGTCGAAATAGCGCTTGGGGGCGGTGTAAGGTGTATGCGGACGATAGAATCCCATTGCGGCGAAAAAGGGCTTGTCGTGTTTTTGCCCAATAAAATCTATCACTTTCTGGGAATTGACCACGTCTGAGAAGTCGGTGTCGGGTCCCGTCCACTCTTCGTAATCCTGCCATTGATCGCCTCGCACGCCTTCCGGCAGGGGCGAGTCGAACACCCTCGGGCCGTAACCTCCGTCGAAGCATGTCATGTCGTCCCACATTAGCGCGTTGGCCTCGGGCGACGGTTTGTTATGGAATATTTTGCCCGCCCACAGGGTGGTGTAGCCGTTGTCGCGGAAGTGGCGCGGCATCATCAGCGCGCTCTCCACTTTGGGCGCTCCCTGGAGTTGCTGCTCGTTGTTGTATATACCGGTCACGAAGGGTTGCAGGCCGGTCATCATGGCCGTGCGCGAGGGGTTGGACAGCGGTACGGCGGTGTAGGCGTTGCTGAACCATACTCCGCGCGAGGCGAGGCGGTCGAGGTTTGGCGTGATGACCTGGTTGTTTCCTCCCAGGTAGTGTTGCCAGTCGCACATGTCGTCCATTATTATGAACAGCACGTTGGGTTTCTGTGTCTTTTCGGCCGTTTTTTGGGCCGTGGCGGGCGAGGCCGGCAGGCAGCCGATACCGGCCACCGCGAGCGGAATGAAAGTCGATTTTATCTCCATCGTGTGGGCGTTTGGTAGTTTAACTTAATGCAAGGTAACGATAAAAGGGATACGAAGGCCGCGGAAATGCCCGATCGGCGGCCAACAGGAAAAAATAGGGGCCGGAACGACTAATCACATGGCGCGGGGGTGGGTTGAAAAACAAAACCCCCCCCCGAGGTAACCGCCGACAGAAAAGCAAACCGACCGGTAAAAAATAGTGTTCGCAAAAATAGGGGGGTATGTTGAAT
>JAVBOW010000013.1:0-64865 GCA_031550125.1 Rikenellaceae bacterium
GCGAGGAAGCGTACATATATTGTCGACGGGCCCCGCATACGTACGCGCCCGCCCGTCCCTATGGGGAGGCCGGGGCGCTTCCGCCGATATACGCTCTACTCTGCTGCGGAGAAAGAGTAGGGACGATCTTCCTCTTTCGTACCCCTCGCCTTATTGGGGACGGCCGACATGGCGAAATCGAGCTTCAATCCCTTCTGCAACATGTCGTAGGTTATATAATTCCGGCCATAAGGACGACCGTCAGCCCTGAGGTTGTCCACATACCTGGTTTCGCGGCCGTTACCCGGAGCCGCAATAACAACCTTCTTGCCGTTCTCGAGGCTGAGCGTGACCTTTTCAAAAAGCGGGGAGCCAAGCACATATTCGTTCGATCCGGGACAAACGGTATAGAATCCGAGCGCCGATAAAACATACCATGCTGACGTTTGGCCATTGTCTTCGTCGCCACAATAACCGTCCGGATAATGGGTGTAAAGCTTATCCATTACTTCGCGGACCCAATATTGCGCCTTCCACGGCTCCCCCGCATAATTATATAGGTAGATCATGTGCTGTATGGGCTGGTTGCCGTGGGCGTAGTTGCCCATGTTCATGATCTGCATCTCCCGTATCTCGTGAATGGTGAAACCGTAGTAGCTGTCGTCGAACAGCGGCGCGATATTGAACACCGTGTCGAGCATGCCGACGAAATTCACCCTGCCGCCCATCAGTTCTATCAAACCTTTCGGATCGTGGAACACCGACCACGTGTAATGCAGGCTGTTGCCCTCGGTAAAGTCGCCGCCCCACTTGAGCGGATTGAAAGGCGAGGCGAACGCGCCGTCCCGGTTGCGGCCGCGCATCAGGCGGCTTTCGGCGTCGAAGAGGTTTTTATAGTTATTAGCATGGCGCTTGTAAGGCTCCAACTCCTGCTCGCTCTTGCCCAATTTCCGGCCTATCATATATATACACCAGTCATCATAGGCGTATTCCAGCGTACGTGCGGCGCTCTCTTTTATGCCTGCGTCGCATGGCACGTAGCCCAGGCGGTTGTAATATTCCCATCCAAGCCGGCCTGTCGAAGAGACCTGCGGATGTACGGAATTGGCTCCGTGGGTAACGGCTTCCCATATGACGTCGGGATCGAAACCCTCGAGGCCCTTGAGGAAAGCGTCGGCCACGACGGCGGCCGAATTATTCCCTACCATGCAGCCGCGATGGCCGGGACTGGCCCATTCGGGCAAAAAGCCGCTCTCCTTGTAGGCATTCATCAGGCCCTCCTGCATCTTCACGCCCATAGAGGGATAGACCAGGTTAACGAAAGGCATAAGGCAGCGGAAAGTGTCCCAGAAGCCGGTGTCGGTGAACATATACCCGGGAAGCACCTGCCCGTTGTAAGGGCTGTAGTGCATTACGTCGCCTTTGGCGTCTATCTCGTAGAAGCTGCGGGGGAAAAGCACCGAGCGGTAGAGGCACGAGTAGAACGTGCGCAGATTGTCGGCGCTGTAAAGCGTCATATCGCTGTCATCCACCTTTATGCGACCCAAAATATCGTTCCATTCCGAGCGGCCCTGCTCCTTGAGGGTCTCGAAATCGTCGCCGCCCAACTCGCCAAGGTTCAGCTCGGCCTGCTCATGGCTTATGAAAGACGACGCCACGCGGACATGCACCTTCTCGCCGGGTTCAAGGTCGAAACCCACTATGCATCCGGCATGGCCGGCGAGACTTTCGAGCGTCCCCTCGCCTATCTGTCCGTCGGCCACCGATGCGGTGTAGGTGAAAGGATGGTCGAAGACAAGCACGAAATAGTTGCGGAAATTATCCGGCACTCCTCCGTTGTTTTTTGTAGTGTAGCCCACTATCTTGTTCTCCGACGGGACGATCCGTACGTAAGAGCCGTTGTCGAAAGCGTCAACAACAACATAAGGAGCCTTATAATCGGGGAAAGTGAAACGCATCATGGCCGCGCGCGAGGTGGGCGTTATCTCGGCCGTAACGTCGTGGTCGGCAAGGTAGACGCTGTAATAATAAGGTTTGGCCACCTCGGACTTGTGCGAGAACCAGCTTGCGCGCAACTCTTCGTCGAAGACGGGGACGCCGCTTACCGGCATCACGGCAAACTGGCCGTAATCGTTTATCCACGGGCTGGGCTGATGGGTCTGCCTGAGGCCGCGTATCCTGTCGGCCGTGTAGACATAAGCCCATCCGTCGCCCATCTTACCTGTCTGCGGCATCCAGAAATTCATGCCCCACGGACGGGCTATGGCCGGATAGGTATTGCCGGTGGAAAGCAGGTGCTTGGATTCGGTACCGACCAGCGGGTTGACCAGGTCGGCAAAACTGTAGCGCGGCTGCTCGGTCGATCCGCATCGCATTAATGCCAGTCCGGCAAGCAATATCAAACAATGTTTCATTTCCTGTCTGTTTTATTTCGTTCGTAGCCGGGGGTATTACCAGCCGAATTTAACCGCGACGCCCTCGGGACCGTTCTCCAACTCTATGAAGTACGTCCCGCTGTCTTTATCCCACGCGCCGGCCGAAAGCGCCTCCTTGCCGCCGACCATAACGCTCGCAGGCTGCTTGGGCAGCAGCACCCTGGCTACGCCAGTGGTGTTTACAGGGCTTTTGGCGGTGAAAGAGTATGATTTGTCCGTACGCACTTCGTCATAGGCCCTGAATGCGGCCGCCAGCACCTGCGGCTGCTTCCTGTCTGCGACGCGATCGACGTTGAAGAAGAAGGCCTGTTGTCCCGGTTTGATCTCCTTAGACTTATAAACCGGCAACTTGGGATCGAAAAGATCTATCAGCGTGCCTTTTATTACGTAAGGCGCCACGCTGACGCTCTCATCGAGGACGGCCACCAGGTCGTAGGGGCCGCGTTTAAGGCAAAGATTGTTTTTGAAGGTTAGCTTTCCCGCGCCGGCTTTCTGCTCGTACATGCGTTTCACCACATCCACGAAACGGCCGTCGCCGCCGGCGGAAAGCACGAACTCCTTGGGATCCATTCGAATAACGTACACCACGCCTTTGCCGCAAACGTATTCGCCCTCCCCGGGAGCTGCGCCGAGACCCATCAGGCGGAAGAGGTGATCGGACGGGGCCGCGTATTTATTTTCACCCGTATTCCACCACTCCGACACTGTCTGGAAAGGATCGTTGTCGCGGCCGCTATAGACCAGCGTGCCTCCGGCTTTCACCCATTCGGCTATCTGCGTATGGGACTCGGGAGACATGGGTTTCATGTTCGAATAGGTCATAAGAAGCACTTTGGTGTCGGCCAAGGCCTCTTTATAACCCAAATTTTCGATATGCGCCGTTTTTACCGGCACGCCGCGCTTGATGAGCGGCAGGGCCTGCCCGTAGAAGTTGGAAAGCTGGGGGTCCTCATAGCCGGCATGGGTGGGAAAACGCTGGAACATCAGCGAATTGGCCATAAGGACGGATATCCCGCCGGATCCGGTGACTTTATTTTCGGACAAGGGCATGGTGTTGAGCGAATTGATCATAACCTGCATCTGGGTGGAATAGTGCCTGGGGATCCTCTCGCGTTGGTTGCTGTTGGCGCTCGTCCGGTAATACCCTTCGTAGATCCTTTCGGGCCAGGGCATAACCTCGTAGTCGGCTATGTTCGGGTAGAGCAGCTGAGCGGTGAAAGTGGCCTGGTAATTGACCTTGTAATCATCCCAGTCTTTGGCGCGGTCTTCTATGGGATCGGTCAAAAAGAACATTTTACGTCCCGTGGGGGCCGTCATCGACTCCATCGAGCCGTATTCGAGATAGGCCGTTTCGAAGACCCGCTCCTTAGCCTTGCCGTTGTAATAGTTGGGTTCGCGCGAGGTGCCAGTCCACACCTGGGCTATATATCCGTCCACGCAGGGCAGCGATGCGAGGCTGGCCTCGGGACTTACGATCATCCATTGGGAATAGTTCACCAGGGAGTGGGTGGGGATGTAGCACTTGACATCCATACCTTTGCTTTTGCCGTACTCCTTGGCGAATGAACACACCTCGTTGATGGCGCGGTAATAGAGGTGGTATTTGAGTTTGTTGGCCAGATAGGTGTTCTCGGGCGACTCGTGCTGCGGCCTCCACGGAGCGCCGTAATACTCCTGCCACTCGCGCTTGAACGACTCGCTGTATCCGCCGCGCGCCCAAAATTCCGGCTCTTCCATAAATATGGCGTCGATGCCGGCGTCGATAACTCTCTTTATATGTTTCTCTTTAAGGTAATTCAGAAAATTCTGCGACGGTACGATATAGGGAACCAGACGTCCGTGCCATATAGTGTCGCCGTTTTGCTGCACCTGCCCTTCGTCGAGGTGCCATTTGCCGTCCCAACTTCCGGTGAAATAATCCTGGTACTCGCCCCAGGCTATACCAGTCATGAAATGAGCGGTATAGCCCTTCTCACGCCACGACTTCACCCTATCCTCGAACGACACCCTGCGCGAACGGTCGGACGGGTTGCCCCCCACGCCGTAGATCATGGCTGCGTCGGCCCTCACGTCTATCGTGGGACGCCACTCGCGCGAGGTCTGAAAGGTAGTCTTGACATTGTCGGTTGTCTGGGCGCCGGCAACGGCCGCCAAGTATAGAAAGAACAGGCTTAAAAGGCTCTTTTTCATGAAAACAGTTAAAAAAGGGGCCTGCCTGAATTCCTTAACACCCTGATTTCGTGCCGCCGCCGCGGATAACCACCATACCTACCACTCCGGACGGCAGGCACAAAATCATTCGGTTAAGAAATTCAAACAAGCCCCAAACATTAAACAATTAAGGAATTACTACTTCGTATGCTTCGCTGTAGTTATAACGTTTCACCCCTGCGGTGGCATAGTTGATGCGTGCCGCGGCGCGTACAAAGATAGTGCGTCCCGAAGGAATGTCGCCTATGGTGGAGATAGTGATTATCTGTCCCAACTGAGAATTGAACGACGAACCGCTGTAGGTAAGCGAGTTAGTCCAACGATTGTCGCGGGCGCGGTAACCTACGCTCGACGAATAGCTGGCGAACAGCTGGATGTCGGTGACGTCGGTGAAGTTGGTGTTGTAACCGCCCATCGGCTCAATCTTGCTTCTGAACTCATCTACCGACACGGCGCGCGTTACGCGAACCTGGGCGGTGATCTTGCCGTTGCTGGCGGTAGGCTCGCCTACGACCTCGACCTTGAGGAAAGGCTGCACCTCGAATTTCACTTTGGTTACGCCTTTTATCTCTTTGGTGATGGTCTCATACGGGGCCAAAGGCACTCCGTTGGCGTCGTCACGCACGAGAGGGATGAACGGACCGTCGATACGGATATTATAAGTTCCCTTGAATATCTTAGTATTACGGAACGTACCGTCGGGCTTGCACCAGAAATCGGGGTTGTCGGTTATCGTCGTACCGCCCTTCCAGGAGAGTTCTTTGAGACGCACGCGGATACCTTCGCTGCCCTGGTCGGTAAGCACCGGCTCGCCGGTGAGTACGTCGACAACCTCTCCCTCGATGGTTTCTCCGGGAGCGTCGTAGTTGTCGATCTCGAACATCTGGCAGGAAGTCAGCGAAAACAATGCGCACAATACCGTATAAAATGCTATTCTTTTCATATTCTGTCTGTTCTTTGCTGAATTATTCATTATTACCTGTTAGGCTGCTGGTCGATGTAATCGCTCTTGGACACTTCGCCGCCGGGGATGCCGAAGTAGTAATTCACCGGATTGTATTCCATGGTCTTTTGCGATATCCACTGGAAGCGGGAGTCGAAGAAATATTTTCCGGCCACGGTGGAGAAGAACGGATACAGGCCGCGGAAACGGTAACGCGAGTCGCTGCTGAATTTGGTCTTATCCCTTTGCTCGCCCCAGAAAAGATCGCGGTTATCGATGTGCTGAACGCGCCAGCGACGCAGATCCCAACGTGTCTTGCCTTCGAAAGCGAGTTCTTTGCGCCTCTCCTTGCGGACGGTGTTGCGCGCGGCGTCCGTACCCTGGAGTTTGGCGGCGAGTAACGTCGCGCCGGCCCTCTCACGAATGGCGTTCATGGCGTCGGTGGCAACCTGGAGCATATCCGAGCCGTCGGGCGTAGCCGCGCCGGCGAGTGAAAGCTCTACTGCGGCCTCGGCGGCGTTGATCATAACCTCGCCGTAGCGCATCAGCACGAAATGCTGGTCGGATTTACCCTCGTCGGCAATGAAGGAAGGATCGGTGTTGAGCCACTTGCGAAGGTAGAAACCGGTTACGGTAGCCTCCGCGTTGCTATAGAAGGGGCCGTTAAGGCCGGCGGCGGTCATGGGCGAACCGTTGTAAGTGACCTTCTCCTGCGCGTTCTCGGAATTAGGACTCAGATAGAGCGTTTTCGGAGAGCCGGAATAGATCGTCAAACCCTGGTAAGTCTTGTCGGCGGTGCTGTAAGAGTAGTCGGTGAACAGCGGGGCTATGGGAGTGGCGCCGGTGTAAATGCCTGCGCGTACATCTATCTCCTTACCTTTGAAGTTATCGAACGGGAAGATGATATAGGCCCTCAGGCGGGGTTCGGCGTTAGCGAAGAATTCCTGCGCAGTATTATACATAACATAGGTACCCTCTGAGTTCGAATTGCCGGTAGTGAGCTTTATCGTACCGTCGGGATAGCGGGGGAAGCCTTCGAACAGCTCAACGAAATCGAGCGTGGGGCAGGTTCCGGCCGAAAGCGGCGAACGGAAGATGAAAGGCGCGCTGTAAGCGTCGATGCCGTGGGTCATGGTCGGGTAAACATACTCCTTTATGTAGATGTTCTCCGGGCTGCTCAGATCGCTGAACATCTCAACCATGTTCTGGTATTGGGCTTCACGGTCGGACGCGTTCCATTTTTTCTTGTACAGCGAATACTTCGTGCTTTCGATCACTTCATTGGCAGCCTTATAGGCTTCGGTGAAGTACTTCTTGGATGCATTGGCGGCCGTGGTTTCGTCGAAACCTATTACGCGTACGCCCGTCTTGGAGCCGAAACCGGTGAGCCTGTCAGTGAACATCTCGTTGTACTTTGCCACGCAGCCCGCATAAAGCATAGCCTCGGATTTGAAGGCCAGGGCCACGTACTTATTCGAATAACCGCTCTTGGGGCTGGTGGGTTCCATCAGCTCGGCAGCCTTATCGAAATCGGCAAGTATCTGGTTCCATGTTTCTTCTTCGGTAGCGCGGGGCCAGGTAAGCACATCTTCGTTCACCGGATAGGCTATCTCCGTGGTTACAAGTGGTACGCCTCCGTAACGGCGCGCCATGGCGTAGAACACCGTTGCGCGTACGTAATACGCCTCTCCCAGGTAATGGTTGTAGCGTACATCGGAAAAGTGGCTCTTGTAGGACGGAAACGTTGTCAGCAGGTGATTGGCGGAGCGGATCAATTCGTATGCTTGACCCCAGTATGCCGTCCTCTCGCCGGTGAATGCCGTACAGTAGCCGTCGCGGCACACAGCCTCGCCGGTACCTTCGACGCCCAGCGCACCCAACCATGAGTTGTACTCCAATCCCCATTCGGGCATATACTTAAACTCCTCGAATGGCATATGGCTGTACAGCTGAGACATGTAAATATCCATACCCGACTCGCTCGACATGAGGGCGTCGTCGGTAACGAAATTCTTGGGCGGAATATCCAAATCCATGCAAGCGGTCATGGATACCAAGCCAAGAAGGGAAAATATTAGTATCTTTTTCATATACTGCAAATTATTATTCATGACTGTTTAACACGAACCACTAAAACGTGAGTGAAACACCCATCGTGAAAGTTTTGTTAAGCGGATACAAACGTCCGTCATCGCTGTCGGGATGTTCCGGATCGACAAACTTCACGCCCGTTATGGTGAGAAGGTTGTAGGCGTTGGCGAAAACGCGCAGCTTCATAGTGGGGATGGCGTTGACTTTGGGCAACGTGTAACCCACTTCTATACTCTTCAGGCGCAGGTAAGCGGTGCTTACGCGGTTGAATTCCGAATTGCCTTTCGGAGAGTGGCCCGTGTAGCCGTAATAGCCGCTTATCCATTTGGTCTCGGGATCGTAGATATCGGCGTACGGATCTTTCGGGTGCCAGCGGTCCATGTACTGCTCGAGCGTACCGCCGCCGTTGCTTCCCCAGATGGCGTACAGAGGTTCGTTATACTGCATCGAACCCATAGCCGTTCCCTGCCACAGCATGTAGAAATCGAGATTCTTCCACGAACAGTCGAAACTCAGGCTGTAGTTGAACCACGGAATCTGGTCGTAAGCGTAGGGATGTTCGTCCAGGCCGTCTATCTGGCCGTCGCCGTTCCAGTCCATGTATTTGTAGTCGCCGGGAAGCGTGTTGAGTTCCTTGTAGATAGGATAGGTCCAGATATCGTTCCAGTCTTTGTAACGACCGGCCGACTCATATCCGAACTGCACGCCCTGGTAGCGGTTGTTAAGGTTGTCGTGACGCCATTTGTCGTAGGAGTTGCCGTAAGGGCCTTTCTCCACTGCAGTAATGTATTTACGGCGGTTAACGGAGGTGATCGCCTTGACGCCATAATTGAAATCGCCAATCTTATTGCGGTGGGTGAGCGTAAGCTCCAAACCGAAATCGCTGTCGCTGTTGAGGTTTTCGAGCGGAGGAGTGGCTCCTACGATGGTGGGGAGGTCGCCTCCGCGACGTGCGAGCAGACCTTCGCGTTCGCGTTTGTAATAGTCGAAGGTAAAGCCGAACAGGCCGTTCCAACCCTCAAAGTCCACGCCTACGTCGAACGTGTGCGAAGTAAACCATGTAAGGTCGGTGTTAGGCAGCGAGGTGGGGTTGGCCGCACCAACATATTTGCCTCCTATCATGTAGCCCGGAGCGTATTTGTTGTAGTTACCTTTCTCCCAGTTATCGCCCCTTGAGCCGTAAAGGTAGCCCGCCATCCACTGATAGTCGAAGCTGCGGTCGTCGGCAAGCACGCCGTAGCTGGCGCGCAACTTGAGCTGGTTGACGAAGGAGAGTGCGCTTACCGACTTGAAGAGAGGTTCTTCTGATATGCGCCAGCCGGCTGATACCGAGGGGAAGAAACCCCACTGGTGTCCCGGAGCGAATTTCGACGATCCGTCATAACGGAACTGGGCCTCGAGCAGGTAGCGGTTGTCGTATGAGTAATTGAACCTTCCGAATATCGATTCGTAAGCATAGTCGTAGAGATCGCCCGAGCCGCCGCTCATAGCGCCTACCTGGTCCGTTACCTCGCCGGCGATAAGATAGTCGGATGCATAGGCGAGGTTGCGCATGGCGTAGAAGTTATCGCCGGACTGGCGTTGGCATTCCCATCCCACAAGGCCCGATACTTTGTGTATATTCTCGAAGGTACGATCGTAAGAAAGAAGCAGTTGCCCGAGTTTCTGCTGGCTTGTATACAGTTCGCGCCTTAGCTGATTGGGCGAGCTGCCTGCAAAAACGATGGACGTATAGGCGTCGTTATCGGGATCGTAGGAATATTGCGTGTACTCCTTGCGGTTGATGGTATTGTTGTCCATCTGATAGTCGAAGCTGGCCATACCTTTGGCTGTCAATCCCTTCAATACGGGAGTGATGGTGCCAAGGTCGAATTCGAGACCGGTGGAGGACTCGAAACGCCTCTGCTGGTATTTCCTGTACCCGGATATGTCGGACGACATCATGGCTATGGAGTTCAGCTGCAGGTCGAGACCTTCGTAGCTGAGCATCGTGCGGCCCGGATCGGCATAGGCGGGAGAGAGCATGCCCTGTTTCCAGTAGTTGCGGATAATATCTATCGAAGACGAGTAGGGATTGTTACGCTCGTCGGCGCTACCGCTTATCTTAAGGTTGTATTTCAGACCCTTGGCTATCTCGGTGGTGATAGTTGAGCGGACATTGAATTTATTGTAGTTGAGATCGCCCGACTTAAAGAAACCCTCCTGGTAGAAATAGCCCATACCTACGTAATACTGGGTTTTGTCGTTGCCGCCGGAGATGGTAAGGTCGTGTTTTGTCTCGGGCGAAAAATTCGAGAATACGAGGCTCGTCCAGTCTGTCTCAGTCATCGTCCCGTCGCGGAATTTGTCCATAAACTCCTCGGTGTACACCGGAGTCGGGGTGAGCGAGGTAGTGTTCATGGCCCTTTCGTTCCACAGCTTCATGGCGTCCAATGCGCCAACGAGAGTCGGGAAACCTGAAGGTTTCTGGAAAGTGAACGACCCGTTGTACGTCACGCTCGCCTGTCCCTGCTTGCCTTTTTTGGTGGTCACGAGGATTACGCCGTTCGCGGAACGCAGACCGTAGATGGCCGCGGTGGCGTCCTTAAGCACCGAAACGTCCTCGATGTCGGTGGGATTGAGGCGCATAAAATCGTCCAGCCCGCGGGGAATACCGTCGATAACCACCAGGGGAGAGTTATTATTGCCGCCGCCGTCCTGGAAACCGCGGATGTTATAGGTGGCGCGGTAAGTTCCCGGCTCGGCGCTCTGCTGCCATACGTTCACGCCGGCGATCTTGCCGGTGAGCATATTGAGCGGATTCTCGTTGACCGTCATCACCATCTCGTCGCCGTCCACTCCCGACACGGAGCCGGTGACCAACGCTTTGCTCTGAGTACCGTAACCCACCACGACAACGTCCTGGAGGGTGGTGTTGTTTACCTTCATCGACACGTCGATGCGGGTACGTCCGCCGACGGCGACCTCCTGCGTCAGAAGGCCGACGCACGAAATTACCAGCGTGGCGTTGGGTGCGGCCTGGATGGAGTATTCTCCTTTCAGGTCGGTTACGACGCCTGTGTTGGTGTTTTTGACCATCACGGTCGCACCGAACACCGGCTCGTTGTTACTGTCGGTTATAACGCCCGTAACGGAGCCGGCCTGGGCCAACAGCGATAGGGGTGCAAAAACCGTTAGGAATAACATTAAAATGCAAGAATTCCACAATCTTTGCGTAGGGTGTTTTTTCATACGTAAACTGTTTTTTTGTTGCCTGTTTATCAATACATTTTCATCTTGTCCGTTCCGATGAAACGAAAGAAAGGACATTGCATCCATCCTCTAACGGACGCAATACACCGGACGATCCGATCCGGGAAAACCGCAAGGCCGCCGGAAAAGCGCGGCCCATCGGTGATCGCGGTTGCGGCAAGCCGTCTTACTTTTCCAGTTCGTGACGCGCAAGCACGGCGTATTCGGCCGCAAAGGCAAAGGTGAACATTCCCTCAACCTTATTGTTGCCGGCCTCTATACTCCACCCTACCAACAGGTTGGTGGGTAGAAAACCGTTATGCACGAAATGTTCGTAGGCGTAATCGAGATTCTTCTGGAAACTGTCGATATAGTCGGCGGAGGTTTCGTAGTTAGGGTAAACGTCCACGTATCCGCGCATCATAACCCCGTTGAACCAGTTGTTGAAGCCGCTGATACCATAGGTATACAGGCCGTCGACCGTAGTTCCCAGTTTGGCGAAGTAACCGAAACTTGCGGTAGCCAGTTTCCTGGCGTCTTCCAGGTAAACGTTATCGCCGGTGGCGCGGTAAAGATCGGCCGCACCGGAGAGCATGGTACCGCTGTTGTACGAAATGGCAGGCCCTACCCTGGCGGACAGGTTGGAGTGTTTGCGGTACCTCGTCCCGTCGACGGTTTCGTAAGCCACCTGGCCGCCGGTATCGTCGTTGCCCATCATATCGTCGTATACGCCGTCCTGGCGCAACAGGTATTTTTTCTGCCAGGCGTACGTCGCCTTGGCGTATTTGAGGTAGTAGTCGCTCTTCTTGACGGTTGCCGTAGTGCGGGTTCTCCTGTCGGAGGCTATATAGCGGTAGGTTATCTGGTCGTTCTTGTCCTTATACAATTCGTACAGCCACACCAGGGGACTTACCATCGGGCCGTTGCTGCACGAGTGTTTGGTCACGTAGCCAGGCCCCCAGGTTATGCCGCCGTACTCGTTGCCCTGGGCGTCGAGATAGCAATCCCAGCCGTCCATAACGTATTCGGTGAGGTATTCGGCCGCCTGCAGGTACTCTTCCGTTCCCGTCAGCTTGTATGCTTCGAGGAATTCGCGTACCAGCCACATCTGGTCGTCGTAGACGTTCTCGCGGCCTTCCACATTGGCGGCGCCTTTGCCTGCGCCCCTGTTCACACCGTACACCGTCCACGATTTGGTCTGCGTATATGAGGTGAGCTGGAATGTACCTTTATAGAAGTCTGCGGCATCGTAAAGTTTGGCCAGGAGCTGGGTGTAACGCTCGTAATTGTCGTCGTAAAGGTCGGCCTTTCCGTGATCCTTGTGCGCCTTAAGGGCGTGGAGTATGGCGTTGACGGCCTCGATGGAGCTGGTATACATCCATATACTTCCCAACTCGGCGGAACGCACCTCCGTAAACGGATTATAGTACCTCGACATGGCCATATTCTGGCCGGTGAAGTACGAGGCGACAGCTTTGTCCACCATATCCATAGCGCGAACCAGGTTCCTCTCGGAAAGTTCCTTGGGTTCGCCGCCTCCGGAGGGGCCGCCGCCGGTTTCGGAACCGCACGCCAGCAACAGAGAACAAAGAAGGGCCGTTACTATTTTTTTCATCGCTTTTGATTTAAGTCAAATCCCGCCCGCGGTATCCCCGCACGCGGACCGCCGTGAAACGGCCCGCGTGCTGAGGATAGCGTCAGGTCAGGAAAATTCTTAGGTGGGTAATTGGCCGAATTCGGCGTTGAACAGAACGAGTTTGTTCTCGTCGCCGTTAGCTTCACCCTTGAATACGCCTATCGTGACTACGATGTTTTGGCCTACATAGTCGTTAAGGTTGTATTGGAATGCGGCGTAAGCTTCGGGAGTTGTCGCGCCTCCGTTGCCGTGCTTGAATTTCCAGCAACCGTCGGCCGCGGCAACAGCCTCGGTGGCATTGTTGGCGAATGGAGCAAGGTCGACGATCGTTCCGTCTTCCTTAACTACGGATATCTTGAAGAATGTGTAGTTACCACCGAAGTTACGGGTTTTGAAGGTAAACAGGTTGGTGGCCGAAGTGATGGCGAATTTACCGTAGTAGTAAGCCTGAGGAACGGTAGTGCTTACGACAGCGTCGCCACCTTTACACTTGATAAGGAAACCTTCCGACGGGAAGCACTCGGGGTCTTTCGTCAGAGGCATGAACGACCATTCGGTTCCGAAGTGGTTGACAGTCCTCCATGAACGGTAAGCACTGTAGTAGTTGTCGCGGTTGCCGCTTTCGGGGCTTAGGCCGGTGAAGGTGGTTTTGGGGTTGACCATGTTCGAACGAACCATCTCTTTAGTCAGCTTCCAGTTAGCCCTGACTTCTTCGCCGGGGATCCAGTCGGTGTTGGCCACGGCCTCGTGGGCGAAGGCGATGCGGTGAATTACAAGCTGTTTCCAGTAGTCGCCGGTTTGGGTACGGTAGATACCTACGGCTATCACAACTTCTTTACCTATGTAAGCGCTAAGGTCGAAGTTATAGGTGGCGTAGTTGCCCGAGCCGTGGGTTTTGGTATCACCTACTTTAACCGAAGTGGGTTCGGCTGCGGAGAGATCGACCACCTGAACGCCGAAGCTGGCGGGAGCAGCTTCGTCGGCATTGTGCGTACGCACCCTGAGGGTCAGTATCTTGTTATCGGCGGTTATTTTCTTGCTGCCATATACATAGGAGTCGAAGTTGTTGAGGTCGGCGGGATTTGCGCGGTCGGCCTCATCGTTGCGGATACGCAGGGTGGTGCCTTCGTTCTGCTCTTCGAGGTTGCCCCAGAAATCGGTGGTACACAAGTAGTCGGTAGACCAATCCCAGTGGGGATAATCGACGCCGTTACGTCCGCCGCGATAATCGCTGTAGTACCACTTGCGGGCGTTCTGTATTTGGGGCAGGGTAAGGCCCGGAAGAACCATGCGCGCGCCCATCTCTACGTTAACCGTAGCTGTGCCGCCAACGAAATCAGCCTTTACGACGGCCTTCGTGGACTGGGTGTAGCCAGTTTTGGTGAAGGTTACGGTGTAAGACGTTTCGGGCAGGTTCTCGATGGAGTACGTACCGTCCTCGGCGGAGGTGGTGGTTTGGGAGGCGCTGATGCTCACCGTTACGCCTGCCAGAGGCGCGCCGCCGTTATCGGCGTCGGTAACCGTACCCTGTATCTTCGACGAAGCGTTGATAAGGGTTGCGTTTGCCGTAGCCTCTTTCGCGGCGTTCTCGAATTTGCTGGCGGCAACGGTCACGGTCGTGGACTGGTATCCGGTTTTGGTGAACGTTACGGTGTGCCTTTCGATGCTCACGCCTATCACGGAATAACGTCCGTCGGCGCCTGTCGTTACGCTTGCTTCCATGCCGGAAACGGCAACGTTGACGCCTGCAAGGGGAGCGCTGTTCTCGTCGGTTACCAGACCGCTGATCTTACCGGTACTCGGGCTGCTGGGGCCGTCGTCCTTGCACGAGGTTGCAACAGACACCATGCTTCCGAGGATGGCGGCGAACGCGAAGGTTCGCAGAATCTTCTTGAATTGTTTCATGTTTTTAAAAAATTAGTGGTTTAAAGGTTTGGTTAATGAAAATTTTTAATTTTGACAGACGGAAGGGCAAAACGCGCATCCGCCCGTTATTTTCGACCAAACTTAGCCCTGAGGGGATTATTAATTTGATTAATTCAGGGTTAATATCGAAAAAAAAGCATTAATCCTTTAAAATTATTCCGAAACAATACCAGACAAGCGCTTTTTTAACCGCATTTATTTTAAAATATTTTAATAACTATATTTATCCGAATACATGGATAAAGTCATATTTGCACATATTATACATCTGATAATAACACACTTAAACATAGAAAACATTCAAAAACACATGTCGCGCAGCGCGTAATAGCGGATATATATTATTAAAATATTTAAATAACGCAGATTCGGAAATAATCGTCTCCGGAAGAGAGTCTGAGAATAAATTAACCGGCCGTATAATGGAAAAACGGGGATTAAATCATCCCCGTTTTTCCATTATACGGCCGGCTGCCGACCAATTTTTCAAACCGGCAACTTACTCTTCGACTATAAAAAGCGTTTCGCCCGGGCGTTTCATAAGGAATTTTTCGCGGGCATACTTTTCCAGGAAGATGTCGTCGCGGAGGTTTTGCATCAGGGCGCTGTCCTCCGATATCCGTTGCTGGTAATACTCCTTTTGCTTCTCGAGGTCGCCTATGCGTCTTTTGAGCTTTATGCGGTCGAGTATATTGTCGTTGTCGAAAAAGACTACGAAGAGGACGAATCCGCCTATCAGGATCATCCATATGCGGTGGCTGCGGAACAACTGCTTCATTGCCAGAAACGGTAAAAGTGGTGTAAAGGCCCGTGGCCGTGGCCCAGGCGGTAATCGGCCCCGCACAACAGGGCCTTGTGCAGATACTCCTCGGCCAGCGCCACAGCCTCGGCCACGGGATGACCCTGCGCGAGGAAGGCGGCGGCGGCGGAAGAGAGAGTACATCCGGTACCGTGGGTATTGGGAGTGTCGATATAGTCGTACTCAAACTTCCTGACGGCGGCGTTTCCCGTTTGCAGGCCCGTATAAAGGTGGTCCGTAAGCGTTTCTCCCCCGCGAAGATGGCCGGCCTTCAGCAGCAGGTTCTGCACGCCCAGAGCGGCGAAACGGGCGGCGGCGGCAGGAAAATCGGCTTCGGAAGTAATTTTCAAGCCGGTTATATACTCGGCCTCGGGGACGTTCGGCGTAACCAGAGCGGCCATAGGCGCCAACAGGCGCACGACGGCGTCGGCGGCATCGCCGGGAACAAGCTTATCGCCCGATGTGGCCACCATGACCGGGTCGAGGACGATATTGCGGGCGCAAAGGCGCTTGAGCTCGGCGGCCACGGCCTGCACTATCTCCACAGTGGGCAGCATGCCTATCTTTACCGCTCCCACGCCCATATCCTCCATTACGGCGGCTATCTGCCCTGCGACTATATCTACCGGGGCCACATGCACGGCCCTTACGCCCAGAGTGTTTTGCACCGTAAGCGACGTTATGGCCGTGGCGGCGAAGCTGCCGCAGGCCGATATGGCCTTCAGATCGGCCTGTATGCCCGCGCAGCCCCCGCTGTCGGAGCCTGCCACGGCGAGCGTGATGCTGTATGTTTTGGTCTGTACCATAATATGTCAGAAATGCGTGTAGCCGCGCCAACTCCCTTCCACCGGAAGGCCATGGCGCAACCATGTTATCCGCGGCTCACCTTCGGCGATCCTACCTATTATATATAGGCCGCCGTGCAGGCGGCGATACTCCCCGGCGAAAAGCTCCGGATCGGAGGCGGCAAAGGTGAAAAGCAACTTGTAATCCTCGCCTCCCTCCAGGGCGTGGTGCAGCGAGTGGTCCGTAGGTATGTCGTCCAACTCCACGCAAGCCCCCACGCCTGACTCTTCGAGTATATGGGCCAGATCGGACGCCAATCCGTCCGAAATATCTATCATGGCATGCACCTCGGACCTCGCGCCGAGCCATATCCCCTCCGGCACCTGCGGTTGCGGATCGTGGTGAATGGCGGAGAGCGGCGAGGCGTAATCGCCGGCAAGCACTCTCTCAAGGCCGGCGGACGAATCGCCCAAGCGCCCGGCCACGGCTATATAATCGCCCGGGCGGGCCGCCGAGCGGCGTTTTATATTGCCGAGAGGAGCCGTCCCGAAGGCCGTTATATTGATCACTACGCCCGTCGCGGACAAGGTGGTGTCGCCGCCTATGAGCGCAACGCCGAAACGCTGCGCCACATCGTGCATGCCGCGCATAAAATCGCAGGCCCATTGGCCCGTGCAATCCTCAGGCAAACCTATCGAAAGCAGCGCCGCCACAGGGTTTGCGCCCATAGCCGCGACATCGCTAAGATTGACGCTCAACGCCTTGCGGCCTATCTGGCTGGCAGTGGCCGCCCGACGGAGGAAATGTGTACCTTCCACCAGCATATCTGTGGTCACGACCATCGCCCGGCCGTCGCCCAAGGGCATCACGGCGCAGTCGTCGCCTATACCCTCCATGCCGCCCGTTAGCGGTATGGAAGAGAACATTTCCTTTACGGCTGCTATGAATCCGAACTCCGACATTTTATCGCAAAAATAGTGGAAAATCCGATTACCCGTTGTACTTTTGTGCCGTAATTGCGGAAATATGAAATTCCTTATCGTCAACGGCCCCAACCTCAACCTGCTGGGCAAGCGCGAACCGTCGGTTTACGGCGACAGTACGTTCGAAGAGTACCTTGCGGCGCTCCGCGGCATGTTCCCGCAACACGCCATCGAATATTACCAATCCAACGTGGAGGGGGAGCTGATAAACAGGCTCCACGAAGCGGACGGGCAGTACGACGGCGTGATCCTCAACGCAGGCGGTTACACGCACACTTCGGTGGCCCTGGCCGACGCCGTTGGCGCCGTGGCCGTGCCGGTAGTGGAGGTACACATATCGTGCATCCTGGCCCGCGAGGAATATCGACGCATATCGCTCATAGCGCCTCGTTGCCGCGGCTCGATAATGGGTTTCGGCATGGATTCGTACCGCCTGGGTATATTAAGCTTTATCAAATAGATATATGACCAAAAGAACAAAGATCGTAGCCACCATATCCGACAAACGGTGTGACGTGGCATTTATCCGCTCGCTCTACGAGGCCGGAATGAACGCCGCGCGCATAAACACGGCCCACGTAACGCCCGAAAGCGCAGACAAGATCGTACGCAACGTACGCAAAGTGTCGGAGGCGATAGCCATAATCATCGACACCAAAGGCCCGGAGATACGCATGACGGGCATGGCCCCTGGCTATGAAAAGGGCATAGAGGTGAAAGCCGGCGACGTATTCAACCTGCGCGGCACGTCGGCCGACCTGCAATGCTCGCCCGAAATGCTCTACGTAAACGACGCGGCGATATATAAAGACGTCCCCTCGGGGGCGTCCATACTCATCGACGACGGCGAGCTGGAACTCAAGGTGACGGCCAAGAAAAACGACACGCTAATATGCCAGGTGCAGAACAACGGCATGATAAAAGCGCGTAAGAGCGTCAACATTCCCGACGTTCCCATCGACCTTCCGAGCGTGACCGAAAAAGACCGCGAATTCATCCTGTGGGCCATAAAGCGCGACGTGGACTTCATTGCGCACTCGTTCGTACGCAAAAAAGAGGACGTGCTGGAGGTGAAGCGCATACTCAAGGCCCACAACAGCCCCATCAAGATCATCTCCAAGATAGAGAACCGCGAAGGCGTGGACAACATCGACGAGATACTGACCGTAACCTACGGCGTGATGGTGGCCCGCGGAGACCTGGGAGTGGAGATACCCGCCGAAAAGATACCGGTAACGCAACGCATGATAGTCAAAAAGTGCATCGAAAGCAAGACGCCGGTGATAATAGCCACCCAGATGCTGCACTCGATGATAAACAACCCGCGCCCCACGCGCGCCGAGGTCAGCGATATTGCCAGCGCCATCTACCAAAGGGTGGACGCCATTATGCTCAGCGGCGAGACGGCCAACGGCGACTATCCGGTGGAAGCGGTGCGTACCATGACCCGCGTAGCCGAAGAGATAGAACGCGACAACGACAACCGCACGCCATATATCGATATGAATATGGTGCGCATAAACCACGAGATCACCGCCCAACTCTCCCGGTCGGCCGTGCGCGCCTGCATCAACCTTCCAGTCAAAGCCATCGTAATAGATTCGCTGACGGGACGCACAGGGCGTTACATTGCTGCATTCAGGGGCGATAAACCCGTGTATGCCGTCTGCTACCGCCGCACGTCGATGCGTCTGCTGGCCATATCCTACGGGGTTTACGCCATGTACCAGGAGCCTGCGGAGAACCATCACGGATTCCTGCTGCAGACGCTCTACGACCTTGAAAACCGCAAATTGCTCAGCAAGGAGGACCTTATAGTGGTGGTCGGAGGCGACTTCGGCGCAGCCCAGGGAGCTTCGTTCATGGAGATAGGCAAGGTTATCGACATGGAAGGACGCGCGTTGAGCATGAGATAGGCTTATCGAACTCAACCATCCGTAAAACAGACGCCGCGGCCTATGGGCCGCGGCGTCTGTTTTAGACCGGCGTTTGCCGGACTCCGTCTATTCCAGGACGCCTATCTGAGGACCGGGATGGTTATACCAGTCGGCGTCCTGCGCTCCCCGGCTGGACACCCAGTTGGCGAAACGCGGATAGCCGAATTCGACGTCGTCCACCTTCTTGCTCTCTTTAGGGAAGTTGAATATCTTCGGAATATTGATGCCCCACGGATAATCCTCGTTGGAGACGTAGTAATAGCCCAGTCCTGGACGCGATTTGTCGTCGTTGGCGTAGAACCAGTCGTAAACGCCCATGTCTATGGCCTTTTTAGTGGGGGCGAAATAAGGCAGGTGTATCTCCCGCGCGCGGCGGTAGACCTTCTCCTTCTCCGGGGTGGAGAACGTCGCGCCGTCGTTGCGGTCGGTCACTACGGTGAAGGGGTTATACGGCGGAGCGCCTATATCCGAAAGTTTGGGATGCTTTGCAAGGTCGTTCTGGCCGCCGAAGTTGGTCACCACGGTGAAATAATACTGTACGTCGGGCTTCGGCTTGCGGCCCGAGTTAGCGCCGTTACCCGGATCGATATAGTAATATTTGTAGTTCGGCGTCATCGGTTTTATATCCTCGAAAAGCATGATCACAGCTTTGGTCTGGCCCAGCTCCAGGCCGTTGGCCGACTTCTGGAAATAGCCGTTGTCGTTGGCAAAACCGCAATTGGTGCGGACGGTGACGTTGATACTCGCCGGATCGGCCGTAAAAGCCACGTTATCGAACTGGTAGCCGAAACCGTTATGGAACTCCGCGCCCGACCAGCGTGGGCGTATAGAGTCTATCAGGCCGGTGACGTTATTGTTTATGTCGCGCATGACGGTGCAGGTGTACTCCAACACCACGTCGTTCATATCGTAGTCGCCTTTGCTGGGCCAAAGGTCCTCGAATGCGAGCGTACCTTCGTAGATCAGATAATTATCTTTGGGATCGGGCTTGGGGTCGTCGCTCGGATCGGGTACGATATCGGGGATGTCCCTTGTGTCGACGGTACCTTTGGTGGCCCTTACGAGCATTATTACGTCGTTGTAGTCGTTGTCCTGCCACGAGGAGTAAGTCTGGCGCGGCCAATCCTCAAAGGCGAGGATCACCACGTCTTTATTCTCTTCGTTGAAAGTGGTGGGGTCTTTCAGCAGCAGCGACTGCTGGCGTCCGGTGGCATAGTTGGAGTAAAAGACGCCCATGCTCTTCTCCGTTATGGTTTTAGTATTGGGGTTGCCATTCACCCCGCCGTTGAATCCGTGGGGATAGATGAAGAAACCAACGGTGTAGCCGCCGGGGAATTTATCGCCCCACACCCCGGTTTGCGGGTCTTTGAATTTGAGGGCCACGCGATCGCCGGTGGCGATGTTTCCCCCTCCGTTGGCGTACGAAGCGTTGGGAAACAGGAGGGTTTTCCTTATCGTGGCAGAATTGAAACCGTCCGACGTCTTATACCAGTAGTAGCCGATGGAGCTGGTAAGGTCGCCTCCGTCGTGTACGAAGACCATATCCACAACCGACGAATCCTTAAGTATAATGTTGCTCGACCTGCCGAGGAAATCGGGGTGGTCTATGCTTATGTTCCTTGCGTTGGGCAGGGTGTGCATGAGGTTCTGGTACAGGCGGGCCGGAATGACGGCCGGAGGCGTGGCCATGTTGGACGGCACGCCGTAATCGTCCCACGAAGCCAACACGTTGACATCGCCCGGAGCGGTGCCGTACGAGGCGCGTGAACGCGACGAGGCGCGATTTTGGGGAACGTTATCGTAAATGGCGCCGCTCTCCGTCACATATACCGTAACGAGGGTGGGTACGCCGAAATATTTCGAATATATCCACACCCTGTTGACGCAGGTGGGAATGTTCATCGTGCCTTCAAAACGGCCCTTGCTGTTGGTGATGGCGCGGAAAAGGGGCCTGAGGTCCTCGTCGAACACACGGCCGTCCAGGCCGTCCTCCGTAACCGTAACGAACGGATCCTGACCATACACGGCAAAATCCACCATGTAGTCGGCAAGGTGGTAGTCTACCGTAAGGTTTATGTCTACTGTGGTGGCGAAATCGAAATAGGCGCTCTTATCGCCCTTCTGGACGTTCTTCCACTCGGGTTCCTTAAGGCACCCCTGCATGGCTACTGCAAAAAACAGAATAGAGATTAGATAGTTTTTTTTCATACTGACCTTATTTAATTGAATATGGATTTCGGATAACGATTCCATTCGCATCGTCTACGACCGTCAGGCGTGGATCCCTTTCGGGATCCGGAGCCAAGGATCGGCCCGTTTCCTGAGCGGAACGTAAGTTTACCCGACGAAATTCACCTCATAATTGCCATTACATCGCAAATTTATATTTTTTTGGATAAATGCAAGAATAATATACATAATAATTTGACCTCAAGGCAAAAAAGCAAGCAAATACGGCTAATTTTACTCATATAAGCCTCTTGAAGGCTATTTAAGCGGGTCCGAAGGAGAACTGCGGTGCATTTAACGACAAGTCTGATTAAACGGGATCAGATATAGCCTAAAAATGAGAGAATGAGAAATTTTAAACGGTTTCTCAGAATATGCTTGCTGGGCCGGGCAAAAAACCGTACTTTTGCAGGACATGCCGCCAGGGCGGACATCACGCCTCAAATGAAGCGGAGTCACGGCGATATTAAATTGATATTATGGACTTTCTGGATAAAATAAAGTTCGCGGCGAAAGCCAGTCCGAAGAGGATAGTGCTGCCCGAAGGAGGCGACGAGAGGATACTCAAAGCGGCCGACCGCATAATCGCCGAAGGGCTGGCCGAGATAGTGATCCTGGGCAACAAAGAGCGCATAGCCCATCTGGCCTCGGAGCTGTACCTCGAGAATATCTCCGGCATAAAGGTTATAGACCCGGAGAACAACCCCGACAGCGGGCGCTACGTAGAGCTGATGCTCTCGCTGCGCGCGGCGAAAGGACTCACGCCGGAGCAGGCCGAAGAGCAGGTGAAAGACCCGCTATGCCTGGCCGCGGTGATGGTGAAGGCCGGCGACGCCGACGGCGAGGTGGCCGGAGCCGCCAACGCCACGAGCAACGTGCTGCGTCCGGCGTTCCAGTACGTACGCACCCTGCCCGGAGTGAGCGTGGTCTCCGGGGTATTCATCATGCTGCTGCAGGACAAAGTATTCGGCGAAGAAGGCGCGATGATATTCGCCGACTGCGCCGTACATCCCGACCCAACGGCCGAACAACTGGCCGAAATAGCCGTCATGACAGGCCATACCACCAGGGCCATCGCCGGCTTCGAGCCGCGCATAGCGCTCCTCAGCTTCTCAACCAAAGGGTCGGCCAGCCACGCCATGGTGGACAAAGTGGCGGAAGCCACGCGTCTGGCCCGCCTTATGGCACCCGACATGATGATAGACGGCGAAATGCAGGCCGACGCCGCCATAGTCCCCGGCATAGGAGCCTCCAAAGCCCCCGGCAGCCCCGTGGCCGGCAAAGCCAACGTACTTATATTCCCATCCCTGGAAACAGGCAACATAGCATACAAACTCGTCCAGCGGCTGGCTCACGCGCAGGCCATAGGCCCCGTACTGCAAGGCATGGCGTCGCCCATAAACGATCTGTCGAGGGGCTGCTCCGTGGAAGACATAGTTAATCTGGTGGCCATAACATCGTGTCAGGCCACCGCAAAAAAGAAATAAATGACCATCCTCGTCCTTAATTGCGGAAGTTCGTCCATAAAATACCAGGTCGTGGCCATGGGCCGCGAATGCCACACGGTGCTGGCCAAAGGCATCGTAGAGCGAATAGGGCTTCTGGAAGCGTCCATAACGCATAAGCCCGCCGATAAACCCAAATATAACGTCACTCGCGGCATTCCGGACCACTCGTCAGGCATAAACGTGATACTTAATCTGATAACCGATCCCGTACAGGGCGTCATCGGATCGCTCCAGGAGCTTAACGCCGTAGGCCACCGCGTGGCACACGGAGGCGAGTATTTCCGCGACAGCGCCGTGGTGGACCGCACCGTGATGCAACACATAGAAAGCTGTTTCGAGCTGGCCCCACTCCATAACCCGGCCAACCTGAAAGGCATAATGGCCGTCGACACCATCCTGCCCAACATTCCGCAGGTGGCCGTATTCGACACCTCCTTCCACCAGACCATGCCCGCCAAAAACTACCTTTACGCCCTGCCCTACTCCTACTACGACGAGTTAAGGGTGAGGCGCTACGGCTTCCACGGCACGAGCCACAAATATGTGGCCGAAAAAGCATGCGAAATGACAGGCATGCCTTTCGACGCATCGAAGATAATCACATGCCACATAGGCAACGGCGCGTCGGTGACGGCCATCATGGAGGGCAAATCGTACATCACGTCGATGGGCTTCACGCCGGTGGACGGCCTGATAATGGGTACGCGCTGCGGCGAGGTGGATCCGGGGGCGCTGCTATACATAGCCGACAAGAAAGAACTCAGCCTCTCGAAGATAAACGACATGATAAACAAACAGTCGGGCGTACTGGGGCTTACCGGCATATCGTCCGACATGCGCGACGTCGACCAGCAGGCCGCCGAGGGCAACGCCCGCGCCAAACTGGCCCTGGAGATGTATTACGACCGTATAAAGCGCTTCGTAGGTTCGTACGCGGCGGCAATGGAGGGCGTAGACCTTCTGGTTTTCACCGGAGGCGTGGGAGAGAACGACCCCGCGATGCGCAGCCACGTATGCCGCGGAATGGAATTCATGGGGATTGAATTCGACGGGCAGGCCAACGAGGGGCCGCGCGGCACGGACAGGATACTCTCCACTCCCGGATCGAAGGTAAAAGTGACGGTAACCGCCACGGACGAAGAATACGTTATAGCTTCCGACACTTACAGATTAACCAAAAAAAGGTCGGAATAGACGCCGTTTTACCGCTCAAAATGCGAATTTCGTGTTAAAACGACATGAAATTCGCATTTTTTGCGTAATTTTATAGCATTAAAACATTCATGATATGATCACCAGATTATCGCAACTTACCGAAGCGGCCCGAGGACGCGGAACCAGGAGGATGGCGGTAGCCTATGCGCAGGACCTTCACACGCTCGAAGCCGTCAACGACGCCGTCGACGCGGGACTCGTCGCGGCTACCCTTTTCGGATCGGAGGAAGAGATTAAGAACGTGTGCGCCCAAGGAGGGATAGACCATTCAAAATTCGAGATCGTCGAATGCGAAGGCGACGTGCAATGCGTGGCCGCTGCCGTGGCCATGGTAAAAAGCGGCCGTGCGGACATATTGATGAAAGGACTCGTCTCAACCGACAAATACATGCGCGGCATACTGAACAAGGAAAATGGCCTTGTGCCGCCCAAAGGGGTGTTGAGCCACGTGACGGTGGTGGAAATCCCCGCCTACCACAAACTGCTGGCGGTGGCCGACGTGGCCGTGATACCCTACCCCGACCTGGCTCAGAAACAGGCCATAGCCGGCTATCTGATCAAGACGGCCCACGTCTTAGGCATAGATAGGCCCAAAGTGGCCTGCATTGCGCCCAGCGAACAGATGCTGCCCGGCATACAGTCGTGCGTAGACGCGGCCATAATAGCCAAAATGGGTGACCGCGGGCAACTGGGCGACGCCATAGTGGACGGCCCGCTGGCCCTGGACGTAGCCCTGTTCAAAGAGGTGGCGGAGATAAAGAAACTGCGCGGAAGCAGCGTGGCGGGTGACGCCGACTGCCTGCTGTTCCCCAACATCGACTCGGCCAACGTCTTCTTCAAAGCCTCCACCAAGCTGTGCGGAGGCGAATTGGCCGCATTGGTGGCCGGAACGACGGCCCCGTGCGTACTTACGTCGCGGGGAGACTCCAAAGAGTCCAAACTCTACTCGATAGCGCTGGCGTGCCTGAGCGCCAAATAAACGGACCGATGAGGATACTTGCGATAAACCCCGGGTCGACATCCACCAAAGTGGCAGTCTTCGACCGCCTCGACCCCGTACTCGAGCTTTCGGTAGCCCATTCGTCGGACGAGTTGCGTCCTTTCGCCAACGTGATGGCGCAATTCGAATTCCGCATGAAGATGGTGACAGGTGCACTTGCCGCCGCGGGCATAGACCTTGAATCGATAGACGCCGTGATAGGCCGCGGAGGGCTGATAAAACCCATAAAATCCGGAATTTACGAAGTAAATGAAGCGCTGCGCGGCGACCTCCTCGGAGGCATACGCGGCGAACACGCCTCCAACCTGGGCGGATTGATAGCGGAAAGCATAGCGCGGCGGATAGGCGTGAAGGCATACATAGCCGACCCGGTGGTGGTGGACGAGATGCAACCCGTGGCGAGGCTGACAGGGATTCCGGGAATAGAAAGGGCGTCTATATTCCACGCCCTCAACCAAAAAGCCATTGCGCGCGAATACGCCGCCTCCCGCGGGCGCCGCTATGAGGAGATGAACCTCGTCGTAGCCCACCTGGGCGGGGGGATATCCGTGGGCGCGCATCGCCTCGGCGAGGTGATAGACGTCAACAACGCGCTGGACGGCGACGGCCCCTTCTCGCCGGAAAGGGCCGGAAGCATCCCCTCCGGAGCGTTGGCGGCGTTGTGTTTCGGCGGAAGCCACACATACGAAGAGGTGCAGAAAATGCTCTGCGGACGCGGCGGCATGACCGCGCTGCTGGGTACTAACAGCATGAAAGAAGCGTTGGGCATGGCCGCCTCCGGCGACCGCCGCGCCCAACTTGTGGTGGACGCCCTGTGCTATAACGTGGGCAAAGCCATAGGTTCCATGGCCGTGGCGCTGGAAGGGCGGACGGACGCCATAATCCTCACCGGAGGCATAGCCCACAACGCCTGTATATGCGACTATATATCGCGTATGGTGTCGTTCATAGCCCCTGTGGAGGTGCGTCCGGGCGAGAACGAACTTCTGGCGCTGGCGGCGAACGTCGTCGGAGTGACGGAAGGGACCCTGCCGCTTATGGTTTACAAATAAACTCCCGGCGGCGCTTTGACGCCGGCGTAAACGCGGATCCAGTCCGGCGGGAGGAGGACTGCAAATAGAGTACGGGAACGGTAGGCGGTGTCGGTTAATTTTATTAACTTGCACCGGCGAAAACCCCGTGAGATGAAATCCCTGTCTGTCACATCCATAATATCGGCCTGCGCCATGACTCTCTTCGCGCAGCAGGCCAGGGTTGACGTAGCTCAACTCAAGCCTCTCAGGGACAACCCCAACGCAGTTAAAGGAGCCATATATGCCGATGAGTCGCAAAGCCCCGAGAATAGAGCGCGCGACCTTATCGGCCGCCTGACGTTCGAAGAGAAGCTCGCTTTCACGGGCGGAGGATACAAATTCGGCATCGGCGGCGTGGCGCGCCTGGGCTTACGCCCGGTATTCATGGCCGACGCCTCTCAGGGCGTCCGCACGCAAACCGCCCCGCTGCAGGGCGAAACCACGTCGTTCCCGGGCATGCTCCCGCTGGCATCCACATGGAACAGGGCGCTGGCCGGGGAGTTCGGCGGGTGTATGGCGCGCGAGTGTCGCGCAATGGGCGTCGACATTCTGCTCGGCCCCGGCGTCAACATACAGCGCCTGTCCACCGGAGGGCGCAATTTCGAATACATGGGCGAAGACCCGCTGCTGACGGCCGTAATGGCGTCGGCCTACGTGCAAGGGCTGCAGGAGGGCGATGTGATAGCCACGCCCAAGCATTTCGTTGCCAACGACACCGAATTCTGCCGCCATGTGGCCAACAGCGTCGCAGACCGGCGCACGCTGCGAGAAATATACCTGCTCCCCTGGGAGAGGATCTTCACCACCACGGATTGCGGGGCGATGATGTCGGGCAACAACATGGTTAACGGCGTCCCGTGTTCGATGCACAAACCGCTTATAGCCGACCTGGTGAGGGCCGAATACGGCTTTACGGGCATAGCCATGACCGACTGGCAGAACAGCTGTTACCATCCTTCGCTGCAACGCCTCGTCATGCCGTCCGGCATGACGCTCATGATGCCCGACAATAACGCCCTTATGGAATGGGTGAGGGCGCAGGTGGCCGCGGGGAAGCAAGGAGAGGTGGAGAGGCTTTCGGAGCAGATGATATACCCCACCGTGTACACCCTTTTCCGCATGGGTGTATACGACCGCAACCCATGCGGGTATGACTCGCAGAGCGATCCCGGCCGCCACCGCGAAGTGGCCCGGCGATGCGCCGCGGAGGCCGTGGTATTGCTCAGGAACGAAGGAGGGATATTGCCGCTCCCCGCTTCGACTAAGATACTCATGATGGGGCCGGAAGAGATACACAGCGGCAAAGGAAGCGGCTTTGTGGCCGGCTACGGCCACGTAAGTTACGCGCAGGGATTGAAAAGCCTCTACGGCGACAACTTCAGCTGCCTGGAAAATCCCGACGACGGCCAAATAAGAGCAGCCGACGCGGTGCTGTTCCTGCTCAACAAACCTTCCGGCGAGGGAACCGACACCCCTTTCGAGCAGCCGGCGGACCAGATAAAACGGCTTCGGGAGGCGTGCCGGCTCAACGGTAACGTCATAGTGCTGATCAACGCCTGCAATACCTTTCCCATGGATTGGTTGCCCGAGGCCAAAGCCGTGCTGTGGTGCTACTTTCTGGGACAGGAGCGCGGCAACGCCCTGGCGGACATCGTCGGCGGGCGCGTCAACCCGTCGGGCAAGCTGCCCTTCACCGTCGAACGCGACTTCGCCGATTCGCCCGCGCCGGACTACAACCTGCTGGGCGGCAAACCCTACTGGAAAGGAAACAACGGATACAAAGCGTGGTGGCTGGGCGACAAGTCCAGGCCAGACCGCGGCTTCAGCGAATACGTGAGTCCCGGGCAGGCCGTCCCCCTGCCCTATGGCGAAGGCGTGTTCGTTGGCTACCGCTGGTACGACAAGACGCAAAAGCCTGTCGTCTTTCCGTTCGGCTACGGCCTGTCGTACACCACGTTCGCATATAAAGCGATAAAATGCGATAACGACTACCGCCGCAACGGCACGGTTAAGGTGTCGGTAACGTTAGCCAACACAGGCCCCACGGCCGGGGCAGAGGTCGTACAGGTGTATGTATGCGACCCGGAAAGCAGCGTGGAGAGGCCTCTCAAGGAGCTCAAGGCGTTCGAGAAAGTGACGCTCGGGCCGGGCGAGGAGAGGACGGTTGTCGTAACGCTCGACAAACGCAGCCTGGCGTTCTGGGACGAGGAGTCGGACGGATGGAAGGTCGAACCCGGATATTTCGAAATCAAAGCAGGGGGGTCGAGCGCTTCGCTTCCCCTTTCACAAACCATAAAAATCGATTGAAAATGACAAAATCGCTTGCCGCGCTCGCGGCGCTAACCCCGCTCGTGACGTTTGCCGCCGAAAAAGAAGACAAAAGGATGAATATCATTCATATAATGAGCGACGACCACTCTTACCAGACGATCAGCGCATACGGAGGCCCCGTGTCGAAACTGGCCCCCACGCCCAACATCGACCGCCTGGCCGCGCGCGGCATGACTTTCACGCGAGCCTACGTCGAAAACTCCATCTCCACCCCCAGCCGCGCCGCGCTGATCACCGGCAAATACAGCCACAAGAACGGCCAGATAAAACTCGGCGGGAACACTTTCGACCCACGCCAGCCGAATTTCGCGGAGATACTCCGGCGGTCGGGCTACCAGACGGCCGTAGTGGGCAAATGGCACCTCAACGGCGAGCCGTACGGTTTCGATTACTACAAGGTACTCAACGACCAGGGTACGTATTACTCCCCCGCCTTCCGCACTCCCGAAACAGAGGGCCGGTACGTCAAACAGGACAAGTACGTAACCCACGCCATAAACGACGCGGCCATGGAGTGGCTCGACAAGCGCGACAGGTCGAAACCATTCTGCCTGCTGGTACACCACAAATCGGTACACCGCGAGTGGTTCCCCGAAACGAAATACGTAAGCCTCTACAACGACGTGACCTTCCCCGAGCCGGCAACCCTCTTCGACGACTATCGCGGCAGGCAGGCCGCGGCAGGCACGGAGATGACCATAGCCGACGACATGACCCTGGTAAACGACCTTAAAGCCGATCCGGTGGCCAGGACAAAGAACGTACCCCGCGCCAACTTCGACCGCGAGTACCAGCGAATGACCGCCGCCGAGCAACGCGTATGGCAAGCCGCCTACGGCCCCGTAAACGAATCGTTCATGACCGCCAACCTGCAGGGACGCGACCTCACCCGCTGGAAATACCAACGTTACATGCAGGATTACCTGCGCTGCGTGAAATCGCTGGACGACGCGGTGGGTGAATTGCTCGACTATCTCGACGCCAACGGTCTGGCAGGAAACACCATGGTGGTCTACTGTTCCGACCAGGGTTTCTACATGGGCGAACACGGGTGGTTCGACAAGCGTTTCATGTACGAGGAGTCGTTCCGTACGCCACTGATAGTATCGTGGCCCGGCGTCACCAAGCCCGGCAGCAAATGCGACGAACTGGTGCAGAACATCGACTTTGCGCCAACCTACCTGGCCGCGGGCAAAGCCAAAGTACCCGCCGACATGGACGGCATGCCGCTCCAGCCCCTGTTAAAGAAAAAGGGCAACGCCCCGAAAAACTGGCGCACGGACCTCTACTACCACTATTACGACTATCCCGCAGTGCATAACGTGCGCCGCCATGACGGACTGGCTACCAAAGAGTATAAGATCATACACTTCGCCGACGGAGGCGGGGGCCGCAAGGGTAAAGATCTGCCTATAGACGCATGGGAATTCTACGACCTGCGCAAAGATCCTCAGGAACTTACAAACCAGATAGACAACCCCAAATACGCCGCCATCGTAGCCGAGATGAAGCAACGCCTCGAAGCCAGGCGCGTAGCCCTGAAAGTAGACGACAGCAAATGGGACCTCGAAGGCTGGCGAAATAAAGCCGGCCGGGACGAGTAACATAACGCGTAGGCGCTAAGGCCGGCAGCCGGAAAAAATTCCGGTTGCCGGCCTTTTTCGTCCTAAAGCATTGCATATTCATAAAAATATTTATTATCTTTGCCCTAACGTAAATTCACCGCGCATGACAAGTTTTGCACAATATTGGTGGTGGCAGGCATTGGTTAAGAGTAAACAATGACTTGCAGCCGCGTTGTGCGCGTACAATAACCTAAAGCGGGCCTGTTGTTTACTTAGAAACAACAGGCCCGCTTCCTTATTTATTTACCGCCATGACAAAAACAAAGAAATTCCTGCTGCCCGAGGCGCAGATGCCCTCCAGATGGTACAACATAGTGGCCGACATGGCCAACAAGCCACAGCCTACGCTCAACCCGGCCACAGGTAAACCCGTCACCGAAGATGAGCTGTCCGCCATCTTCGCCCGCGAGTTGGCGCGACAGGAGCTGTCCGAAGAGCGCTACATAGATATTCCCGAGGAAGTACGCGACGTCTACAAGGTGTGGCGATGCACGCCGCTGGTAAGGGCCACGGCGTTGGAGCGCGCCCTGGACACCCCGGCGCGGATATATTTCAAGAACGAAAGTACGTCGATGGCCGGATCGCACAAGCCCAACTCGGCCATACCGCAGGCATACTACAACCACAAGCAGGGAATAAAGCGCATAACAACCGAGACGGGCGGAGGCCAGTGGGGATCGGCCATGGCCTTCGCGGCGGCGTACTTCGGACTCGACCTGAAAGTGTTCATGGTCAGGGTGAGCTACGACCAAAAGCCATACCGCAAGCTGATGATGAACACCTGGGGGGCCGACGTGATACCCTCGCCCAGCGCAGCCACGCGCAGCGGGCGCGAGGCCCTGGCCAAAGATCCAGGCTGCTCGGGCAGCCTCGGGTTGGCCTGCTCCGAAGCGCTGGAGCTGGTTTTCGACGATCCGGACGCCACGCGCTACTCGCTCGGGAGCGTGATGAACCACGTCATCCTGCACCAGACCGTGATAGGCGAAGAGGCCCTGCTGCAGATGCAGATGGCCGACGCAGCGCCGGACGTGGTGATAGGGTGTTTCGGCGGAGGATCGAACTTCGCCGGCATAGCCTTCCCCTTCCTGCGGGAAAACATAACGAAAGGCGCGAAAACGCGCGTGGTGGCCGTGGAGCCGGCCTCGTGTCCCAAGCTAACGCGGGGCGAGTTCCGCTACGATTTCGGCGACGTGTCGGGCTACACCCCGCTCATACCCATGTATACGCTGGGACACGACTTCCAGCCCGCCGACATACACGCCGGAGGGCTGCGCTACCACGGGGCGGGCGGCATAGTGAGCCAGCTGCTGCGCGACGGGCTTATAGAGGCGCAGGCCGTACCGCAACTCGAAACCTTCGCCGCAGGGATGCTATTCGCCCGTACCGAGGGGATAATACCCGCACCCGAATCGACGCACGCCATAGCCGTGGCCATACGCGAAGCAGAAAAGGCCAAAGAAGAGGGAGAGGCGCGCAACATAATCTTCAACCTTTCGGGACACGGCATGATAGACATGTACGCCTACGGCGAATACCTGGCCGGCAACCTGCGCAACTACGAATTGGACGACGAAACGATAGCCAAAAGCCTCGGCGGGCTGAAAATCTGAAAAAGCGTTATATTTGCACCTTAAAACGTAATATTAAAACCTTAAAAACCATGAATACCTCATTGCTTATCGTGCTGGGAATAGCCCTGTTGCTCGTAATAATAGTCATTTCGGCCTACAACGCGCTGGTAAAGCTGCGCAACAACCGCGAAAACGCATTCGCCGACATAGACGTACAACTCCGCCAGCGGCACGATCTGATACCTCAGCTGGTCAGCTCGGTGAAAGGATACGCCTCACATGAGAAAGAGACGCTCGACAGGGTGATAAGCGCTCGTAACGGCGCCGTGCAGGCCCGCACGATAGACGAGAAGATAGTGGCCGAAAACGCCCTCACTTCAGCCCTCAACGGAATGAAGATAACCCTCGAGGCCTATCCCGACCTGAAAGCCAACCAAAACTTCCTGCAACTGCAGGAGGAGATAGCCGATATCGAAAATAAACTGTCGTCCGTAAGGCGCTTCTTCAACTCGGCCACCAAAGAACTCAACAACAAGGTACAGACATTCCCCTCGAACATAATAGCAGGAATGTTCGGTTTCAGGAAAGAGATGATGTTCGACCTGGGAGAGAGCCGCGCCTCGCTGGAACAGGCCCCTAAAATCGAATTCTAATGGAATACGTAGGTTTACAGGCGCAGAAGAGCCGCAACAATTTCCGGTCGGCGCTGCTGTTGGGACTTTTCCCCGTGCTGGTGATGGGATTGCTGCTTCTCTTCTATGCGGCGCTCTATTTCCTGTCGCAGGAGGGACAGGCGGGCGGCGGCGAAGCGTGGGACGGCATATGGGCGCTCTTCGCAGGTTCGGCCCCGTGGGCCATGGCCGCAGTGGCCGTATGGTTCGCCATAGCCTACTTCTCCAACACGGCCATAATAAGCCGCGCCACACACTCGCGTCCGTTCGAAAGACGCGACAACAAACGGGTGTACAATCTGGTGGAGAACCTCTGCATGAGCCAGGGAATGGCGATGCCCAAAATAAACGTCATAGACGACAGTTCGCTGAATGCCTTCGCCAGCGGAATAAACAAAAAAAGCTACGCCGTAACGCTCACGACCGGAATAATGGACAAGCTCGACGACAGCGAGCTGGAGGCGGTGATAGCCCACGAGCTTTCGCACATACGCAACCACGACGTCAGGCTGCTGATAGTGTCTATAGTGTTCGTAGGGATATTCGCCATGATAGGGCAGATAGCCCTGCGCGCCATGATCTACTCACCCCGCAGCCGCAACAAAAAGGACGGAGGAGGAGCCGCGGCCATGTTGCTGGTGGCGGCCTTGCTGGCTTTCGTGGGATATATATTCGCCACGCTGATGCGTTTCGCCATATCGCGCAAACGCGAGTACCTGGCCGACGCAGGTTCCGCAGAGATGACGCGCAACCCGTCGGCGCTGGCATCGGCCCTGCGCAAGATATCGGCGGACTCCGAAGTGGAGGCCGTGGAGAGGGACGACGTGGCCCAACTGTTCATCGAACATCCGCTGAAGAACAAGAAGGGCATGGGACTCAACTCGCTGTTCGCCACCCATCCGCCCATAGAAAAACGGATAGCGGTACTGGAACAATTCTGATAATAACGGACCTGTCTTAATTATATGTTGGCGGCGCTTTCCCGCGGCTTGCATCTGAATGCCAACCTGTTTTTCGGACTGATCCATAATAACGTCGTTATGGTAAAAACTCTGCTTCTCATAGGACTCGGCGGCGGCGCAGGCAGCATGTTGCGCTATCTCTCGGCACGCGGCGCAGCCAATCTGGCCGCCGCGATAATGCCTGCCGGAGCGGGATCGTGGCCGGGGATGATCGGCACGCTGGCAGTGAACGTAACCGGGAGCTTTGCCATAGGGGCGGTGGCGGGATTGGCCGCCCGTTACGGATGGTGTACGCCCGAAGTCCGGTCGCTGCTCGCGGCGGGGCTGTGCGGCGGTTACACAACTTTCTCTGCCTTCTCGCACGAGAACGCGGGTCTGCTGCTTGCGGGACATTACGGCGCGGCCGCGCTTTACATAACCCTCAGCGTGGCACTGTGCATAGGAGCCGCGATAGCAGGAATGGCGTTAACGCGATAAAAGGTAATCCTTAAAGCCATCGAAGCCGCCGCCCATAGCCACGGAACTCTTCTCTCCCTTCATAAACGCCTCCAGACGTGCCGGTATCTCCACCGGCACGCCAACTATGGGTTGCACCGTTTCGAGGAACTTGGCCGGATGGGCCGTTTCGAGGAATATCCCTTTTTCGCCCTCTTCCAGTCCGTCGGACAAAGCCAGGTAACCGCAGGCGCCGTGAGGGTCCATAAGGTAGCCGTGACGTTCGAAGACCTCCTTTAGCGCCGCGCGGATGGCGTCGTCGGCGTAGGCAGCCCCGCTTATATCGGCCCGGATGGCCGCGGCCGAGTGGCCGTAAAGGTCCGATACGCGTGCGAAATTGCTCGGATCGCCCACGTCCATGGCGTTGGCCATGGTGGCCACGGTATCTTCGGGCAAATAATTACCTGTCTGCAAATACCTCAAAAATACGTCATTGCGGTTATTGGCCGCAATAAACCGTTTAACAGGCAAGCCCATCCGTTTGGCAAAAAGGCCTGCCGTAATATTGCCCAGGTTGCCGCTCGGCACGCTCACCACAAGGTTGACGGCCAGGCCCTGTCGCGCCATCTGCGCATAGGCGTGGAAATAATAGAACGATTGCGGCAGGAAGCGGGCTACGTTAATGGAGTTGGCCGAGGTAAGCCGCATGCGCGAAGTGAGTTCCGCATCCATAAAGGCGCTCTTGACGAGCCTCTGGCAATCGTCGAAATCGCCGTCCACCTCCACGGCGGTTATATTGCGGCCCAGAGTGGCGAATTGTTTCTCCTGTATCGCGCTCACCTTGCCCTTCGGGTAAAGCACCACCACGTCTATGCCTTCCACGCCAAGGAAACCGTTGGCCACGGCGCTGCCCGTATCGCCCGAGGTGGCGACAAGCACCGTTATTTTCCCTCCCTTGTCCTCGCGCGAGATGAAATACGACAGCATGCGGGCCATGAACCGGGCGCCGACATCCTTGAATGCCAGCGTGGGACCATGGAACAATTCGAGCGAATATATATCGCCGTGGACCGGGGCGACGGGAATATCGAAACTCAGCGTGTCGCACACTATCCCGTCCAGATCGCGGCCCGGGATATCCTCGCCGAAGAAGGCGCGGGCCACGCGGCACGACATTTCGTGCAGGGTCATCGAGGCCAAACCGTCGAAAAACCCTGCGGGCAGGCGTTCAATACGCTCCGGCATATAAAGGCCGCGGTCGGGGGCCAGGCCGCGCACGACGGCCTCGGCCAGGGACGCGGTTTGCGACGCCCCGTTGGTGCTGTAATATCTCATCGTTCCATAAACTTATCGGTGAAGGTCCCTTCGGCCATTTCGCCCAGCGCTCCCGCGGCGGCCGACTCCTCGTCATAGGCCGTCACGCCGTCGGGCTTCCATGCGGGGTTGTAAACCGCTACCGGCACGGGATCGGCAGTGTGGGTACGCAGGTGGCAGGGAGTGGGATGGTCGGGCAAAAGGGCCACGGCCACGCCCTCAGACCCCGGACGGGAATTGTACTCCAGCGCCCAATCGAAAATGGGACCCACTATCAGCGCGTCGAGGTTCTCTATGGTCTTTATCTTCAACTCAACGTCGCCCTCGTGACCGGCCTCGTCGCTGGCCTCTATATGGAGGAATACGAAATCTTCGCTCTCCAGAGCGGCTATGGCGGCGCGACATTTACCTTCGTAGTTGGTATCCCACAGCCCCGTGGCCCCCTCTACGGCCACCGGCTCGAGGCCCGCGTAGACGCCTATGCCTTTTATCAGGTCTACGGCCGATATGACGCTCCCCCGCCCTATCCCGTAGCGCTGACGGAGAGTCTCCATCTGCGGACGGTAGCCGGGCGACCAGGGCCATATGGAATTTGCAGGATCTTTGCCGCAGGCGCGGCGCTTCACATTCACGGGATGGTCGGCAAGGATAGCTTGCGACCACAGTATCAGATCGTTTACCAAGCGCGCGGTAGCATCGGCGGAAGGTGAGGCGGAGCGGACCATGCGGCCCTCGAAACTATCGCCAGGCACATCGTGCGGGGGCGTGCAGTCTATATTTTTGTCGCCCCCGCATATCATCAGCAGGTGGCGATAGGAGACTCCGGGAAAGAACTCCACCCGTCCGAAACCTCCGGCCAGCTCGGGAAAGGCGGCGAGAGACTCGTTTAGGCAGGCTATAAGCTCGCCCGCCTCGGCGGTGGATATATGGCCCGCCGAATGGTTCTTTATGCGTCCGCCCGCAATGGTTATAAGGTTGCAGCGCATGGCCATGCAGCCCGGGGCTATCTCCACGCCCATGCTGGCGGCCTCCAGCGAGCCGCGACCCTCGAAGACGCGGGTCACGTCGTAGCCCAGAACCGACAGGTTGGCTATCTCGCTCCCCGGCTTGAAACCCTCGGGGACGGTGTGCAGGATGCCGTTGCGGCCCAGGCGGGCCAGGCGATCCATATTCGGCGTGCGGGCCGCCTGCAACGGAGTGCGCCCGCCCAAACCCAACAGAGGCTCGTCGGCCATGCCGTCGCCCAGTATTATGATATGTTTCATCTATTTAGCGAATATTGGCGATGCTGATAATGTCGGCAAAGACGCCGGCTGCCGTCACTTCGGCCCCTGCGCCGTAACCCTTGATCTGCATCGGGTATTTTTTGTAACGCTCCGTGGTGAGGAGTATCACGTTGTTGCTGCCCTCCAGGTGATAGAAGGGACTCTGGTTGTCCACCTCGCGCAAGGCCACCGAAGCTTTGCCCTCGTCGAGAGTGGCCACGAAACGCCAGCGCTTGCCCTCGGCTTCCAGCCTGAGGCGGCGCTGCTCGAAACCGGCGTCCACCTCCGGGATCCGTTTCCAGAACTCGTCGACGCCGCCCTCGAAATATTCCGACGGAATGAAGAGGTTCTTCTCCACGTCGGCCTGGTCGATGCGGTAGCCCGCCTCGCGGGAGAGGATGACCAGTTTGCGGACCACGTCCATACCGCTCAGGTCGATACGCGGATCGGGTTCGGCATATCCGGCCTCCTTGGCCAGCATTATGGCGCGCGACATGGGGATCTCGGGACTCATCTCGTTGAAGATGAAGTTGAGCGTACCCGACACCACGGCCTCTATCTTCAGGATGCGGTCGCCGCTGTTGATAAGGTCGCTTATGGTGTTTATGATGGGCAGGCCGGCTCCGACGTTGGTCTCGAAGAGGAATTTCACGCCGCGCTTGCGGGCCGTCTGTTTCAGATCCTCGTAGTTCTCATAAGACGACGAGGCGGCTATCTTATTGGCGGTAACCACCGACACGTTGTGTTCAAGAAGGCGTTTGTATATGGATGCGACCTGCTCGCTGGCCGTACAATCGACGAAAACGGAGTTGAATACGTTCATATCCTCTATCGCATTGCAAAATTTCTCCGGCGACGACAGGTTGCCCGACTCTTTCAGGGCCTCTTTATAGGCGGCTATGTCGATGCCTTCGCGGTCGACTATATAGCGCGTGGAGTTCGTTATGCCCACTACGCGTATTTTAAGGGAGTTGTCATTCAACAGTTTCTGCTGCTGTAGACGTATCTGTTCCAGCAGGTTGCGTCCCACCAGCCCTACTCCTGCCAACCATATATTGAGTACCTGGTAGTCAGAAAGGAAGAACGAATCGTGGATCACGTTGAGCGCCTTGCGCAGGCTCTCCATGGAGATGACGAAGGAGATGTTAGTCTCCGATGCGCCCTGCGCGCAGGCTATCACGTTAATGCCGTTGCGTCCTAACGTGCCGAAGAGTTTGCCCGCTATGCCGGGCGTATGTTTCATATTTTCGCCCACTATGGCCACCGTGGCCAGGTTTTTCTCCGTTTTTATCCTGTTTATCTCACCCAGGGCCATCTCCTTTTCAAATTCGGCGGTGAGGACATCCTCGGCCAGATCGGCGTCGTTGTTACGCACGCCTATCGAGGTGGTGTTCTCCGAGGCCGCCTGGGAAACGAAGAACACGCTTATCCCCGCCTTAGACAGCGCCTTGAATATGCGATAGTTGACCCCGATAACCCCTACCATGCCCAGCCCCTGTATGGTGATAAGGCACGTGTCGCTCACCGAAGATATACCTTTGATGGCCTTGCTGGCGTCGCGTACGCGCTCTTTGGATATGAATGTGCCGCCGGCGTCGGGGTTGAAGGTGTTCTTTATTATTATGGGGATATCCTTATGGTAGACGGGGAAGATGGTGGGCGGGTAGATGACTTTGGCCCCGAAGTTACACAATTCCATAGCCTCCACGAAACTCAGGCGCTCTATCACGTAAGTGTTGCTTATCACTTTGGGATCGGCGGTCATAAAGCCGTCCACGTCCGTCCATATCTCCAGCACCGACGCGTCGAGCGCCGCAGCCAGGATGGAGGCCGTATAATCCGACCCTCCGCGCCCCAGGTTCGTAACGTCGCCCGTGGCGGCGTCGGAAGAGATGAAGCCGGGGACGACGCTCACTTTAGGCATACGGGCGAACATCTTGGCTATAAGAGCATTGGTGGTTTTGAAATCCACGGTGTGTTTGCCGTAATAATCCGCCGTCTTGATGAAATTACGCGAATCGAAAAGTTCCGCTCCATCCAGCACTCCGGCAACTATGGCCGACGAGAGGCGCTCGCCGTAGCTCACTATAGTGTCGTTGGTGCGCACCGACAGGTCTTTTATCAGGTAAACGCCCTTGTATATGTTGGACAATTCGTCGAGCATGGCCGAAACGGACGCCTCCACGGCCCCGCGCCTGGCCTCGGGTACCACAGAGGCGGCCAGTTCTTTATGCCGGGCCGTCATCTGCTCCAATTCGGCTTTGTAGGAAGCGTCGCCCCTGGAGGCCGTCTGGGCCGTCCGGAGGAGTTGGTCGGTCATGCCGCCGAGGGCGGACACAACCACTATGACGTTGCCGTTGCAACCCGTCACCACCTGCTTTAAGTTCTGCATCCCCTCCGCGCAGCCTACGCTCGACCCGCCGAATTTCATTACTTTCATATTTCTCTCTCAATAAAGTTAACCCGCAAATTTACGTTTTTTTTGACGGAACTCCTAACCCGGTGCTCCGTCCGGGGAAATTTTATATCTTCGCAGATATATAATCCCAATATCTGAAACGCAAAGGGTCAAGAGGCCGCAAGGCAAAAAGAAGGCCCCGACAATAATCCGACATAAACGCATGGCACGGCGGATCTTACGTGCGCAAAAACTATTGTAAAGGTACGATAAATAGGGGGTCACAACAACACATTGAGATATTTTGCAGACAAAAAACACAAACGGGAGGCTTATATCGCAAGCCTCCCGTTTGTCTTGAATAACAGACCTAACTCTATTCAGATCAGTTGTCGCGCTTGTCGAATTCAGCGTCGTACAGTTGTTTCGCCTCAGCGTCCGTCAAAGGCTTGTTATAGATACGTAATTCATCCAATTTACCACGGAAGGTATTTTGCCATGCGTTGACATCATAGCCAAGAACTTTATTGGCAAAAGCGCCGATTACACCTTTGTTTTCTTTACCTGCGGCTCTTAAATACAGATGGAGATCGCCCAATGGAATGGCTGGATCGGCCGTGGGATCTAAAACCAGGTTTGCGTCTTCCAGGCTTGCAACTTTTTCACCGTTTATGAAATAACTTTTGGTGGAAGTAGCGTTATCGTATCTGATTATCATGTGATACCAACCTCCGACAGAAATTGGCGTCACGGGAGACTGCGATGGCCACACAAAGCCATATTCGTTTCTGTTGAAGACAGAATGAAGAGAAATGGCTTCATTGGAGCCATCCTGGTAGATATTTAAACTTGCAGCCCAATGGTCGGCAGGTACAGAATGAACGCCATCGGTAGTATTAACTTCACCGCCGCTCAACGAGAATATAGCATCGGCGCCTGCCCTGTTAGCAAATTCTACCCAGTAAGCGATTGAAAAGGCGGGCATGGTAGCCAGTTTGTCTGCACCAGTCAAGGGAAAGGAGATATAGGCGTTCTCTGCACCTTGATATGCTTTACCCCTTATACCGGCAACGTAAGACACAGCTTCGGTTGCGGTACAATCGCGGCCTTTCGCATCGGCGGGCGTATCGTTAAAATTCCAGTAGGCGATCAAGTTTGCCGGAGCGATTTTGTCCGGATCTGCGGTTTCCTCATTTTTTTCCGGGGTGTCGTCGTCGCTGCACGAAGTAAATCCTATGCTCGCCAATCCCAATATCGCCAGCAAACAGAACAGAATGGATGTTTTCTTTTTCATAATTTTTTAAAATTAAATTAATTACCTCATACGGTTTTTGGATTTTCCTGTTTTATTTTATGATTGTCTTTAGCAGCGGTTCTCTGCCAAACTACGCTTTCCGCAAAACACTTATCGGAGTCGTAATACTGCTGCGCCGCGTCGTAACGCATGGCCCATGTCCGTGTTCGCGGCAGGTGCGTTTTTATTTCTGAGCGCAAATTTATATCGCGAAAATCGCGACACAAATACGAGTGCCGCCCATGCGTAAAAACAGGACACATTGCAATGGAAACAGTACACTTTTTGCGAGAAAGCGCTGCGACGGGGTTAAAAAAGAAGGGAGGTTTTTAGCAGAATTGCTTCATATACTCCAGCGGAGTCATATGTTCGTAGCGCTGAAAGATCCGGTAAAAGTTAGAGCGGGTGGTAAAGCCCGAAAGATACATCAGCTCTTTGACGGACTTGCCGTTTTGTCGCTGTACCAGTTCTTTGAAATGTTCTATCCGGAGATATATCACATATTCTTTAAATCCGGTAAATCCGGCAGCCTTTATCGCTTCGACGGCAAGTCTGGGGGTGACATTGAGTTTGCCGGCCAGGTCGTTTACTGCATATTGCGCCTGCGTAAACGATTTATCCGCCTCAGCCAGCTTCTCCATGTCGCGGTAAATCCTTTCGGTATGCGATTGCAGCCATACGGGAAGTTGCCCGGTCGTTTTTTCATCCTGTGCCTTTTCCTGCTTTGACTTGATACGGGAAAAAGGATTTTCGTACAATAGGAATCCGACGCAGAAGAAGATAAAGAAACTGCTCACGAACACATCGTAAGCATAAAATATGACGGGGTTGATAAAGAGAGAGAACAACACAAAATAAACCAGTATACATACCGATCCTCCTGTGTATATCCACATCAGGAGAGTACCCTTACGTTTACTTCGCGCATTATTGCCGACCAAAGAGAGGATATAGTATCCCCAACAAATAAGATTGATGGCCACAAATATAAAGATACGCAGGCGCACATCCGTCCGATGGGCGTTTTCGGCTATCGAGTGAAGCGTGGTAAGTGGCGTTATCTGGCCGTTAAACAGGTAATAGCAGCCCGCTATGGTAATAATAAACAGCACGGGGATAGCAAACAACACCAACCGTAGCGTAGTGATGAAACCCGGGCGCAGCGAAGCCAACGGTATCATAACCGTGACGCTTGTCAGCACCAGCCATTTCACCATACGGTCAATAACGAGCAATTCGTATATCTCCTTTGACCGGACAGATGGATCCGTATTCAAATAATGTATATTGGCGAGAATAAAAACCACACCGACCATTGCGCTGCAGATGCCAAAAGTAAGTTTCAGCCGGTTGCCTTTAAAGGTGCATATGAGGAAGCTTCCAAAAACGAAAGCCACCAAATCCAATGCGGTATCGAGGTATATTATGTAATTATTCATCCTCTCGACTTGAAAGAGAATGCAAATATAGTGAAATGTCGTGAGCATTGAATGGCAACCGCGGGATATTCACTGACTGCATCTTTGCGTTTTTCCTTTAAGATTTTATATCTTTGCGGTCGTCAAACAAAAAACAGTCAGCTATGGAACTTAAAAAAATATTGGCCATATCGGGCCAGCCCGGACTTTTCCAGTATGTCGCCCAGAGCGCCAACGGAGTTATAGTGGAGGCGCTCGCCGACGGCAGGCGCATGAATGCTCCCGCATCGTCCAAAGTAAGCGCAATGAGCGAGATAGCCATCTTCACCGAAACGGAGGAGATACCCCTGGCCAAAGTATTCGAAACCCTCTACGCGCACACCGGCGGCAAACAGGCAATAAGCCACAAGGCCGACCAGGCGGAGCTTAAAAAACTATTCGCCGCCATATTGCCGGACTACGACCGCGACCGCGTCCACATGTCGGACATAAAAAAGGTCGTATCGTGGTTCAACGCACTGGTGGAGGCCGGAATGACGGATTTCTCGATAGAGGAGACGGAAGAGGAGGAAGAATAGGCGTAAACAACGTTAAAAAGGCGGGGGTTCGACCAATTGTCGAACCCCCGCCTTTTTAATGTGGACGGCCGCCCTTACTTGGCAGGCTGCTGTATGTCGGAGGGATCCTTGGAAATGGCCGACTTGTCGAAACGAATGGTGGTGTTGGTGTCCACATCCACAAGCACATAGTTCTCCTTAACCTCGCGGATGGTGCCGTAGATGCCGCCTATGGTGACTATCTTCTGGCCTTTTTCGAGCGAATTACGGAATTTGGCGAGTTCCTTCTGGCGCTTCTGCTGGGGGCGTATCATAAAAAAATACATCACCCCGAAGATAAGCACCATCATAAGTATGAAATTGAGGTTGCTGCCTCCGCCAGCCGCAGGCGCGGCCGCTTGTAGTGCGATTGAGAGTAAGTTCATTTTCTTGTTTTTTGATTTTGATCGTCTGCAAAGGTAACAATTAATCGCGAAAGGTCAACTGCCCTGCGCTCAATAAACGTCGGCCGTCACCACTATGCGGTAACGCGTGGGGCCGAGGGATGTGCGGAAAGACACCGGCCTTACCTGCCAGCCGTGCAGACCGCCGCTGTGGAAATATACGACGGCCTCGGCGCGTCCGCCCGGAGCCAGCGGAGTGCGAGGATAATCTACCTCGATGCAGCCGCAATTGGTCTCGGCGTCGAGAATTACGACTGGCTTTGCCGTGGGATTTGTGAAGGCTATGCGTTTGACGAGGTCCTCGCCGGAATCGACGCGTCCGAAATCGATGGTGTCGGCCACTCCGGCAATGAGCAGGGAATCGCTCAGGGCGACGGTGAAACCCCCGGGGTTGTGCGTCGCGGAACGCCGGCCGCCGCCGCAGGCCAGCAGCAGCGCGGCAAGCAAAGCTATGCCGCAGCAGCGAATCATAGCAGGCCGCGGCCGGCCTTGGCTATCCTGCCTTCCGACTCGAGCAGCTCCACTATCTTGTCCAGGATGCCGTTGATGAACAGGCCGCTGCCCGGAGTGCTGTAATATTTCGAAAGTTCTATGTATTCGTCCAGGGTGACCTTTACGGGAATGGAGTCGAAAGCCAGCAACTCGGCCATGGCGCACACCATTATAAGGTTGTCCATGAAGGCTATGCGCTCCACGTCCCAATTCTGGGCGAAACGTTCCACGTAAGGGAGGTAGTCGTTGTAATTTACCACCGCACGGCGGAAAAGCTCCTTGACGAAACGCTCGTCGTCGTCGCTTTTGTATTTGGGCAGCAGGGGGAGGTCGGCCTGGCGTTCGCGGCACGACGCAAGGGTACGCAGCACCATTATAAGGGCGAAATCCAGATCGTCGGCCCAGAAGATGGACTGCTCCTCGAGGACGTTCTCCACCGCTTCGTTGTCGCATACCTCACTGAGGAAGAAATTCTCCACCAGCTTCACGTCCTCCTTATAGGTACGCTGGGGATTGCCCATATAGGACTTATAGTAGTCGCTCGCGACAAGCGAGTTGTAGAGCGATTTGATCAGTTCGGGGTGCTGCGTCCAACCCAGGGAGTGCTTCTGCATGTATCCGCCCAGCGACTCGCTCAACTCGGTCTGTTCCAGCAACCTGTTCTCCACGAATTTGAGATTGGGGTTCAGATCCTCTTTCGTCGGGAGTTTCTTGTTGCGGGCGATCTCTATACGCTGCTCCGCATAACGGCGCACCTCGACGGGCAGGAAAAGGAGCTGGTGATAGAGTTGGTAGACGCGGTCGATACCCTGCATCATGTTGCTCTCGGAGGCAACAAGGGAGTCGGATTCGGACTTAAAATGAGCGTAAAGGGCTTTGAGAGCTTTGATTCGGAGCAATCGGCGGCTGAGCATAACGTGCGGTAGTTCTGAAATACGGGTGCAAACGTAAGCAAAATTCGGATGAAAAAGAAATGAAAATTAAAATCTATCTTTGCACGCATGGATTACGACGTGATTGTAATAGGTGCGGGAGCGGCAGGGCTGGTGGCCGCAGGGGCCGCCGCGGGATGCGGGGCGAGGGTACTGCTGCTTGAAAAGATGGAGCGGCCGGCGCGCAAGCTGCGCATAACCGGAAAAGGGAGGTGCAACATAACCAACCTCAGGCCGCACGACGATTTCATGGGACACATAAAGGCGGGCAGGGAGTTTTTAGGGCCATCGTTCGCGGCGATGGACAATATGGCAACGGCGCGTTTTTTCAACGACATAGGACTCGAAACAACGGCAGAGAGGGGCGAAAGGCTCTTCCCCGCAAGCGGAAAGGCCGCGGATGTGGCCGCGGCGCTGGAAAACTGGTGCCGCCGCTCGGGGGCGGAGATACGTTGCAACGCGCCCGTGAAAGGCATAGCCATGGCCACGGGCAGGGCGTACGGGGTGGACATGCGGGACGGAAGGCGCATAACCGCCGGCAGCATAATCATATGTACCGGGGGAGTGTCGTATCCCGCCACAGGGTCCACCGGCGACGGCCACCGCATGGCCCACGACGCGGGACACAGGATAGAGCCGTTACGTCCGTCGCTGGTGGCGCTCACCAGCGGCCATAGGGCGGTGAAACGTCTCGAAGGGCTGACGTTGAAAAATATAAACGCCAGGCTTGTGGTTGACGGACGCATAGAGGCCGAAGAGTTCGGCGAAATGGAATTCACCAGGCCGCGCAGCGGCAACGGTCCCGTGGAAATAGCCGGGGCGGTGACCCTGCGCCTGAGCCGCATGGCCGTGGACAACATAATCGAAGGGCGGCAGGTGGAACTTGCCCTGGACCTCAAACCCGCCCTATCGCACGAGAAACTCTCGGCGCGGATAAGGCGCGAGGCGGAAGCGCTCGGGCCGCGCGGACATGCCGTCGATCTGATGCGCAAACTGCTGCCGGGACCTATGGCCTCGGCCGCGGCCGAGGCGGCCGGACTACCGCCCCGAAGCGCCGCAGGGCCGATGGACGCAGGCGTCCCGGAGCGGGTGGCGTCGCTGCTGAAAGATTTCCGTCTTTCGGTACAGGATTACGGACGCATGGAGGAGGCCATAGTCACCGCCGGCGGGGTTGACACGTCGCAGGTGGACCCGCATACGATGGCTTCACGCATCCTGAACGGTATATATTTCGCCGGCGAAATATTGGACATAGACGCGGATACGGGAGGATACAACCTGCAGACGGCCTTCTCCACTGGGCATGCCGCAGGAATGGCCGCGGCCAAAACCGCATTAAAAGGATAAAATATGGTCGGGTGTATAAAAAACAGCATCTCGCGCCTGCGCCACCGGCGCGGACACGGGGTGCATTCTCCGCTGGTTTACGCGCTATACCGCGAGGCGTTCATGAAAAAGGGAGGCGGGGGCGAATTGTACGACATGCTCGCGGCAAAAGGAGTTCCACGCAGATACGCCGCAGAAATAGACAGGGCGGCATGGTTATTGGGGCCTGAAAAGATGAGTTTTATCTTTCCAGGAGACGAGCCTGCCGGCGAGGGGAACGGCGTGGTGTGCCTCGTCCAGCTGGAAAAACAGGGAAGGCTTTACCGCAGCATGGTGGCGGAGAAGAAGGCCCTCTCGATAGACCGCCGCGGCTATGCGTTGTTCATTTACGGAGGAGGACTATCCACACAACATTTCATATTATGAAAATATACACAAAAAAGGGCGACGGCGGGCAGACCAGCCTCATAGGTGGCGACCGCGTGCCGAAAGACGACCCGAGGGTGGAGGCTTACGGCTCCGTGGACGAACTCGGGGCCAACATAGCCCACCTTTACGACAACATACCCGTGGACGCGCGTCTGGAAATATTCCGCGCCGACCTTATATGGATCATCCCGAGGTTGATGAACGCCGCGGCGGTGCTTGCCTCGGGTCCGGGTCTGGGGCGGGAGAAAAAGGCCTCTATGCCTTCCGTAAGCGACGGCGACATAGAAGCCCTCGAAAGGATGATAGACCGCACGGGCGAGGGGCTGCCCGTCCCGCACATGTTCACCCTGCCCGTGGGACACCCCCTGGTTTCGCAATGCCACATATGCCGCACGGTGTGCCGCAGGGCCGAAAGGGCGTGCGTGGCGGCCGGAGCGGAAAGCCGGGTGCTGGCCTACCTCAACCGGCTGTCGGACTACCTTTACGTGCTGGGGCGGAAAATGACGGCCGAAATGGGCGTAGAGGAACGTTATTGGAAAAGTTAACGTTCATATAACGTTCCCTGATATTGTAATGCGGAAAATTTTTCTACTTTTGTCCCCATTACGATGCGGTACGCTCACAGAATCGCATAATAATTAACAAGATAGTTAATGTACTGGACATTAGAGTTGGCCTCGAAGCTCGAAGACGCGCCCTGGCCCGCAACCAAAGAGGAACTGATAGACTACGCAGTCCGCTCCGGCGCCCCCCTCGAAGTGATAGAGAATCTGGAAGAAATAGAGGATGAGGGCGAAATATACGAAAGCATAGAAGACATCTGGCCCGATTACCCGAGCAAAGACGACTTCTTCTTCAACGAGGACGAATATTAATCCCGGCAAACACCAACGCAAGGCGGCTTACGGCACTACGTAAGCCGCCTTGCGTTTTCCCGGATCAGTTTCAATTATGTATTGGCAGCGCATATCGAGCATCATCTTTCACTTATCCTTTTCGTTTCAAATCCTCACGGACTTTAGTCCGCTCCGGCTTGAAACTCAGACGATAAGCGAAACCTGACGCACGCTATGCGCAGCGTCGCCGTCATAAGGCGCAGCGCTTTCTTGCGACGCGCATATACGGGACAATGGGTGCGACGTTAAAACCCGAGGTGGCGTCAGTCGCTATCGCTATAGAGGGATACCAGACCGGCGACGTCGTCGTGATCGATATAGAAGGCTGTTATACGGGACGGCTCGGCGGTGAATAAGATGTATTTCGGACATTGTTCGCCAGGCCCGTCCGGCGTGTACAGGGCCACTGGAAGCGGCCCGTACATTGCAATTACGGCAAACCTCGCCAACCCGCGGCTATCGAAGACCGATATGGGCGTATACTCCTCATGCGATCCCGGAGCGACGATGGTCTTCTTATATTTTACGCCGGCGATCCATTTGTTTCCGTTTTTATCGCCCACTTCGGCCTCCATGTCTATCCGGGTGTACGAACCTTCGCCGGAAGAGGGGACGTAGAAACCTTTGTACGTAACGAGATTGCCCACCGGGCCGGAATCCGGATCGGATCCGGATTCGCACGAAGCCAAAGCCGCCATGCCCAAAATGCACATGAAAGCGGCGGACATACTTCTACATGTCAATACCTTAGCATTCCAATAGTTTTTCATAGCGGTTATTTTAGGGAGTTATGATCAGTCGGGATCTCCCGTGGCGAAGGGTCACATGCGGCTGTTCGGGAACGGCGAGTCGGGGCGCATCGAGGGCGGACCTTCTTTAAGGCCGGACTCCTTCATCTTTTCCTTGTACAGGCGCATCAGATCGCTGCCGTTTAGACGGGCGTTGCCGTTGTTATATATATCGTCGGGCATAGGATCTATCCACTTCCAATAAAGGGCGAAAAGTTCCCTGTATTTTTCCGGGTAACGGTCTTTCAGGCCGTTGCGTTCGCCCGGATCGGCATCCAGGTCGTACAGGTCGCAATCTTTCTCCTGGCGGGGATCCGACACCAGTTTCCATCGGCCCTGGCGTACGGCGAATATGTTGGACGACACTTTGGCGGCGCTCTTCTTCTCCATGCTCCAGTAAAGCACTTCGTGCGGAGCGGACTTGTCGGCCCCGGACAGGTAGGGCATAAGGTCGGCTCCGTGCATCCCTCCGTGCGGCAACCCCGCCGCAGACATTACCGTGGGGGCTATGTCTATGCTCATTACGGGATGAATGTATTCCGCGCCGGGTTTGATGGCCGGCGGATAGCTTACGATGAAAGGCACCCGGATGCCGCCTTCATAGAAAGAGCCTTTCATGCCCCGCAATATCCAGTTATCGCTGTACTCCACCCCTCCGTTGTCGCTAAGGTAGAACACTATGGTGTTGTCGCGCAGACCGAGGCGGTCGAGGGCGTCCATAACCTGCCCTACCCCGCGGTCGAGGGCGGCCGTCATCGCCCTCACCACGTCGGCTTTGACGGGTTTGCGCGGATCGTCGGCCAACTCGCCCACAAGCTCTTCGGGGGCCTGCAAAGGCGCGTGGATGGCATTATAGGGCAAATAAAGGAAAAACGGCCCTCCGGCGCTCTTCTCTATGAAATCGACCGCGCGGCGGGTGTATTCGTAAGTGGAATATTCCATTTGCGCGACGGGTTCCATATTGTCGAGCGTAAAGGCCAGACCGTCCCAGTAACCGTCGCGCGAGGCTCCCGCTATTGGATTCCAATAGTCGTGCATGCCGTTGAGGAATCCGAAGAAAGTCCGGAAACCACGGTTGTTGGGGTGGTTGCGGATATAGTCGCCCAGATGCCATTTGCCTATGCATGCCGTCTTGTAGCCTGCTTCGGAGAGGTATTCGCTAAGCATCTTCTCTTCCAGGGGTACCCCTCCCACTTCCGGGGCGGTAAGGCCGTAGTTGCCGAAACTCTGCTGGTATTTGCCGGTCATCAGCCCCGCCCGGGTGGGACTCGACACGAAACCGGACGTATAGCCCTGCATGCAGCGCACGCCGCTGGCGGCCAGACGGTCGATATTGGGCGTCACCACCCTTTGAGAGTGCGGATAACAGTTCACGCCGCCATAACCCTGGTCGTCGGCGAGGATTATCACGATGTTGGGTTTCTGTGCGGCGGCAAAGGCCGGAAGGAGGGCCAGAGCCGCAGGGATCATCCCTTTCATGGGTTATAATTTTCTCAAAGTTACGAAAAACTCCGGTTTTTGACCCCGGGCGGAGATTTTTATCCCCTCTTACGAAATAAAATACTAATTTTGCCGTTACGGTTTCAAACCCTTGTTCCCCAAAGTGAAAATCTTACGGTCCATATCACTCGCGGCGCTGCCGTTCATGGCTTCATGCATCGCCGGCAACGTCGACCACGGATCGGTCTACACCGTGTCGCAAGCCGATTTCGAAGAGGTGATAGCGGTGGAGGGTACGGTAGAATCGGTGGAAATGACCTCCATGGCCATCCCGACCAGGATATGGGGTACCATCAGCTTTATCGTAGAGGACGGGATACAGGTCAAAAAAGACGACGTGGTATGCATAGTCAAAAACCATGACCTGGAAACCGAGCTGGACGACATAAAGATAAGGCTCGAGAACAGCCGCACCGAATACGAACAGCTCAAGGCCGAGCAGAAAATGCAATACGCCCTGCTCGAAGCGCAGGTCGAGAACAACCGCGCCGACACTAAAATAGCCAGCCTCGATTCACTGCAACTCGCCTACCTCTCCCCTTCACAGCGCCACATACAGGAAATGGAATTGGCCAAAGCCAAGATCGAATCGGAAAAGCTGGCCAAAAAATTCGACGCGCTGAAAATAATCCAGCGATCCGACGCGCGCAAAGCCGATATGACAATAAAAAGGTACGAAACGCGCCTCAAAGCCACCGAAGATGTATTAGGGCAACTGACCATAAAAGCCCCGCGCGACGGGCTTATAATCATCAATAAGGACGACGCATCGGATATGGACAAGCCGCTCACGGCGGGCAGCCTGGCCTGGAACGGCATGCCTGTGGCCATAATGCCCGACATGGGCCGCATGAAAGTGAAGATGCGCGTCTCGGAAACAGACTATAAAGCCATAAACGCCGGCGACTCCGTGCATTACGCCTTCGACGCCATGCCCGACAACTCGGGCTGGGGCAGGATAACACAAAAAGCGCCCGTAGGACAACCATACAAATCGGGGTCGAAGGTAAAGACCTTCGAAATAGAGGCGTCGATGGAGCATGTCGCCTCGATTCCCGAACCGGGGCTGTCGGTCGAATGCCGGATAGTGGTAAAGCGCCTCCCGCACGCCGTAACCATTCCGCAGATAACCGTCTTCGAGCAGGATTCGATGAAAGTCGTCTACCTGCCCGTCCGCCGCGGATACGAGATGAGGGAGATAGCCGCCGGAATATCTTCGCCAAGCCAAACGACAGTCGCCGCGGGGCTTGCGGCCGGGGAGACGATACTGTTTTCGCAGCCCAGGCCGTCGCAGGTAAAAATACGCACGCTGCTGCCCGATTCCCTTAAAATGACCCGGGCCGCCGAAACCATAAAAGCAAACGATGCCGACGATGAAACGTTATCAGACGAATAAATTACGCAACGCCGCCATACTGTTGTCGCTGGCCGCCGCCATGGCCGCCTGCAAAGGCAAGCAGGGAGGGGACGTACCCACTGCCAAAGCGATAAAGGGAGTGTTCCAGATAGACCTTTTCGAGGAGGGCGAGGTGGAAGCCGTCAAGGCCATAAACATATCGGCGCCCATGATATCGTGGCGCTACGGCGGCAACCTGAAAATAACCTACATCATTAAGGACGGCACCGAGGTGAAGAAAGGCGACACGGTGATGGTGTTCGACCCGACCGACGTCAACAAAGCCATAATAGACGCCGAGAGCCGGATGGAAATAAGCATGGCCGAGCTGGAAAAGATAAAAGCCCAGCAGCAGTCGTCGATGGAGGAGATGAAAGCCGACTACGAGGTGACCAGACTGTCGTACGAAATTTCCAAGATACGCTCCGAGCAGGCCGCCTACGAATCGGAGATCAAGAAAAAAGAGATAGTACTCAACCTGCAAAAGGCCGAAATAGCGCTTGCCAAAGCCAAAGAGGAGATAGATAACAAAGAGCTGGTCAACGCAGAGGAGATGAAACAGAAAGAACTCTCCATAGCCCAGGATCGCACCCGCCTCAACGAAGCCCAGGACGCCCTGCGCATGCTCACCGTGATCAGCCCCGCACCCGGCATAGCAATCCTGGAGCGCAACTGGTCGAGCGGAAACAAATACCAGACAGGCGACCAGGTATGGAGCGGAAACCCCGTTATAGCGCTGCCAGACCTGTCGAAACTGAAGGCCACAGTAAACATAAACGAGGTGGACATAGCCAAAATAACCAAAGGACTCAGGGTGGAGGTTAAACCGGACGCATTCTCGGAAAGCGCCTTCCATGGCGAGGTTAGCGCGGTGGCCAACCTGGCCGTAAACAAAGAGGGATCGACGAAGATAAAGGTCTTCCCCGTGCAGGTACTCCTCAAAGAGACACACAAGAACCTGCTGCCCGGCCTGACGGTGAGTTGCCGGATAATAATAGACCAGATAGACGACGTGCTGTACATACCTGCGGAGGCCGTCCACGCCGAGGGCGATAAATTTTACGTGTTTAAAAAAGAGAGGGGTAAATTCGACAAGACATACGTGGAAACGGGCCTGAGCAATTCCAATTTCACCATAATAGCCTCAGGCCTCGACAAGGGCGACGCGGTGGCGCTTGTAGATCCGTTCGTCCTCCCGGCCGCAGAGGAAGGCAAGGCGGCAACCGGCAAGGCCGACGCCCGGACGGAATCCAACGACGACGAAGATCAGTAGCCATGGCAAAAACCATTTACATAACCATACTGGCCGCGTCCATGGCGTTAGCGCTGGCCTCGTGCGGCAAAAAAGGCGGCGCGGACGGCGACGGCCAGACGGAAGGGCGCAACATAGTGGAGACCGGCACGCTGGCCGCCGTAAACGTCAAATCGTTCACCGTGGCGCGGTCGCGCTACTGGTGGGAGATACGAATCATCGGGCTGGCCGAACACGGCGCGGAGGTCAATGCGGGCGACTCCATCATACAGCTCGATCCTAAAGACGTGAACAAACAGATAGTGGACAACGAGCTTGAGCTGGAGACGGCCCTGGCCGCCCTGCATAAAATGGAAGTAGACCAGCAGGTGGCCCGCAACGCCGCCACACTCAACATCAAGAGCCAGGAGGCCTCTTTCGACCTTAAAAAGATAGAACTCGAATCGTCGGCATTCGAATCGGAGCGTTACCGCAAGATAAAGCAGCTCGAATTCGAACAGGCCCGGATAACCCTGGCCAAGGAGAGGCGCAGGCAGGCCCTGTCCCGGATAGTGGATTCGTGCAACATGAAGATACAACAGATAAGGGTGCGCAGGATAAAGGACGACCTGGCCAATTTCCACCGTATGCTCGCCCAACTCACCATCCGCACGCCGGTGACAGGCGTATTCCAGGTTGGTCGCAACCCGCGCACGAGGGCGCAGACAGTGGTCGGAGACATGGCCTCGCCCAACTTCAGCGTTGGCAACGTTCCAGAACTCAAGCACATGAAAGTTGAGACATCCATAAACGAACTGGATTTCCTGAAGATACACGCGGGACAGAAAGTGGCCGTACGCCTCGACGCAATGCCTTCGGTGGTGTTCGACGGACAGGTGGCGTACATAGGCAAGCTGTGCCGCCCGAGGGAGGACAAGGCGCGGGAGAAAGTTTTCGACGTGGAAGTTACGATAGACAGGTACGATGCGCGGCTCAAACCGGGAATGACGGTAAGTTGCGAATTTTTAAAAGATTGACAAATGGTCTTCGAAGAAAACATACGCCTCGCCGTGCGCGGCCTGGCCGACCACAAGATGCGCTCGTTCCTGACGATGCTGGGTATAATATTCGGCGTGGCCTCCGTAATCGCCATGCTCTCCATAGGCGAAGGCGCCAAACGCGAAGCGATAGCCAAATACCAGGACCTGGGCGTCAACAACATAATAATCCGCGACAAAGACCTCTCGGATAGCGAAACGGAAGAGATGAGGGCGAAATTTTCGCAGGGCCTGTCGCTCTCCGACGCCGACGCCATACGCGACATAGTGCCGGGAATCGACAAAATAGCCGCCCAGGCAGAGATAAGCACCGAAGTGAAGCATGCCGACAAATCGGTAAAATCCAACGCTATAGGCGTCACTCCCGGCTACCTTGAAATGATGAACTACCACATAAGGTCGGGTGGGATGATAGACCAGGGCCACTATGACGGCAAAATGAAGGTGTGCGTGCTGGGCGCGGGCGTGGCAGCGGCGCTTTTCGGCCGCGAAGATCCGGTGGGGCGCATGGTTAAAATAGGCGACCAATGGCTCGAAGTGGCCGGGGTGCTGCAATCGAAGGCCCTGTTCACCGAGACGGTGGGCGAACTTGCCGCGCGCGACCTGAATACGGACGTATACATTCCGCTCTCCACCTTCCTGGGCCGTTTCGAACGCGAAAATCCGCTTGCAAGCCAGATAAAGCAGATAACGGTGCAGGTGGGATCGTCGTCGCGCCTTATGGAGTCGTCGGCCCTTATAGAGGAGATGCTCAAAAGACGCCACTTCAACAACGCCGACTACACGATAGTCATCCCGTTCGAGCTGCTCAAACAGGAGGAGAAGGAGAGGCAGATATACAACATACTGCTGGGGGCCATAGCCGCCATATCTCTGATAGTAGGAGGTATAGGCATCATGAACATCATGCTGGCCACCGTCATGGAGCGTACGCGGGAGATAGGTATACGCAGGGCCATCGGAGCGCGCAAAGCCGACATAATGAGTCAATTCGTATCGGAGGCCGTGACGATAAGCATAGCCGGCGGAATAATAGGCGTGGCGCTGGGCATAACGCTGTCGCTGTCGGTGTCGCTATTTACCGACATCACCACTTACGTGCGGCTCTACTCGGTGCTTGTAGCCTTCGCCTTCTCGGTAATCGTCGGCATAAGTTTCGGATACCTGCCAGCCAAGAACGCCGCCAACCTCAAACCTGTCGACTCAATACGTTACGAATAACCGGCCATGCTGATCGAAATAACCGACCTCGTAAAGAACTACTCCATCGGAGAGATAGAGATACCCGTACTCAAGGAGATCAACCTCTCCATAGACGATAACGAATATGTGGCCATAATGGGTCCGTCCGGTTCGGGAAAATCGACGCTCATGAACATACTCGGCTGCCTCGACACCCCTACATCGGGGCATTACTACTTCCGCGGCCAGGACGTGTCGGGGCTTGGCGACGACGACCTGTCGGCGATGCGCAACCGCGAAATAGGATTCATATTCCAGAATTTCAACCTTCTACCCAAACTCAACGCACTGCAGAACGTTGAGTTGCCGCTGATGTACGCGGGGGTGGCGGCGCACGAAAGACACGAAAGGGCAATACGTTCGCTGGAAAGGGTGGGCCTGGCCGACCGCATGTCGCACAAACCGAGCGAGCTGAGCGGCGGGCAACGCCAGAGGGTCGCCATAGCGAGGGCGCTGGTGACCAATCCGGGTATCCTGCTGGCCGACGAACCCACGGGCGCGCTCGACTCGAAAACCGGCGACGACATTATGAGGCTCTTCCACGACCTGCACAGCGAGGGCAACACGATAATTCTGATAACACACGAGCAGGACATAGCCGACTACGCAGACAGGCTTATACACATAAAGGACGGCATGATAAACTCCGATTGCGCCAACGCCAATAAACGCGCCGTAATAAACAAAAGGAAATGAAAAGGATAACAACGGCATTGGCCGCAGCGCTGTGCGCCTTGGCGGCGACGGCCCAGAAGACATACAACCTCTCGCTCGAGGAGAGCATAGCGATAGCCAGGAAGGAGAGTTACAGCATGCAGTCGCTGGAACTCGACGCCATAATAGCCACCAACAACCTGCGCGCCGCCAAAGGGCAGGTACGCACCAACGTGAGCATGAACTTCACCCTGCCACAGTACACCCAGACGATGAGCGAGTATGAGGACGAGGCGGGCAACCTGTCGTTCTACAGCGTCAAGAGGCTGTTCGCCTCGTCCGATCTGACCATAACGCAGCCCCTGCCCACGGCGGGAAGGATATACGTCACATCGGGACTCTCCGGCACGAACAACTACAACAGCGAACTGCGTACGGCGACCTTGCGCACACGCCTCGGGATATCGCAGCCCATAGACGCCCTGTACGGCTATAACTCCGTGAGTTCGGCGCTCAAAAGGGCCAAACTCGACTACGAGCGCTCCATGAAGAGCATCAAACGTGAGGACCTCGACCTTATATACCAGGTGAGCGCCTCGTACTACCGCCTGCTGTCGCAGGAGAAAGGGGCCGAGATAGCCCGCATGAACCTCGACCGCCAGAGCGAGGCCTACGAAATATCGAAAAACAAATACGCGGCCGGCCTCATACGCGAAGTGGAGGCGCTGCAGATGGAAGTGGATATGGCGGAGGCCCGCAACAGCTACGACCTGGCCATACAGGAACTCGCCTCGTCGCGCAACTCGTTCAAACAGCTCATAGGACTCGAGATGAATGCGGCGGTGAACCTGCGTACCGACCTGCATTACAAGTCGGTGGAAGTAAACGAAGACAAAGCCGTAGCGACAGCCGTGGAAAAACGGCTCGAAATGCGCGAGCGCGACATACAGGTGGAGCTGCAGAAACTCTCCCTTAAACAGCAGAGGGCCCAGCGCCTGCCCAAGATCAGCCTGGAGGCCTACCTCGAGCGCACGGGAGTGAACAAATCGCCGGAAGATATACAAACCCCCTACGACAAGACCATGGCAGACATATGGAACAATATCCAGGAGCGTCCGGCGGACTACAGCATAGGCATGAGGATGTCCGTCCCCATACTCGATTGGGGTACCAACAAATCGAACGTACGCTCGGCCGAAGCGCGCCTGAGGCAGGCCGAGCTGACAAAAACCGAGGAGAGACGTCAGATAGAGACCGAAGTGAAGAACCTCGTGGCAAGCGTCCGAAGCTCGCTGTCGCGCCTCCAACTGCTTGAAAAGAACGTGGCGGTGGCGGAAAAAAGTTTCTCGATAACCCTGCAGCGTTTTTCCGACGGCGACATCGACAGCCAGGCCCTCGCCCTGGAGCGCAACCGTTTGAATCTGGCGCAGAAATCGCATCTGGAAGCGTTCATTACATACCAGTTGGGGCTTTCCGACCTGATGCGCAAGACGTTCTACGATTTCCTCAACGACAGGCCTATAGAGTAGCCGGCAGGTATCGCCTTCCGCCCGCAATCTTTTCTCACCATGACCAATATAGATCCGCTATGGACATTACCGATTTTTGCGACTACTGCCTTTCTCTCCCCTGCGTAGAGGAGACGACGCCTTTCGACGAAACGACGCTGGTCATGAAAGTGGCCGGAAAGATGTTCGCCGTGTGCGACATGGGCGAGTTCAGGTGGATAAGCGTAAAGTGCGATCCCGGCCTTGCCGTCGAGCTGCGCGAACGCTATCCGGAGACGGTGATGCCTGCATGGCATTTCAACAAGACGCACTGGAATATGGTGGACGCCGAATCCGACCTGCCCGACGCGTTCCTGCGCGAGCAGATACGCCATTCATACGACCTTGTCGTGGCAGCGCTTCCGCGCGCCCTGCGGGCGCAGGTAACGGGCCGGTAAATAATGCGAGTTTCGGATAAGCGGTCGTGAGTTTCTTAACGAAAACGTTAGCGCCCGGCGGATAAGATCCGCCGGGCGCTAACGTTTTTATTCTGCATCGCATCGGCGCGCAGGCTGTGCGCGCGTTATGCGGGCTGCGATTAGTGCCTTACCACGTCGGTAGCGCTGTCATTATTGAGTATCAGCTGGTAGATAGGCGTCGTCCCGGACATGAAGACCGTCATTATACCCGTAAGGTCGGCTGTCTGTCCCGGTGTCATGTTTACCGGATCCGAGGCGAAATTGGCGTAGCCGCTCGTACGGACTATAAAGCTCGACGTACCCGCTCCTGACGGTATGGTGAAAGCCTGCTCGCCATAGTAGGAGTCATTGGCCGTGGGGCTGGTTTGTGCGTGCGCCCAGGTTGTCAACCCCTCGACGGTTGTGCCTCCAGCCCTGTAGGTGCCGGCCACGTAGCTGGCGTTCATAACCTTCACCAGACGGCCTACATTGGCGCTGAGCTGCGATCCGGAAGTTATGACCACAGGAACGAGAGCGGTCTGATAATCCCATATTCCGCGATAGATAGCCTGCTCTATAACGTACTTTACGTTGATGTAGGCAGTCTCGTATTTAGGATCGTCCGAAGCGTAGCCGAGGCTGAAAAGGCCGCGGTATTTACCCAGACAGAGTTGGTCGGGCTTTATGTAGACCCACTGCCCCATCTTGTAGGTGTTATAGAGCTGGGCGGTGCCTATCTTGATCTCTATGCCGCCCGTGACGTCTTCGATGTAGAACGAGCGGTAGAAGTTACCGTAGCGGTCGGTGCTGGTGACCCTACCCTCTATAACCATGGTGGGATCGCTGATAACGACGGGATGGCCGTCGGAGGTGTACATGGCCTTAAGTTGGGCTATGGTATGCGTGGCGGTCATCTGCACCGGATCTATCGGGGCAGGATCGTCGTAGCTCTTCTTGCAGCCCGACATAATGGTCAGCGCGGCCGCCTGTAACAGTATTATATATTTTATGTTTTTCATTGTCGTGTCGTTTTTCGATTAGAAGCGGCAGTAAACGTTCAGGTAATAGGTAGTGCCGAACATGTAGTAGTACTTCGATCCCAGGGCCTTGTAATAATACTGCTCGGGAGAGGAGGAGGTGGGAGTGATCTTGCGCAGGCGCATCTGCTCGTAACCGCCGGTTTTGATATCGGTACTGTTGAGTATGTTCTTCACGTCGAGGCTGAAACCTATGCTGTAGCTCTTGAAATACCACACCTTGCCTATGTTGGCGTTGAGGGTCATGGCGTTGTCGAACTTTTCCTGATGCCTCATAGCTTCAGGATCGGTCTGATCCGACATGCTCTCGTAGATTATGTCGGTGCGGCGCGCCGGGTTCATCGAGATGTAGTTGCCTGCGAAATAGGCCACGTCTATGCCTGCGAAGATGTTGTTCGGGCCGCGCCAGTCGAGGCCGAGGTCCACCGCCGTCTGGGGCGATCCGGCCACGTGGAAATCTTTCCAGTAGACGGGTTTGTCCTCTATCAGCACGTTGGCGTTATTGTCGGCCGTTTCGGTGACCAGGGGATTGGACGTATAGACGTATTCGCCCAGGCTCAAAGCGCCCTTGGCCGTGATGTCGTAAATGAGCGGCACCTCCACGCCAAGCTCTATGCCCATGTGCGACTGGTCGATACCCCTCATGGCGAAGTTACAGAAGGTACGTTGGGAATCGTCGTAGAAGCTGATCACATCCGTCTGATCGTTTATCTGCGTGTAGTACGCCGATACGCGGGCCTTCACGAAAGGCAGGCGCAGCGAGTAGTTCACGTCGGCGCTGAGGGTCTTTTCCGTTGTCAGGCCGGGCAGGAAATCGTTGCGGGTACGCGGCGAGGTCATGGCGTACTGGAAATAGGGCGCGCGGGTAAAGTAGCCCGCATTGGCCCAAACCACGTGCTGGCCCGATATTTTATAGGTAGCCGTACCTTTGACGCTGTAGGTAAAGAAGTTCTGTTTAGTCGATTCGCCGTAGGAATCGTCGGGGAAAAGTCCTTTGCGGTACTGGCCGTCCCTCCAGAAAGTGGTATTGCCCAGTTCCACGCCCAACGCAGTCTCCCAGGCGGCGTGGTTGTAACGGGCCAGCGCCCACAGGCGTTCGCTGCGCAGCTGCGAGTAGTAGTTGTAGCCGTACTTGTCGCCTTTGCGTATCAGGCGGTTGGGGTGGTTCAAATCGTTCTGCACCAGATTGACAAGGTCGGGATTGCCGCTGTTGATGTTGTCGCGCTCGGCGAATTGGTCGATATCGAGCCACGCGTCGGCTCCGAGCAGGTCTTTCATGGTCTTGAAATAGGCCGTTTTGTTCCAGCGGTATTCGAGGCCAGACGTGACTTTGAAGTTATTTTTGAGTACCGAGGCGAGCTGCACTTTGAGGTTGAGGTCATTCTGATCGGTATGGCGGTCTTCTATCACGTATTTCGCACGCGACAGTCCGTCGGTGCCGGCCAGTCCCCTCCATGGGTCTTCGTTGCCCGCCTTTATGCTGTTACGGTTTATGTCGTACATCGCCCTCCAGTTCACCTGGCGGATGTTCAGGTCGTAAAGCCAGCCTTCGGCTGTAGCGCCCATCAGGTTCTGTCCGTTCTGTCCCGTGGCGGCCTCGTCGTCGGGTTGCGCCGAGTAGCTGGGCAGGTAGCGGTAATAATCCGGACGCGGATCCGGCGCGTCATACCAGTCGAGGGCCGAGTAGCGGTTATAGCCGAAACGGTAGGCGGCGCTGGCCAGCAGGCGGTTCCTGGCGTTGATGTCCCATGTGTAGTTGGCCATCACCACCGGTTCGTGCGAGGTGCGTACGCGCGAGTTGCGCATCTGGTCGCCTTTTATCATGCGGTTCGTACCGTCGGTACTGTAAGTGCCGGTGGTGTAGCCCCAGTTGGGGTTATAATAGTTGTCGCCCAGCATGTCGTAAACCTCCTGGGTTGACGCTCCCTGCACTCCGCGCTCGGTAGGCGCGCCGAAGAAGGTCAGAGCCAGACGCATGCCGCTGTTGAGGCGTTTTTCCACCGAGCCGAAATACGACCAGTTGTTATAGTCCGTGGCGTCTACCCACAGGTTGCCGCCCTGGCGAGTGGAGAACGACAGCGCGTACGACCAACCCTTGTCGTTCTCGCCCGACGCATAGGTGACCATGCCGCGGAAAAGGTACTGGCCGTTGCCGTTGACAAGGCTTCCGCGGAAACCCTGACGCAGCTGCGAGGCAGTGGCGTTCACGTTGTTGGTTCCGTTCATCGTTCCCAGACCGTAATCCGACGGGGCCATACCCATGGTGGACTCCTGGTTACGGGTGGCTTCGTTCAGGCCGCCCCACAACGACCACGGGCCGTAACCCGTCTGGGCGTCGTTGAAATAGACGCCGTTCAGGTAGATGGCTTCGGTGCTGTTGTCGTAACCGCGCGTACGGAAACGCATGGCGCTGAATTTATAGCTGGCCACGTTATTGAAAACGTCCTTGGATGCCGAAAGCGTAACGGGCATCTCTTGCGCGCCCTCCATCTCGGAGTCGAATTCGGTGAAGACGCCCTCGGTGGACGGCACGCCGCTCTCCGGCGAGAGGGTTATAAGCGCTACGTCCCTAACCGGCGTATCGAGTTTGATGGTGTGACGCACGGTTATGAAATCGGAGGCTTCGAAAGTAAGCTCCCAGGTACCGTAGGGTACGTCTTTGATAACGAATTCGCCCCGCTGGCTGAAGACCGACCGGGGAAGAGGCGTGTTGATGGTGACCTTGGCGCCGTCTATGGCCGCGCGCGTGTTGCGTGTCACCACCTTACCCTGGATGCTGCCCAACATTTCCTGAGCGTAGGCCCCGGTGGCGGCAAAAAGAAGTAATGCGGTTAGTAAAAATCTGATTTTCATATTTCAACACTATTAAAGTTTTGCACTATTTCGATATATAGAGATAGACAGGGAAGTGATCGCTGTAACCGTTCTGGAAAGCGTTGCCCACATATGTCCTCCAGGGATAGCCTTTATATTGGCCTGTCTTCTGGCGCAGGAATTCGCGGTCGAAAATATTGCCGTAATATGTGGCGTTGGGGGCTTTGACCAGGCGTAGCGTGCCGTCGGGGGCGTTGGCAAGAGCGCCGTTCACTATCATGTTATCGAAAAGGTTCCAGGCGTCCTGATAGGCAAGCGTGCCGTAACCCTTTTTAAACATTTCGTAGTAAGGATTGAAGAAATCCGTGGGATTTTTGGCTTCCGAGATCTTTGCTTTGGCTCCCAGGTATTTGCTTATGCTTTCATCTATGGGGTCGTCGTTCAGGTCGCCCATAACCACTATTTTCGTGCCGGGCCTGAGGGCCATAATGGAGTCGGCCGCGTGACGTACGACGGAGGCCGCCATGTCGCGTTTGGGCGCCGACGCCTGCTGGCCGCCGCGGCGCGAGGGCCAGTGGTTGACGAAGAAACAGAAAGGCTCGCCCTCTATCGTACCCCATACCGAGAGGACGTCGCGGGTCTTGAAGCCGGGATCGTCGGGCATGGTCACCCTTATGGGCGCGCTGCCCTCGTATTGGAATTGGTCCGGGCGGTAGAACAGCGCCACGTCCACGCCGCGGGCGTCGGGCGAATCGTAATGGGCTATCTGATAGTTGGCCTGACGCAGCTTGGGAAGGGCTGCTATGTCTTCAAGCACGTTGCGGTTCTCTATCTCAGACACGCCTATTATAGTGGGAAAAGACTTGCCGGCAGAAGCCACGCCGAAGAAAACCTCCTCGAGGCGCACGAGTTTCTTGCGGTATTTGTTGCCGTCCCATTTGTTGATGCCCTCCGGAGTGAACTCTTCGTCAAGCACCCCCGGCGATTTGATAGTGTCGAAAAGGTTCTCGACGTTGTAGAACATGACCGTATACCTCGCCTGCTGCCCCGCCGAGGCTATGCATGCCGCGACGAACAGCGCTACCAACAGAAATTTAGCTTTTTTCATATTATCGATATTAAATTACCAACTCCAGTCGCCGAGATTCTTCTCCTGCTCCACCCTTGTTTGCACGTCGGCCGGCAGCCCGTAGAAGAAATCTATGCCTGTGAGCTGCTCTATCTCGTCCACCGACTTGACCAGCGTACCGCGCTGACTGAGGAAATAGTCCCTCGTCCTTTGCGAGTAGCTCTTATTCTCGAACCAAAAACCTATGGCGTTGTAAGCGCCGTTCTTCTTGCGGCGCAGGATAACCTTGAAATTATATTTAGGTATGGCCAGCCCGTTGCTGTATTTGAGTATGGGTTGGTCGTTCGTTATCGCGCCCCCGCAGCATATGTAGAGCGTGTCGCCCGATACCTGCGCCCAATCGCGCTCGTAGTTTTCGAGCTGCAGCCATATGCCCTGGTTTAGGTCGGAATTCTGCGGGGACATGTTGGAATAGAAGAATGTCTCCTGGTTCATCTCCTTGGAGGCCGTCCTCTCGCCCGACGAACACATGTGTCCCTTGTCGTATCCGCTCGGGAAATCATTGTCTTTGGCCTGGTATTCCGTCGGTATGCGCGAATCCTGCCTCCAGGCGTTGGTGCGGCCCGAGGAGCCGAAACAGGAGGCGTAGAGCTTCCACGCCACCCATTTGGAGTGTTTCTTGCTGCACTCGTATTCCATGGCGAACTTTCCCTTGGTGTATTCAAGGAACCAATCCTTGTCCACTATCATCGGCAGTTCGTACCGCCCGGCGTATAGGCCGGTAGGGGGAGGGGCGGACGGTTTGCCGCTCTGCGTGAGCGTCAGGTTTCGCACTATAGAGCCTGCCGTTACGATTATCGTGGCGGTGCGCGGCGAGGAGGAAAGGTTCTGGCTGGCGCTGACCCATATACTGTAATTATTACCGCCGTTGACGTTGGATGTATTACACCATGGAGCCGTTCCAGAGGGATAGGAGAACGTAACGATCCACGAGGTGTTGGAGGTTATATTAACCGAAACGCCCTCGTAATCCCAATCTATGGTACTCTGCGCGGCGAAGGCCGCTTCAAGGACGGGATTCGGCTCGGGATCGCCCCCCCTCTCCTGTATGATCGTCAAAGGTATGTCCGTACCCTCCGCCGATATGGTCACGGTGGCCCGGCGCTCCGATTGCGAAGTGTTGGCCGCCGTGGCTATCCACACGACGGCGTCGCCTGTGCCTATCCTGGTGGAGAGGGTGTTGCCGCCGTCAACGGCGCACCATCCCGACTGGCCCCCTTCCGGATAGGCCACGGAAAGATCCCAGTTGCCGTCGCACTTTATCTCCACGAAGACGCCCACGCCCGTATTCCCGAGCGATATCTGAGACACGTTGCCCGAAGGCCCCTGCAGGGCGGCCGTGAAAGGCTGAGGCCCGACGCCGGTCCCGGACTGTGTGATGCCCAGCGGAACGATAGTGCCGCCGACGTTCACCTCTACGACCGCCGTACGCGACAAAGAGGCGGTATTACGCACCGTGGCCACCCACACGCTCGCCTTGCCGTTGCCATCTTTCGTTTGAGGGCTGCTTCCGCCGCTTACCGTACACCATCCCGAAGGCGCGCCTACGGGATAAGTGAGGTTGAGCGTCCAGGCGCACGCGCAGTCTATCACCACGAACATTCCGTCGCAGTCGCCGCTTATCGTCTTCTCGGAAACGTTGCCCGTCGGATCGTAGATCGCGGCGGAAAAAGACGGCGGCGTATTCCCGGCGTCGTCTGTGCCGCATCCGTAAAGCGCCAGGAAGGCGAGCGGCAACAATATCTTTAAAATATGCTTCATACGTTACTTCAATTGCTTTATTTTGTGACCAGGCTCCAGGCTTTGGGATTACATTCGGCCTCCACCCTGGTTTGAATATTCTCAGGCAGGTTGTAGAAGAAATCGAATCCGGTACGCTCCTCTATCCAGTCTATCGGTTTCATCATTTCGGCCAGCACGGCGTTAAGCTGTGTGGCGTTCATCGTTTTAGGGTCGTATTCCTCGGCGTAGGAGCGGTTCTCGAACCAGAATCCCGCCGCATCTATAGCCCCCGTGCTTCGCTTGCGCAGCAACACCTTGAAATAGAAACGGGGTATAGCAGACCCGTTCGAAGTGTAGCCCGAAATATCTTCGTCCGCCACGACAGTCCCGCCGCAGCAGATGAATATGGTGTCGTTGTTGTTTATCAGCCATCCGCGCTCCTTTGTCTCCAGCGCCGCCCATATCCCCTGGTTGAGGTTGGACACCTGGGGCGACATATTGGTGTAATAGAAAGTCTCGGAGTTCATATCGTGGCTTGCGGTACGGTCGGCCGACGGACACATGTGGCCGCGGTCGTAACCCCTGCCGAAAGTCGAATAGGGCTGGAATTTCGATGGTATGGCGGGATCGGTGCGGAAATCGTCGCTACGCCCCGAGTTACCCATGCAGCCCTTGTAAAGCGGCCAGGCCACCCATTTGGCGTGTTTCCTGTCGGTCATATACTCGAATGAGTAGTTGCCCGTCGGATGGTAGACATACCACCCTTTATCCACTATGCGGGGAAGCTCCATCTTTTTGCCGCTGCTTTCGCTAAGCTGGGTCGCCTCGATGACGACCCTGGCGCCTCCGGCGGCGGTCACGGTTATCGTGGCGCCGTACGTCTCGGCCGTAGGATTAGGTTCTGCCGCTATCCAGACGTTCGTATTTCCCGTCCCTTCGGCCGTCTGCGGGCCGTCTATGCCGCCCACGTAGCACCATGCCGGGGTATCTCCACCGGGTGTGGTTATAGTGAGCGTCCAGCTGTCGCCGGTGACTATCTGCAGCCATTTCCCGTCGGATTCGGCGGGGAAAGTGGCAGTCCCGTTGCTGAAATATGCATGCAGGGCGGGAGCGGACGGCCCGTCGTCTTTCGAACACCCCCAGGCAAACCAAACCGACAGGATGACCAACGCCAAACGGCATATGTAATTATGCCTTACCATCAAGGAATATATTTTATTGAAATTAACCCCGGCAGGCCAGGTAGAGCCTGCCGGGGTTGAGTTACTCGGCGTATCGCCTCAATTAGTTCTTCTCAACGATGGACACGTCGGTTATCACGCCCGTACCCAGGTTCTTGTAAGCCCTTAATTCGAGGTGGAAATAAGCGTCCGTAGCGGTGAAGTCCTGCGACCAGCTTGTCAAAGTGGCAGCGACGGGGAAATAACCGTTATTGGTGCGGAATACGTCATTGGCCTCGGGAGTAGCAGTCCAGGTGGTGGAGCCTGTCGCCGCAGCGGTAGCCGCAAAGCCCGACCATATACGCAACTGCTCGGCGTCGGCGGTGTACTTGAAGGTAAGCGTATATGTCCTGCCTACGGTAACCGGTACGTTTTGGTAAACTTTGGCGGTGCTTCCGCTCGCGCCCTTGCCTTGTACTTTAATACCGCCGCCGGGGTTCTGGCTCCAATTTGCATTGGCGTCTATAGTCCAGCTGTCGGGAGTAGTACCTGTCCACGAAGCGAAAGTGCCGTTTACCACAAGGTTGCCTGCAGCGCCCGGAGCCGACTGCGAGATGGCGATGGTTTGGTTGGCCACGCCCGGAGCGGTGATGGTGACGATGGCGTTACGCAGGGAGCCTGTGTTGGCGTCGCACGATACGGTGAAGGTGCCGGTGCCGGTGCCGTTGGCCGTAGCGCCGTTGTTAACTTTACACCACGTCTGGTTGGTGGATACCGACCATGCGAGGCCGGCGGTGGCGGTTACGTTGGCAGTCTGGGCCGTACCCTCGGCGGCGATGGTCATCGAC
>JAVBOW010000034.1:0-46859 GCA_031550125.1 Rikenellaceae bacterium
AGTTAGTAAGTATGTAAGTAAGGTAGTAAGGAAGGAAGGAAGGAAGGAAGGAAGGAAGGAAGGAAGGAAGGAAGGAAGGCAGGAAGGAAGGAGGAGAGGATCAGTCCGAAAAACAGGTTGGCGTTCAGATATGCGTCGAAAGAAAGCGCCGCGTCTTACGACAGCGACGCTGTGCATAGCGTGCGTCGGATTTCGCTTATCGTTTGAGTTTCAAACCGGAGCTGACTGAAGTCCGTGAGGATTTGAAGCGAGAAGGATAAGTGAAAGATGATGTGCGATATGCGCAGCCAACATATAATTGAGACTGGTCCGGAGTATAACGGATAGATCGGGGAAAACGATCCGGCCGCCGTAAGTGCTACGGGAGAATATGTATCAGTGGATGGCGTCCGTCACTTTTTTCACCAGGCCGTACCCGGCGGCCAGGCGTTCCATCATGGCGTAGGCGGCGGCGCTGTCGTTGGGTATCTCGCCGTCGAGGATGGCGTTCTTTATGGCCTCTTTTATCAGGCCCACCTCGCGGCACGGGGGAATTCCGTAAGTCCGCATTATCAGCTCGCCGTCCACCGGCGGTTGGAAGTTGCGTATGCGATCTTTCTCCTCTATTTCGGCCATTTTGCGGCGCACGAGTTCGAAATTGGCCATATAACGCTTCACCTTGGCGTCTATCCCCGATGTTATGTCGGCCTCGCACAGGATCATCAGTTTGTCGATGTCCCCGCCAGCCTCGAAGAGCAGGCGGCGAACGGCCGAGTCTGTCACCTCTTCTTCCGAAAGAATTATGGGCCTGAGGTGCAGGAATACCATCTTCTGCACGAACTTCATCTTTGCGTCCAAGGGCAGTTTAAGGCTCCTGAATATGCCCGGCACCATCTTGGAGCCAAGCACTTCATGGCCGTGGAAACTCCATCCCGACGCGGGATGATAAGCTTTGGTGTCGGGTTTGGCTATGTCGTGCAGCAGGGCGGCCCAGCGAAGCCACAGGTCGTCCGAGCGGAGGGCCGTGTTGTCGAGTACCTTGAGCGTGTGGACGAAATTATCTTTATGCGCGTGCGAACCCCTGCGTTCCACGCCCTTAAGGCGGGAGAGTTGGGGGAAGATCATGGGCAACAGGCCGGTAAGGTCGAGCAGCTCGAACCCGGCCGACGGGACTGGCGAGAGGATTATCTTATTGAGTTCGGTGGTTATGCGTTCTGCTGAGACGATCTTTATCCTCTCCCGGTTGCGTTCTATAGCCTCGAAAGTGGCGGGATCGACGTCGAAACCGAGTTGGGCGGCAAAACGCACGGCGCGGACCATGCGCAGCGGATCGTCCGAAAAGGTGACGTCGGGATCGCACGGGGTTTTTATCGTGCAGCGTTCCAGGTCGCCCATGCCGTCGAAAGGATCCACCAACGTGCCGAAATCGTCTTCGTTAAGCGACCATGCCATGGCGTTTATCGTAAAGTCGCGGCGGCGCTGGTCGTCTTCCAGCGTACCTTCCTCACAGACGGGTTTGCGCGAGTCGGCGCGATAGGATTCCCTGCGCGCGCCCACGAATTCCACCTCGTAGCCTCCGGCGCGCAACATGGCCGTGCCGAAATTCCTGAAAACGCTCACGTTGGTCTTCAGCTCCCGGCCCAGGGCCTCGGCCAATTCGACACCGCTTCCGGCAACAACCACGTCGATGTCGGTGCAAGGGCGGCGCAGATAATGATCGCGCACATAACCGCCTATTACATAGGCTCGCACGCCCATCCTGACGGCCAGCGAGCCTATCTGCCGGAATACGGGCAACGCAAGTGCTGGATTTTCTGACACGGCTGATTATTTCAATTGGTCCAGGTAAAGGCCCACCGTCTTCTCCAGCCCCATATACAGGGCGTCGGCTATCAGGGCGTGGCCTATCGACACTTCGAGCAGGCCGGGTATGTTGCGGGCGAAGAAACGCAGGTTGGCAAGGCTGAGGTCGTGGCCCGCGTTGAGTCCCAATCCCAAACGGGCGGCCTCGGCGGCAGCCTCGGCGTAAGGGCGTATGGCGGCGCGGGGATCGGCGGCGTAGGCGCGGGCGTAGCCCTCGGTGTAAAGCTCTATGCGGTCGGCGCCGCATTCGGCGGCATGGGCCACCATCGACGCGTCGGGATCGAGAAATATGGAGGTGCGTACGCCCCGCGAGCGGAAAAGATCGCACATCTCCCTGAGGAACGGTTTATTGGCACGCGCGTCCCAGCCCGCGTTGGACGTTATGGCTCCCGGAGCGTCGGGGACGAGGGTCACCTGGGCCGGCAGCACTTCGAGGACAAGGTCGACGAAAGACGCTACGGGGTTACCCTCCATATTCAACTCGGTTTTTACGGCGGCCTTCAGGTCGCGGCAATCGGAATAGCGTATATGGCGCTCGTCGGGGCGCGGATGAACCGTTATGCCCTGTGCGCCGAAACTTTCGCAATCGAGCGCGGCCCTCAGCACATTGGGCGTATCGCCGCCGCGGGAATTGCGCAGGGTGGCCACCTTATTTATGTTGACGGATAGTTTTGTCATGTAAATACGCTATTTTTGCGTCGTAAAATTAGTACAATTTTCGCTGATATGGAAATCTTCCTCTTTTCGCGTCCCGGCATGGAGCAGACTCCGGACGAACTCCGCGAGCTTGCCGCGCTGCTGGGAGAGCATTTCCCGCTATTCCGCGTCAACGCCGATTTCGCCTGCAAACTGGCCTCGGCAGGCGTGGACATACCCGCATGCAGACGTTACGACAAAATAGAGGGCGACGCCTCGGGCCACGTGGCCATAAGCTACGGCGGCGACGGAACGTTCCTCGACTGCGTAAGGGCCGTTGGAGGCTCGGGAGCGGCCGTGCTGGGCATAAACTCCGGCAGGCTGGGATTCCTCGCCAACGTACCCCGGACCGGCATACGCCATGCCCTGGCCGACATAAAAGAGGGACGGTTCGCGATCGAAAAGCGGACGCTGCTGCAAGCGGAGGGGGATTTCGGGCGCGCGCCCGATTATCCGTACGCCTTCAACGAGTTCTCGCTGCAACGCGGCGGGGCGGCCATGATAGCCGTGGAGACCTATGTAGACGGCGAGATGGTGGCCACATATTGGGGCGACGGCGTGCTTGTGTCCACACCCGCAGGCTCTACCGCCTTCTCGTTAAGCGTAGGCGGACCAGTCCTGGCTCCCGGCTGCGACAGCCTGGTCATAGCGCCCATAGCGCCGCACAACCTCACCATGCGCCCGGTAGTCATCCCCGACGGCAGCCTGGTGCGTTTCCGCGTTCTTTCGCGCCACGACAAACCGTACGCCACGCTCGACAACATGACTTTCCCTGTAGAGGACGGAGCGCGCTTTACGGTGTCGAAGGCAAAAAATTGCACATTTCTGGTAAGACTGCAAAATATATCCTTTTACGATACGTTAAGGAATAAGATGATGTGGGGCATAGACCGCAGGGATGAAACCAAATAACCTACACGCGTCGGGTCTTATACAGAACAACCATCGGGCGACAGGCCCGTAAGGCCTGTCTTCAGTCCTCCTTTCCCAAAGTGAGGACGGGGGTGGGATTTTCAACACTAAATCGGCCTTAAAAAAGCCGCAGAGGCGTGGTCGGGATAAGGAATTAAAACGCAATACATTGACATACATTAAGTATCATGAATCCCTTATCCCGTCCACGCGTTAGCTATATTTTTCGGTCGAAATTGCCGAATATCGGGTTATAAATGTTATATTTGCGCTTTCCGTACAGAAAACCATGGGCGATAACTCAAAAATACCTGCGCACGTAGCCATAATAATGGACGGCAACGGACGTTGGGCCAGACAAAAAGGCATGGACCGCATCTTCGGCCATTCCAACGGGGTGGAAAGCGTGCGCGCGGTAGTAAGGGCCTCCGTCAGCAACGGCGTGAAATACCTCACCCTCTACGCATTCTCCACAGAGAACTGGGGCAGGCCGAAAGAAGAGGTGGACGCCCTGATGGAATTGCTCTGCACCAGCATCATAAACGAAGTGCCGGAACTCATATCCCAGGGCGTGAAAGTAAAAATGATGGGAGAAACCGCAGGCCTGTCGGAAAAGGTACTCGAACATATGGCCCGCGCCGAGAAAGAAACGTCGGGAGGAGAGAACCTTACGGTAATACTCGCACTTAATTACAGTGCACGTTACGAAATCGTCCGCGCCGTACGGAACATAGCGGCCAAAGCAGCGGCAAAGGCCGTAAGGCCGGAGGATATAACGGCCGAAAGCTTTTCGCAGGAATTGATGTCGGCCCCCTGGCCCGATCCCGACCTGCTGATACGCACCAGCGGCGAAGAGCGCCTCAGCAACTTCATGCTCTGGCAAATGGCATACACCGAGCTTTATTTCACCACCACACTGTGGCCCGATTTCCGCGAAAAGGATTTCGACGCCGCCATAGAGGCTTACGGCAACCGCGAGCGCAGATACGGACTTATAACCCAGCAAAAATAGATGAGAACCAAGGCGAGCCTACTCATTACGCTAACACTCCTGATGTGCGCCGGCGCACATGTCACCAAAGCCCAGCGCGGCGACACCACCTCGGTGACGATACAGGCCCCGGTTGCGAATTACGAATCACCCAAGCAATACGTCGTCAAGGAGATAACCGTACACGGCGTAAAATACCAGGATCCGGAATTTCTGGCCAACTCCGTAGGACTCCACAAAGGCGACACGGCGTTCATCCCGAGCGACTATATAACGCAGGCCGCCAACAAACTTTGGAGTACCAAATACTTCTCCGACGTTAAGATAATGGGCGTCCCCCTGGGCGGCGACGACATAAGGCTGGAGATATATCTCAAGGAGCGTCAGAGGGTATACAACTGGAATATCTCGGGCGTACGCAAAGGGCAAAAGAGCGAATTGCTCGACAACCTCACCCTGAGGCGCGGCTCGGAGCTGTCGCCATACAATATAGAGCGGAGCGAGGCGGCCATAAAAAGATATTTCCAGGAAAAAGGCTACCTGGACGTTACTGTAACTCCCATAATAAAGCAGGACACGACTATACAGAATGCCGCCACGGTAAATTTCGCCGTAGACAAAAAACATAAAGTCAAGATAGGCTCCATAACCTTCGACGGCAACCAGGCCTTCTCCGACAGCCGTCTGCGCGCGGCGATGAAAAAGACGCACCAGAAAAGCTGGAAACTGTGGCAAAGCACTAAACTGGACAAAAAGGAGTATGTCAACGACAAGGAGAACGTCATAGACTACTACAACTCCAAAGGCTACCGCAACGCACACATAATCAGCGACTCGGTTTATCGCATAAACGATAAGCGCCTGGGAGTGAAAATGAGCCTCGAAGAGGGCAACAAATATTACATACGCAATATATCCTGGGTCGGCAACAGCCTGTACCCCACTGAGCTGTTGGCCGACAGGCTTGGGATCAGAAAGGGAGACACATATGATAAGAAGAAGATCCAGAAGCAGTTGGGAATAGGCAAGGAAATGAATATCGACGACAGCCGTACGGTTACCGCAATGTATCAGAACGAAGGTTACCTGATGTTCCAGATAGACCCGGCGGAAACCGTGGTAGGGGCCGACTCGATAGATTTGGAGATCAAAATATTCGAAGGCAACCCGTTCACTGTCAATGAAGTTAATATTTCCGGCAACATGCGGGTGGATGACGACGTGATACGACGCGAACTGAGGGTGATGCCGGGTGAATTATACGATCGAGAGATGCTGATGAACACCCTGCGCCTGCTCTCGCAAATGCAGCATTTCTATCCAGAGGCGCTCCAGCCCGACGTACAACCGGTAACCAACTCCCTGGTTAACATATCATTCCCCTTACAGGAGCAACCTTCGGACAAGTTCGAGATATCTGGCGGCTGGGGCCAGGGAATGTTCGTGGGTTCGGTAGGCATCCAACTTAACAACTTCTCGGCCAAGAACATATTCAAAGGCAAGGAATGGAGGCCGTATCCCGGCGGGCAAAGTCAGCAACTGGCCATCAGGGCGCAGAGCAACGGCTCTTATTACCAATCCTACTCGCTTAGTTTCACCGAGCCGTGGCTCGGTGGGCGTAAACCGAACTCGCTGACGGTTGGTACGTATTACTCCGACGAGACCAATGCCTACTATCTGTGGCAGAAAGGCACGAAAAGCTTCCAGACCATAGGCGTATCCGCCGGCCTCGGTTTCAGGCTCAACTGGCCCGACCACTATTTCACGCTATACTCCGAATTGTCGTACCAGAGGTACAACATGCACGACTGGGATTACTTCCTTATAACTAACGGAAGTTCCAATATATTCACATTCAAAACCATCCTGGGCCGCAGCACCGTCAACAACCCCATATTCCCCTCGCACGGCTCCGACCTGTCGGTGGCGCTGACGCTGACTCCGCCCTACTCCCTGTTCGACAAACTCGATTACTCGTCCGGTTCAGGCATAAGCGAGCAGCAGCGTTACAGGTGGATCGAATACCACAAGTGGCAACTCAAGGCCGCATGGTATTACCCGCTGACGGCCAACAACAAACTGGTGCTGATGGCACGCGCCGAAATGGGTTACATAGGCGCTTACAATCCCAACAAGCCGTCGCCTTTCGAAGGCTTCGAGCTGGGCGGCGACGGTATGTCGGGTTATAACGTTTACGGTGTAGACGTAGTTGGCCTGAGGGGTTACAGCAACGGCTCGCTGACTACGCCTTCGACAAGCGGCAACTACGCCCACGCATACAATAAATACACTTTAGAAGTACGTTATCCTTTTCTGATGCAACAATCCACCTCCATTTATGGTCTTGCATTTGCGGAGGGCGGCAATTCGTTCGCATCGTGGCAGACTTTCGATCCGTTCCTGCTGAAACGTTCGGCCGGCGTCGGCGTGAGGATGTATCTGCCGATGGTGGGTATGATAGGGTTCGACTGGGGATTCGGCTTCGACAAAATCCCTGGCGAAACGAAACGCAGCGGCGGACAACCGCACTTCATGATAGGAATGCAGTTCTAACGTAAACCAGACCCTGAATTATGAAAAAGTGGATTTTAAGCATCGCCTTGATTTCGGCATGCGCCGTGGCGGCAGCACAAAAACAAATGGTGGTAAGCACCGAGAAGATCTTCAAGGCGCTGCCCAAATACAACGAGGCTATAGCCGCGTTAGACAAACAGGCGGAAAGCTACCAGGCTTCGGTGGACGATAAATACAATGCCATCGAAAAGATGTTCAACGACTACCAGGCACAGAAATCATTCATGACTTCTTCGGCGCGCAAAATCCGCGAGGATGCCATAAGCCGCGCGGAGGAGGATGCCGAAAAATACCAGGAGGGAATATTCGGCAGCGAAGGCGAAATGATGAAAAAACGCATAGAGACCATAAAACCTATACAGGACGAGGTCTTCAAGGCTATAAGCACCTATGCGCAGGCGAACGGCTACACCGTGGTGCTGGATATAACCAACAATCCCACCGTGATCTATCACTCTCCGTCAATAGATAAAACCGAGGAAATAATTAAACTTGTAAAAAAATAATAACGTTAACTGAAATTTTATGAAAAACCTTTTCCGAGTGCTCCTCGTAATATCCTTGCTTGCAGGCAGCACCTCCGCTCACGCCCAGAAATTCGGCATCATCAATTCCCAGGAGCTTGTAGCGCTGATGCCCGAGCTGGATTCGATACAGATTAAAATGAGGGCTTTCACGCAGGATCTCGAGGCGCAACTCGAAGAGATACAAGTAGAATTCAATAAAAAAGCCGAAGATTTCCAAACCAAGCTCTCCACCATGACCGACGGCGTACGCCAGATGAAAGAGCGCGAGCTGCAGGAACTCAGGGCTCGCTACGAAAGCTTCCAGCAGGCAGCCCAACAGGATATCCAGCAACAGCAGGGCAAACTGATGGCACCCGTGGTTTCCAGGGCAGAGAACGCCATACAGAAAGTGGCCAAGGACAACGGCTTTTGGGTAGTGTTCGACGATGCGGCAGGCCCCACCGTCTACACCGATGAGACCCACGTTACCAACATCATGGACCTTGTTCGTAAAGAACTCGGCATATCGCCCGGAGCCAAACCATTCGGACAGCAGCAGGCGGCAACGCAAGCGCCCGCAAAATAACGGCGGACGCAAATAAATCAAAAAGAGCATGGCGACATAAGTCGCCATGCTCTTTTTGATTATACGGATTCAGCGCAGTTAATGGTATCTGTCTGAAAAGCAGGATAGCGTACGTCAGGTCTTACGGCCGTAAGGAGACGGAGACGAATTGTTTTAACCGGGCGAGGAGGAGAAAAAAATGAGCGCCACGAGGCGCTCATGATATTTAATCGATTTCTGCTAAATGTTATGAAACGGAATCATTACCGTCGCTCCATGCATCAAAGCGTCAGATATTGTCCTTTGCCGGCTCGGAACCCATCTCGAACACTATTTCGCCTCCGGCTGCTATGTCAGAGAACGCCACATAATTCTTATCGTAAGGTTTGCCGTTCAGGGCGACGCCCTGTATATATTTATTTTCCGGACTGTTGTTATGCGCCACCACGACAAACCGTTTGCCGCCTCCCACGTTAATTTCGGCGCGGTCGACTATGGGACTGCCGAAGAAATAGCGTCCGCCCGCCGGTTCCACCTGATAGAAACCAAGCGCGGAGAGGATATACCACGCCGACATCTGTCCCACGTCTTCGTTGCCCGACAGGCCGTCGGGACGATCGTGGTATAGCGTGGACAATATTTCGCGCACGCGGTCGGCCGTTTTACGGCCTTCGCCGGCCATGGCGAACATATAGGCGACATGATGGCTCGGCTCGTTGCCATGGGCGTACTGCCCTATCAGGCCGCTGATGTCGGGCGACGCCTCATCTCCGAGCGAACCCTGGACGACGAACAGCGAATCGAGTTTTTCGATAAATCTTTCGCGGCTTCCGAAAAGCGCCTCGAGACCCTCAATGTCGTGCGGCACGAGGAAGGTGTATTGCCAGGCGTTACCCTCGGTGTAGTCGTTGTCGCGGTGTACCGACTCGAAAGGGTTGAGCGGGCCGGGACGGAATTCGCCCGAGGACGACAGGCCGCGCACGAAACCCACCGACGGATCGAAATAGCGTTTGTATGCTTTGCTGCGGGCCATGAAATAGTCGTGATCGTCCGTCTTGCCCATCTCTTTGGCGGCCTGAGCCAAGGCCCAGTCGGCCAGGGCGTACTCCATACAGGTGGCCACCGACTCGTTATACTTGTCGTAGGGTATGTAACCGTACTCTTTGAGCAGGCCGAGGCCGCGTTCGTCCAACATGGCCGACGTTTTCATCGCCTCGAAGGCAAGTTCCCTGTCGAATCCGCCGAAACCCTTGAGGATGGCGTCGGCCACCACAGGAATGGCCGGATTGCCCACCATGCAGTTGGTTTCGCAGCCCATGAGGTGCCAGACGGGAAGTTTGCCCTGCTGCTTGTATATGTACAGCATGGAGTTGATCACGTCGGCCATCTTTTCGGGGTGGATGATGGTCATCAGGGGATGGGCGGCGCGGTAGGTATCCCACAGCGAGAAGGTGGTGTAGTTGACGAAGCCGTCCGTAGCGTGCATCTGTCCGTCGGAGCCGCGGTAATCGCCGTTGACGTCGCAGAAGACCGACGGGGCTATCATCGAATGGTACAAAGCGGTGTAGAACGTGCGTTTTACCGTCTCGTCGCGCGTCTCTATCTTAACTTTCTCCAGCTCCTTGTTCCACGACTTTGCGGCCGAGGCTATGGCGGCGGGAAAATCCCAGCCTGGAAGCTCGGCCTCCATATTGAGGCGGCTGTTCTCTACGCTCACCGGCGAGAGGGCGACCTTGACGTATATCTTCTCTCCCTCGGCGGTGTCGAAGAAGGCCTTGCCGTATACCCTTTGGCCCTTAAGCTCCGTACCGGAAGGTTGAACGCCGTCGAGATAGGTCTCAAAACGGGTGAAAGGCTTTGAGAATATGGCTGTAAAGAACACCTTCTGGTCGTTGGCCCAACCCCTGGAGAAACGGTAACCCTCAACGGTGCATTCGTCCACAACCTTTATCAGACCCTCGGCGGGCGAATCGCCAACGCCGTTGACGAGGTCTATCACCACCGCGGCGTCCTGGGCCGCGGGGAAGGTGTATTTATGGAATCCCGTGCGCTGCGTGGCGGTAAGCTCCACCCCTATGTCGTAACGGTTGAGCCACACGCCGTAGTACCCGGGACGGACACGTTCGTGGCTGCGCGAGAAATACGACCACATGCCCGAGGCGGTGTCGCCCTCCACTCCGCGCGCAAGGCGTGGATTGCCCACCACGGGCATCAACGCGATGTCGCCAAGGTCGCTGCATCCGGTGCCGCTAAGGTGGGTGTGGCCGAAACCTATCACCGTGCTGTCGCTTATATGGTAGCCCGACGTCCAGTCCCAAGACTGTGGGATGCTCGTGGGGCCGAGCTGCACGAATCCGAAAGGCACGCACGCCCCAACGAAGACGTGGCCGTGGCCGCCGGAACCGATGTAAGGATCTACCCAGCGCGTAAAGCCGTCGTTGCTGGCGCATGAGACGCCGAGACAGGCCGCTATGGCGGCCACAAGCATTTTTTTCATAATATCACGGGATTAGAATATCTAATACTGTTCCGCCTCGCTCGGGAAAGCCGAATCCTTAACGTCGGATACGTACGAAGCCACGGCCCCGGTCATAACCGAGTGCAGATCGGCGTAACGACGCAGGAAGCGGGGCGAAAATTCGTTGTTTATGCCCAGCATGTCGTGTATAACCAGCACCTGGCCGTCGACGCCGCCGCCCGCGCCTATCCCTATTATGGGAATGTGCAGCTCTGCGGCCACCCTGGCGCCAAGGTCGGCCGGGATCTTTTCGAGTACTATGGCGAAACAGCCGGCGTCTTGCAACAAGCGGGCGTCGCGCATAAGTTTGTCTGCCTCCTCCTTCTCCCTGGCCCTGACGGAATAAGTGCCGTATTTGTGTATCGACTGAGGCGTGAGACCCAGGTGGCCGCAAACTGGAATGCCAGCGCTCAGGATGCGTTCCACCGACTCGAGTATCTCCTCGCCGCCTTCCATCTTCACGGCGTCGGCCTCGGTCTCCTTCATTATGCGTATGGCGGAGGCCAGCGCGCCCATCGGATTGCCCTGGTAAGCGCCGAAAGGAAGGTCTACCACCACGAGCGCCCTCGACACGGCGCGCGTCACGCATTGGGCGTGATAGATCATATGGTCCAGCGTTATGGGTACGGTGGTCTTGTGGCCGGCGATGACGTTGGCGGCCGAATCTCCCACCAGGATCACGTCCACCCCGGCGGCGTCGAGGATGCGGGCCATGGAATAGTCGTAGGCCGTAAGCATCGCTATCTTTTCGCCCCTCTGTTTCATTTCCGAAAGGCGGTAGGTGGTCACCGCCCTCACGGTTCCTGTTGTCGACATTTTATATTTTGTTGTATTTGGTTTGGGACAAAGGTATAATTTGTTACGATATTTGCCGTGTTTAACCGACTATTTCAGCAACGCGCTGATCTTTATCTGCTCTTTGGCCGAAAAAGAGGTGTTGTCCAGCGCCCCGAGGTTATCGCGCAGTTGGGCCAGGGAACTCACGCCGACGATCACCGACGTGACGCGGTTGTCGGTGAGCTGCCACGCAATGGCCATCTGGGCAAGGCTCTGGCCGCGGGCGGAGGCCATCTCGGCCAGCGCCGCCACGCGCGGCATATTGTCTTCTATCAGGGCCGTATCGAGAGTGCCGCCACGCGAGGCGCGCGACCCCTCGGGAATGCCGTTCAGGTAACGGCCGGCAAGGATGCCTTGTGCCAGTGGCGAAAACGACACGCACCCCACCCCATGCCTGGTGTGAAGCCCGAACAGCGCCTCGGCCCTGTCGCGCAAGAGCATGGAATAGCGTACCTGGTCGACGACGCATGGCGTACCCAGGCGTTTTAGTATGCCTACGGCCTCCACGAACATGTCGGGCGGATAGTTGGAAAGTCCCGCGTAGAGCGCGCGCCCCGATCGGACTATGTAATCCAACGCGCCCATAGTCTCTTCCAAGGGAGTCTCGGGATCGTAGCGGTGGGAATAGAATATGTCCACGTAGTCGAGTCCCATACGGCGCAGGCTCTGGTCGCAGCTGGCCACCAGATACTTGCGCGAACCCCAGTCGCCATATGGGCCTGGCCACATGGTATATCCCGCCTTTGTCGCCACGACCATCTCGTCGCGGTGCGACCTGAGTCCGGACGATAATATGCGCCCGAAATTCTCCTCGGCGCTGCCCGGCGGCGGACCGTAATTGTTGGCCAGGTCGAAATATGTGATCCCTGCGTCGAAAGCCCCGGTTACGACGGTGCGGGCGGCCTCGGGATCGGCCTGTCCACCGAAATTCTGCCACAGGCCGAGGGAGATGGCCGGAAGCATGAGACCGCTGTTCCCGCAGCGGCGATAGGTCATATTGCTCTCCATGGTAGCATAGTGTTTGTCAATGCAAAAAGGTTGCGCCGCTAACACGGCCGTATTTATACGCGCTTTCAGGCAAAATACAGAGACTGGCAGATACTGAATCCATTATCCGGCTCTGTTTCCCGGGGCAAAGTATGTGGTTTATCATAAAAATTTCCCGGACTTTCCCGGGATAGCAAAGATAAGAGATTTTTCACTCGCTCCTCCGTTTGTTTCTCCCAAGTATTTCAGACAGGGTTATTTTATCATTCCGTAATGTTTTTTGGATATTGAAAATTCTTTTGGAAAACCATCCCAAGGACAGAAGAATTTCGTAACTTGCACAAGTATAAGCCCAAACACATACGACATATCGGCATAAAATTCAGCGTCTTAAAAACGCATTTAGCGTTTTCAAGGCAGAGGTCGAGCGCAAACCCCGTTAATTACTACCACCAACCATAAACCACCGCCATGAAAAAACTTCTACTTACAACTCTTTGCTGCGCCGCATTGCTGACAAGCCGCGCCCAAGGGCAGCGATTCACCTACGACGGTCCGGACCTGCGCCTGACGCCCACCGAAGTATCCGATCCGCTGGCCACCATCACCGCCGCCATGATCCCGGAATGCGACCCGGCCAACAAAACGGCCATACGCAACGCTACGCCCATGACGCAGAAGTTGTGGAAACTCGCGCTCAGGGATATAGAATCGAACATAGTACAGGACAAGGGTACGAAATATTTCGGCGCCGGCAGGGTCTTCGGCATGACCGTCTTCACGCGAGACATATGCTTTTCCGGTATTTTCGGGCTTAACGAACTCTACCCCGACATAATGCTCTCGTCGCTCAAATACACGCGCGACCTGCGCCTCAAACTCGCCCTCTACACCCCGAAAGACTTTGCCGCGTGGGAGATAAAAGGCGACTGGAAGGAGGACACCATAGGCATGGGCGAATATGTAAAGCGCTACCACACCCATCCATTCACCCGCCGCACCGACGACGTGGTGTGGGTGTGGGCCGCCTGCGACCTTATAGAAAAGAACCCGGCGATGGCCGACCAGTGGCAATGGCTGTACGACACCACGCATGAGTGCTTCAAGAAGATGTACGATCCGTTCTTCGACCCCTCCGACGGACTCTACCGCGGCCAGGCGTCGTTCATCGACATACACGAAGGAGAAAAACGCACGACGGCCTATCCCCAGGACTATCACATGTTCGATTGCATACTGCTTAAATCAACCTCCACCAACTGCCTCTACTACCAGGCCATGAAGTCGATGGAGAAGGCGTGCAAAAAACTCGGCAAACACAAAGAGGCCAAAGAGTGGAAAAAACGCGGCGAAGCCCTGCGTAAAGCCATAGTCAAAAATTTGAGGTTCCCCGACGGTTCATTCGCTTACTACAAAGACAAATACGGAGTGCTGGAAGAGAGGCGCGAGGCGCTCGGCGCAGCGCTTACGGTACTGACGGGAGTAGTGGAAGGCAAAGACGCAGTAAAAGCCCTCGAGGGATATCCGGTAATATGGGCGGGCGTACAGCTGCTCTACCCGTTCTACCCATGGAGGAGCGTCTACCACAACAATACCGCATGGCCTTTCGTGGACACATTTTTCCTGTGGGCCAAAGAGATAGCGGAAAAGAAAGATTATACCGACCAGAACGCCGCCCTTCTGGCCAGGGTAACCAAGGGAGGATCGTTCCGCGAGATAGTCAACTGGCACACCAAACAGCCCGACCGCTCGCACAGCCAGCTATGGACGGCGGCCGGATTCGTCAACGTATGTTTCCGCGCGGGAATAGTCGAGACGGAGAAAAAATCCCGTTAACGCGCACCGCATAATAGCCGAAGGCCGCCTGTTGGCGGCCTTCGGCTATTATGCGGTGCGCGTTAAGCGGTTATTGGAACCAACGTCAATCTAAACCGACGCGTTACCTCCATACGCTCTTGAGGCGGTGTACTTCCAGTTCAAGTACCTTCACATTGTCGCCGTCGAAACGGAAAACGTTCGCGCCAACCCAGGGCGTACGACGCTGGAAGGAGTAGGAATAGGCTCCCCCGTCGACGAATACCTCCACCGTTGTGCGGTCTGCTATTATGTCGGCCTCTATCTCCATCGAGGTCATATCCCGCGGCGAGTAGAAATGGTCGTTGACGGTGGTGAAATTCATATTATATTTGAAGACGCGCTCGCCGTCGAGCGTCACCTCGGCGCTGCGGTCGTTGGCGCTCCACATCCTGAAGCGGGCCTTTATCCTCACGCAATCCCACGATGCGGCGCGGGCCAGCATCTCCGTGGCGGCCTCGCTGGTTAGCTGCCGTCCCGTAAACGATTCGGAATAGAGCGTCTCCACCTCTTTTACCGGGGCGCTGAAAAGGCGTACGCCGTCTTTGGTGGTACGCAACGTCAACTCTGTTGGCAGCAGCATCATGCCGTTGAAGGGCATATCCTTGTGGTTTACGCGGCTCCAGGCCATCTGTATACGGCGGCCGTCGGAGGCGGGAATATTATTGAAAGTCTGTGCGGCATAGGCCGTACCTGTCTGGAAAACGTATTTGCCGTAGCGGGGAGTGAAGGCCACGCCGTCGAAATCGCCCAGCATGTAAGTCCCTGAAGCGCCGTACATCACCCACAAGGTGTTACCCTTATCGCCGTCCACGGGCAATTCGAACAGTTCGGGACACTCCCAGAAACCCGTCGTATGGCTACGGTAATCCCATTTTTTCAGATCGGCCGAGGTGTATATGGAATGGCCGTCCCGCTCGTTTAGTACCATAACCCAATGACCCTTGGGAGCGTACCAGAACACTTTAGGATCGCGCGTGTCCTGCGAATTCCATTTGGCTTTGGAGTCCACCACCGGATTACCCGCATATTTATTCCAGGTGGTTCCCTTGTCGAGGCTGTAAGCAATGCACTGCACCTGCTTTGCGGAGCTTGCGCCCGTGTAAGCGGCCACCATGGCCGGGCGGCCCTTGGTTCCGAAACCGGACGTATTATCGTAGTCTATGACCGCCGTGCCGGAGAATGCCGTGCCGTTGGCGTCGGGATAGAGCGCCAGGGGAAGTTCGCGCCAGTGCAGCAGGTCATCGCTCACGGCGTGTCCCCAGTGCATGTTTTCCCAATCGCGTTCGTAGGGATTGTGCTGGTAGAAGAGATGGTATTGGCCCTCGTACCAGATCAGGCCGTTTGGGTCGTTTATCCAGCCGCGGCGCGCGGTAAAGTGTACCTGAGGACGGTTGCTCTCGGCGTAGAGTGCGTTCTGGCCCACTATGGTGTCAGCCTGGAATATGGCGTCCAAGCCCGCGCCGTCCCATTTGAGGGTTACGGTCTTACCGCGAAACGCGGATATATCGGCGAAGACCCAATAATCGGGTTTGTCCGCCGCCAGGCGTATGTTGAATTGCCTTACGACGCCGTCGCCGACCGAAAGATCCATCACGCCGCGGTCAACGGAGTGCGAAACGGGCAGGTTGAGATAGCGGCTCGTGGCGGTGAAACTTCTCGTCGCCCCGTGCGACGCGAGGGTGGCGAGCGCAAACAATGCGCATGATAGGATCCGTTGGGTTTTCATCGTCTATTTATATATTATTGTTTTGGGTTTTTCAGGAGTAAAACGTATCTGTTCCACATGGCCCTGGTTGGAAATGTCTACATAACGGCTCGGCAGCCATCCGTTTTTGCCGACTGCCACGCCGAGGCGTATCTCCACCGCATTGAATACCAGGCGTTCGTTACGTATGCGGATACCTGCTCCTACCGTGGCGTAGAAAGGATTGTCGAACTGGTTGGCGCGAAAACCTATCAATCCCATATCGGTGTAGCCGAATACGGCAATGCGAAAGCCCCACGGTTGGTAGGGGGTGAAAAACACCGTCTCTAACGACAGGCGGCTACGGTTCACCCCTACGGTGTATTCGTCCATGGCGCGCAGCGAGTGTCCCGCGTGGAACGATATAACCTCGTCGCTGCCTCGATAGCGGTTCCAACCCTGCAGGCAGCTAAAAGTCACGAACTGGCGCAGGTGCGACCTCCGTCCCATTCGCAACAGGTTGGTGAAATACTGCGATTCGAGCATCAGCGCGCCGCGTACGCGCCGCCCGTCGGCGTCGGGGATGAACATACCCAACCCAACCCCTCCCATCAGGTAACCCAGGCTGCCGAAGCCGCCGAGGCGGTAGCTGCCGCCCGCGTACCAGTCGTCGCCGAATTCGCCGGCATAATACCCTCCGACCAGCTCGGCGCGATAACCGGCGGCCAGATATTCGCGATAGCCGTATCCGTAGATCATGTTGGCCGACAGGAAGCGCTCGCGGTAGAGTCCGGCGGCCAGCAGCACCATACGGTTGTCGTGGTAAGCAGGGTTGAGCGACGGTCCCACCGGCGGACGCGCGGCGAAACTGGAGCCGGTGAAGCGGGCCGTGGCGTAAGCGCTGCTGCGGATACGATCGACATATCGCGAGCGGCCCGCCCAGACGTCGCCCGTGCGCGAACGTATCCTGAACGACGAATCGGCGTAGAGCATATAGGTCGATTCGGCATTGTCGAACAATGAGGCTCCGGCCGCATAATCGGTAGTCAGAAGAAAATCCTTTTTCACGTCGAAGCCGTACACTTCGTTGTCGAAATCCTTGCCGGCTCTGAGGTCGGCGTTGAAGAACGAGCCGAAAAGGTTGGGTACGTTGAGTTCGAGGTTAGTCCCGCCATAGAGGCGCTTCGAGAGGCTGAAATTGGTCGACACGCTGAAACGGCTTCCGTAACCGAGGACGTTGGCGTCGTAGAGTTTGAGCATGGTACGCGAACCGTTGCCTATCTTGGCGTCTAAGCCTATCGACCAGCGGTCTTTCGTGACTACGGTCACTATTACGGAGCCGGGATTGAGCGAATCGGGTTCCACGAACGTCTCCACATCGGCTATATAACTGCGCGACTGCAGGTTGCGACTGCTTTTGGTTATCAATTCGGGGTCCAATGCCTGACCTTCGCGAATGAGAAGGTCGCGGCGGATGGCAATCTCGCGCGTGGTGGAGTGTATAGACGACGCCGTGCGCTCCAGCCAAGTGGAATCGCTGCTCATAAGCCCGCCGGAGACTACATTTATATGGCTTATGGTGCGGCCTGTGAAAGGCGCGAATATTTCGCTCTCGTCAATGGCCTTCTCTATCACGGGGGCGTCGGCCTCCCTGCTTACGAAAATGGAGTTGTAGACGAATTTCTGCAGCCCGCCGCTACGCGTATAGCGAGCCGCGATGGAGTCGTACAGACGGTCGGTGCGAGCGGAAGAGGCAAGCGAGTCGTACCCTTTAAGGCGCGCAGGAAGGGAGTCGGCCTTAGATATGGACGCCCCGTACCGGGCGGCGTGCGAGTGTCCGGCAGCAACCAGCAAAAACAACGGCAAAAGGACGGCGATCCATCTCACTGTAACAATATTTTTTCCGATCGGTCTGGAAAACAGGCTGGCGTCCAGACATGCGGTGCAGTAAAGCGCTACGCCTTAAAATAACGCCGCCGCACAATAACTGAGACCGATCCGTTTTTCGCACCCATATGCAAATTATGGCCCAAACCAGATTACAGGCCCAGGGCCGAGAGCGAAGGCAGCACGCGGTCCTTGGCCGATATGACCAGATCGGACTCCGAAAGGCCCCATTCGCCGAGCCTCCAGTCGACGTTAATGCGGGAATCGTTCCATGCCACCCCTCCGTCGAACTCGGGCATGTAATATTCGGTGCATTTATACAGCAGGTTAGTATCGTCCTCAAGGGCGAGAAAACCGTGAGCGAAGCCGGGAGGGATATAGAATTGGCGGCGGTTATCTGCCGACAGCACCGCCGAAGTCCATTTCATGAACGTGGGGCTGCCCGAACGTATATCTACGGCGACATCCAGCACGCTGCCCGAGACCACCCGCACAAGTTTGCCCTGTGGATGCTCGCTCTGGAAATGCAGTCCGCGGAGTACGCCCCTGCGCGAGCAGGAATGGTTGTCCTGCACGAACTCCTGCGGCAGGCCCGCCGCGGCAAAATCGCGGCCGGCGAAACTTTCCATGAAAAAACCGCGTTCGTCGGCCCACGACGCGGGTTCAACTATAACCACGCCCTCTATGCCGGCGGGAATGAATTTAAAGACGCCCATCACAAAGGGATAAAAGGTATTGTCCGTAATTGTTCTTCGCCATCGGCGCAGCCAGGCGGCGCAGCGTGTCGACGTCGATCCAGCCTTTGCGGAAAGCTATCTCCTCGAGGCAGGCTATCTTCAGCCCCTGGCGCTTCTCTATTGCCTCGACGAATACCGTCGCCTCGGAGAGCGAATCGTGCGTACCGGTGTCGAGCCAGGCGAATCCGCGCGAGAATAGCTGGACGTAGAGGCTGTTGTCGTTGAGGTACCATTCGTTGACGGCGGTTATCTCAAGTTCCCCCCGGGCCGACGGCTTCACGTTTTTAGCCACCTCCACAACGCTGTTGGGATAGAAATAGAGACCCGGGACGGCATAGTTGCTGCGCGGTTTGAGCGGCTTCTCCTCAATGCTCACGGCGCGGTTGCCGGCGTCGAACTCTATCACGCCGTAGCGCTCCGGGTCGCGCACGAGATAGCCGAAAATAGTGGCGAGGCGCTCCTTGGCCGCCCTCTCGACGCAATTAACGAGCATGGTGGTGAAACCCTGCCCGTAAAAGATGTTGTCGCCAAGGACGAGGCACACGTCGTCGCCGCCGATAAACTTCTCGCCCAGGATAAAAGCCTGCGCCAGGCCGTCGGGCGAAGGCTGCACCACATATTCGAACCTCACGCCGAACTCCTCGCCCGTACCGAAAAGACGGCGGAACATGGGCAGGTCTTCGGGAGTGGAGATAATAAGTATATCGCGTATGCCGGCCAGCATCAACACCGAAACGGGATAATAGACCATCGGTTTGTCATAAACCGGAAGCAGTTGTTTGGAGATACCCTTGGTTATCGGGTAAAGCCTTGTGCCGGAACCTCCGGCCAGAACTATGCCTTTCATTTGGAAAAACAGATTATTTACGCAAATATCGGTATTATCCGCGAGTTTTCAATGGTAGATGTCTCTTTTTCGGAAAATTAGTTGTAATTTAGTCGCCAAAATAATATTGATTTATGAAAATAGCTATTGTAGGAACAGGTTATGTCGGGCTGGTGACAGGCACGTGCTTCTCCGACCTTGGCGTTGACGTAACTTGCATAGACGTAAACGAAAAGAAAATCGAAGACCTCAAAAACGGCATCATACCCATTTATGAGCCGGGGCTGGAGGCGATGGTGCATAAGAACGTAGAGGGCGGCAGGCTCCATTTTGATACCTCGCTGGCCAAAGTTATAGATCAGGTGGAGGTAATATTCTCCGCCGTAGGGACGCCTCCCGGGGAGGGCGGCGCGGCAGACCTCAGATATGTGCTGGAAGTGGCCCGGGAAGTGGGACGCACGATGAACGGCTATAAACTGGTGGTGACCAAATCAACCGTCCCCGTAGGCACGGCCATGAAGGTGAAGGCGGCCATCAGGGAGGAACTCGACCGCCGCGGACTAAACCTGCCTTTCGACGTTGCGTCGAATCCCGAATTCCTCAAGGAGGGAGACGCCATAAACGATTTCAGCAAACCCAACCGCATAGTGGTGGGCGTGGAGAGCGACACCGCACGCAAATTAATGGACAAACTGTACAAAGCATTCACGCTCAACGGACATCCTGTGATCTACATGGATATACCGTCGGCCGAAATGACAAAATACGCCGCCAACTCGATGCTCGCAACGCGCATCAGTTTCATGAACGACATAGCCAACCTGTGCGATAAAACCGGAGCCGACGTCAACATGGTACGCCGCGGAATAGGCTCGGACGAGCGCATAGGAAGCAAATTCCTCTACGCAGGATGCGGCTACGGCGGCTCGTGCTTCCCGAAAGACGTGCAGGCGCTCATACAGACCGGGGCCGAGAACGGCTGCCAGATGAGGGTACTCAGGGCGGTAGAGGAAGTGAATGAAGACCAAAAGACGGTGGTGTTCAACAAATTGAACGCCCACTTCGAGAGAAAACTGTCGGGCAAGACATTCACCGTGTGGGGCCTGTCGTTCAAACCCAACACCGACGATATGCGCGTGGCGCCCTCGCTGACGGTGATCGCCCTGCTGCAACAGGCCGGAGCCACGGTTAGGGTTTACGACCCGGTGGCGATGGAAGAGGCCCACAAATCCCTGGGCGACAGCGTATATTACGCAAAGGACATATACGACGCCGCAGACGGCGCTTCGGCCATACTTATGATGACCGAGTGGAAAGACTTCCGCATGCCCCACTGGGCCGAGATAAAACGCAGGATGAAATACCATCTCGTCATCGACGGTCGCAATGTCTACGACAAAGAGCTGCTCCAGAACGAAGGGTTCTTCCACGTGGGAATAGGAATAAGGTAAGGTTTACGGCGATGAAAAGAATTTTAGTTACGGGAGGCGCAGGATTCATCGGGTCGCACCTATGCGAAAGGCTGCTCAGGGACGGCAACGACGTAATCTGCCTGGACAACTATTTCACAGGCAGCAAAGATAATATCCGCCACCTGATCGATAACAACCATTTCGAGCTGGTACGCCACGACGTCATCGAGCCGTACAACGCCGAGGTTGACCAGATCTACAACCTCGCGTGTCCCGCCTCGCCGGTGCATTACCAGTACAACCCCATCAAAACCACCAAAATATCGGTAATGGGGGCGCTCAATATGCTCACCCTGGCCAAAAGGGTACGCGCGCGCATATTGCAGGCGTCCACGAGCGAGGTTTACGGCGACCCGGACATCCATCCGCAACCCGAATCGTACTGGGGCAACGTCAACACCATTGGCATACGTTCATGCTACGACGAGGGCAAACGCTGCGCCGAAACCCTGTTCATGGACTATCACCGCCAAACCGGCACCGACATAAAGATCATACGCATATTCAACACCTACGGCCCCAGGATGCACCCGCAGGACGGACGCGTGGTGTCGAATTTCATAGTACAGGCCCTGCGCGGAGAGAACATAACCATATACGGCGACGGCCACCAGACGCGCAGTTTCCAGTATGTGGACGACTTGATCGAAGGCATGATACGCATGATGGATACCGGCCCGGATTTCACCGGACCGGTGAACATAGGCAATCCCGGCGAATTCAGCATGCTTGAGTTGGCCGACATAGTGATAGAACTCACCGGGGCCAAATCGAAGATAGTCTTCGAGCCGCTCCCGAGCGACGATCCGCGCCAACGTAAACCAGACATCACCCTCGCCCGCGAAAAGTTGGGCGGTTGGGAGCCTAAGGTGCAGCTGCGCCAGGGGCTGGGCAAGACCATCGCCTATTTCGACGACATCCTGAGGAAAGGCAGGTAACACGTTTCAGCCTTATAGGCAATAAACAGCGAGGCGCGCCGGATGGCGCGCCTCGCTGTTTATTGCCTATAAGGCTGAAAATTAACCTTCTTCGAAAGGATCGTACTCCTCAAGCGTTCCGACATATTTGCCAACGAGTTTCTTGCCGTTTGCGGTGCAGTCGAAATTAAGCGTATAGATATCGTTGTTTACGCTGACGATGAGCTTGCCGGCGGTGATATCGCAAAACGTATCCACCTCTTCGTCTATTTCACCGTTTCCGTCGACATCGAATACTACGTAAGAATATTCCAAACCGAAAACATTGGGTACAGAGAGGTCGGCGTTGAAATTATAGGTTCCTGCAACAAGGTGATCCTTATCCGCGGGCAAATGCACGTCGAAGAATACAGCTTCGCTTTCGCCGTACAGACCGACGTAAACATTCGAAAGGCCCGTCTCGTATATACCGGCGTAATTACCCTGGTCGCCTTCGAAAAGCTCGTAGGTTTGGTTGTCGTAGGTGAATGTGTTGCTTTCTACGGGTGTTTTCCCGCCCTCGTCGCCGTCTTTGCTGCACGAGGTGGAAAGCAAACCCATTGAGATAACCAGCAGTGCCGGGAGTAAGAATTTCTTCATGATCGTGTTTGATAAATTAGTGAATGTTTTTTCAACAGCGTAAAGATATTGTTTTTTTACCCGTAAATCCAAATAATTCAAGGAGAAACTGCCTCAACCGGCAAAAGGTTTGTTTTTTCACTCAATTATAACTATAATTGTATACACTATCCGTCACTCATTAAACCCTGCGCCTATGGGAAAATAACAAAAATATTTAACCCAAAATAATTCCCCGCTCCGCCACCAAGAAGCGAACGGGTTGACATAAAAAGCGTTAGCTTTAATTATTGCCTCTGAAACTTCGACAATTTCACCGGCTGCAATGAGTAAAGCGTAAACGCTCACGTACTACATACGTGGGCTTTACTCATTTATTTTGCAGCCAGGTAGTCGAAGACCTCAGAGGCAGATGAATGACAGTATTGTCCCACGTTTTTTATGTACCTGCATCAAACGAATGCTCCGGGACAGGGCGCACATAATTCAACTTTAAAATGAAAAAAATATGGTTTCTCGCGGTAATACTCACCGCGCTGGCATTCTGTATATCCGGATGTTCGAAAGACGGCGACGACAGAAAAGGGATAGAAATTACCGGTTGTCAGTATATGTACTATTCCGGTTCATTGTCATCACACAGCATGAGGTTCCTGGTAATGAACAACACCGATAATCCTGTCCATTGGATAGGATGCACGTTCAAACTCTATGACGACAAAACCATGATATATTCCAATCACATTGAATTCGGTTCCAAAACATATAAGAACATGGAAATTCCTGCGCACGGCACCCAATACACCCCGTGGATATCGCAGACGGTACCTATATCGGAATCTTACACGTATTATCCGGACAACCTCGAATATTACACTATCAACGAATAACCCATGAGAAAGATGATAATCAAGACAATCGCAGTGGCGATCGCCGCCGCCGCAATATTTTCCGGCTGTAAAAAAGACGATGCGTCGCCCGCCGAAATAAGCGACGGCAGGGCTTATCCAAACTCTATCTATGCTCAATATTATACCGGATCGAGCACGACGGAACAGGTTAAATTCATGATTTGCAACGAAACGGACAAAGCCGTACACTGGATAAAATTCAAATGCATTTATCGCGACACTGCCGGCGAAGTGGTTATAAACAAGATTTTTGAATTTGGCTCCAAAACGGATAAAAATATGATGACCATAGACCCGGGGTGTACACAATATACGCCATCTGTCAAATATCAGATGCCTTTGATATATGTCTCTGACGACGCATACAGTTGGAATTATGAAGATTTAACTTATACCCACTAAAAGCCATGAAACATATCGTAATCGTTTTGGCATTGCTCGCCGTATGCGGGCAGGCCGTCGCACAGGACATAATCGTTATGCGGAGCGAGAAAAAAGTGACAGCCAAAATCCTTGAAATAACTCCGTCGACAATATCTTATCTCGAATGGGACAATCAGGATGGGCCCAAGTACACCGTTAACATTTCCGACATCGCGTCTATAATATTCGCCAACGGCAAAGTGCAGGTTTTCGAGGCGGCGCCCGCGCAGGTTGTCAGACAAGCCACAATCCAAAGTATCGGAAAAGCGGATGAGCCTGTGCTGATGCCATTAAAACTGGAAGGCCCGACGATGTGGAAAGCGGCCAAGGCGGACGGGCGAAAGATAACCCGCAAAGAATTTATTGTGTATGCCGAACAAGATGCCGATGCGGATATGAAGGCCAGTATCCAGAAGTTCAAAAACAAAAATACAACCGAGAACATAGTGGCATATAGTCTGTTGGGATTGGTAACGATAGGCAATATAATGCATCTGAGCGACGATCTTGAGGAGAGTTATTCGCTCAATGCCCTGCAAATTATAGGGATAGGCGGATGCGTCATTATGCTTTTCGATCCTTTGGGTATAAAATCACAGGGAATCAAGGTGAGTGACATGTATAATGGTCGACGCAAAACGACGACTTTGAATACAAAGCCCTCGTCGACGCTTATGTTCGGATTCACCTCTTCCGGGGTGGGATTTTCGTACCGTTTTTGACGATTTATCCGTAAAACAGGAGGCGCACTTTCAGTGCGCCTCCTGTTTTACGGATATGCAAGCGGGTTTTATTTCGCTTTTTTCGCCGCAGGTTTCGCCGGGGTCGGTTTGGATGCAGCGGGGGCGGCGGGCGGCGTGAGGCCGGCCAGGTGGCGCGCTACGGCGTATTTGGCTGCCGCTATGGTTTCGCGGTTCACCTTTTCTATCACGCTTCCGCGGGCCAGATCGTCGGTGGAGACATAACCCTCCATCAACAGCAACTGCACTATCATGTTGTTGATGTTGGTCTCGGCGCTGTAACCCTCGGCTATGTAGAGTTTGTCGAGGCGGGCCGAAAATTCCTCGGCGAAATCGGGATAGTTGGGCAGCGACATAAGTTCCTCGTACGTCTCGCTGAAACTCGTCAGCTCGATATTCAGGTTGGGGTTGACCAGCAGTGGCGAGAACTCCCTGGCGCGGTCGCCGGCGTGGAAGTTGGGCAGGTTGCTTATATCCACCTTGCGGCTGCGGTTATCCATGCGCCTTAGGTCGGCCTTGCGCATCGTCTCCAGTTGGTAAAGGTAGAAATTGTAACGCAGCAGCTCGCCGCTGTTCATATCGCCGTGGAAAATATGGGCGTACTTATCATTGAGCAGCTTTTTCACCTTTATCTTACCCTCGTTGATCTCGGGCTTAGACACGCGCACCTCCTGGATAAGTTGCTTGAGGGCGGCGGCGGCCTTTTGCGGGCCGGTTATCTCGCGGCCTTTCTTGCCTATCTCAGTGGAGAGTACGCCGCACTGTATATTGCGGGCCTTGCCTTTGCCGTCGCGGCCTCCGCGCAGACAGGTGATAAGGTTTTCCACGCATTCCAACTGGCCCTCCTCGGCAATGAACGGTTGTCCGCCCGGAGTGCTGGCTATGGAGTCGAAGATGGCGCTGAATATGCGGCGGTCGATGACCTTGGCGGTTTCGAACTCGCTGTCGCCCTCCTTATACGTCACGGCGGCGATGAAACGGTTCTGGATCATGTCGAACGAGACGCCGGTAATGGCGTAGTCGAAACCGGCGGCGGCGAAACGCTTGCCTTTGAATATCATCTCCACCACTTCGGTGATGTCTATCTTGTCGAGCAGGCGGTACGACGAGGCCAGGTAATAGTTCTTTTCGGCGGGGACGTATTCCCAATCCAGCACGTCGTCCAGGTAGTTGCCGTGGCGGGCTATCACTTCGACTATGCTCTTGTCGGCCGTGTAGCGGCGCAGGGTACGCTGGAAGTTGGGGCCGTCCTGGGAAGTGGCCTTCTCTTTGCGCTCGCCGTGCGCATCGACGTAAAGTAGGAAATTCTCCGGGTTGTCGATGCGCGTTATGCCGCCCTCCTGCTTGGAGTAGTTGCTGGCCGATAGCATGATGTCTATTTTGAAAGGCATCGATATATCGCACATGCCGCTCACGGTGCTGCGAGAGTTAAGGTCGTCCACGTTGCTGTCGGCCGAGCTTTCGAAGAGGTATTTATAGTATTTGATGTAGTCGGGGTCGAAATCGGTGGTACGCGAAAAATCGCCTACTTCGGTGCCTATGCCGTACAGGTTGCCGTCGGCGTCCTGGAACTCGTGGAACATGTCGCCGGCTATCATCTTCACGGAGCGTATGCCTTCCAGGTTGTTCCGCAGCCATTTGAGTACGAAGGCGGCTATCATCTCGCTCTTCCCCACCCCGCTGTCGCCGTTTATCTCCACTACGAACAGCGAGCCGTCGTTCTCCTCCACCATGAACAGCGAGCCGTGGCGCGGAATGCCGCCTATCTCCTTTACCTTCTCGTTTATTACCGTCAGGCGGGGTTTTTTGACGTCGCCGAAATAATCGGCTTCAGACTTGAGGGGAGTGACGATCATCTTTATGTTGCCCGACGGGCCTTTGATATCGAAATAGCCTATCTGCGGGAAAGAGATGAGCTTCTCGGGCGCGCCAAGCAGCGAGATCACGTCCGGCACAAAGTTGCGTATGTCGTGCAGCGAGATATCTTCGGTGTAGTTGAGGCGGTAGTTGTCCGTAAGGTATTTCATGTAACCCTTCTGGAATATCACCAGCTCTTTCACTATCCCGTGTTTGACTATCTTGCAACGGTAGTCGTCGGAATCCATGTTGGCTATGAAGCGGGCCACACGGTCGGTGAAGAACTCCGGGCGTGGGCGCGGGTCGATATAACGGATGTATTCGAGCGGCTGGGCCGGATTAGGCTCCACGGCGGGGCGTTTGACCGAGGCGCGATCGATCTTATGGAAAGGATATTCGCGCTTCTTGGCGTCGGTGACTATGCGGGTATGTTCCTGCACAGGCTGCTCCGAGGAGATCACGCCGCATTTTTGCATCAGCTCGTTTATCCAGCTGATGCGGCCGCCGTCGAAAGATTCCAGCGCGCGGTTCTCCATCTCGAATCCCTTATAGAGCGACACGCCGTGCTGCACCATCTCGTTCACGGAGGAGTTTTGCTTGCGGAAAGCCGTCTCCACTATGCGTACCATGGTGTGCGAGTAGCGGTTATAATAGTCCGTCCCTTTGGTGCGCCGAACCAGACCGATATAGAAACGAACCACCTTGCGACTGACGGCATAGATCTCGTTCTCGGCGATCTTTATGTCGCGCTTGCGCATTATGTAGTTGCTTATATCTTTGAGCTGGGTGGGCAGAATGCTGGTTATGAACTCTTCGGTTATCATCTTCAGCTCGCCTTGCCCGCAGCCCTCTATCCGTGCGGAAAAATAAGCCAGCTTCTCGCACACCATACGGTAGAACGAGTTGTCGTTGCTCAGCAGGTAGAGGTAAAGTATCTTGTCCGTCATGCGGTCGGTGGCGTTCACACCCTCGGCTATGGCGTCGAGGATGTAGCCTATGCTCTTGTGCGAGAGGGCCTGGTTGTCGAATCCGGGCAGGCCGCGCAGGTTGGCCACGAACTCCTCAACCCATATACTGAGGTTCAGATCATTGAGCTTCAGTCCGGTTATATCCTCGAAAGTCTCTCCCGCCACACGGATTATCTCCTTGCGGCTCGGCTCGAGGCTCTCCTTCTCGAAAGGCAGGTTGAAATGGAGCAGTATCTCGCGGATATACTTTTTGATTATCGAGTTGATGCCCTCCAGTTTCGATTTGTCCAGCGCCGGATCGCCAGTGGCGTCTATCGCCAGTATCTTCATCTTGCTGTCCGAGAACAGCAGGTTCTCCATCTCTATAAGGACCTCGCGCATGATGTTCTTCTCCTCGGGACTGTCCAGCACGTGATGATTGGGCTGGAACGTCTTTTTATTGGTGATATATTTCAATATCACCGCTTTGCCATAGCGCGACGAGACCGTATTGAAATCCATGTCGGCAAGGGCGGGTACGCGCTTGTAGACCTGGGCCAGCAGGTTTTCATATATCTTGGTGAAGGCCGCACTACGGATGAATTCGAATACGTCGGCGCACGAACCCACTATGTCTCCATGGAGTTCTATCACCGAATTGGCCGAGCGGCCTATGGTGGTTATCGTCACGCCGCTCTTCTCGGGCGAGGTATGGTAGAGGGTGCGTACGTCGCGTATCTGCAGCGAAGGAGCTTTGTCCTTGGGGTATTTTGCCGAAAGGGGATAGTCGGCTATTACGCTGTCGGTGAAACTCTCCCTTTTCGACGAGAACATCCCTGCGAGCAGCTGGGCCGTCTCCACCTCCCTGTTGGCGGCGTCGGAGCGCAGAGCCGCGAATTGCAGCCAGTATTTCACCACTACGGCGAAAGCGTCCTCCAGCTCGGCGGCGAAAACCTTGAGGCTTTCAGTCCCGGCGCGCAGATATCCGCCAACCGATATACGTATAAGGCCGGTGGGATAAGGCACGGCCGCCACCCCCCTGTGCTGGGCGAGCGCCTCGCAGAATGCCAGCAGATCGGCGTAGGCAGGACGCCCCAGGATACGGAAATTGAAGAGATAGGAGCCGTCGGAATCCACCGCCTCGATGCTGTCCGTCGCACCCGCCTGCTCGATGATCCTGCGCGCCGTCTGCTTGGCCAGCGACAGACGCCTCAGCGACTCCTCGCGGAAATTCTTGTTGGCGCGGAATTTATTGAGGTTCTTAACCAGCTTCTGCTGGTAATATGTGAAGAACGGCTCGCTTTCGTATTTAAAGTCGTCGGGCAGGCCGAGTACGTCCAGCTTGTCGAGCGACACCAGCTCGTCCAGAAGGAAGAGGTAGAGCGGCGAGCCTTCGAAGCCTGCCGTTTTGTGGAGCTGGCGGTTCTCTATGCTGTTGCGGTTGCTCTTCTCGGTGCTGGCTATCTGTGAGATTATGAATCCTGTTACGGCTTTCTTTATATTGCTTCGCGAGGCGTTCTTCGGCAGCTCGGCCTCTATGCGGTCCTTTATGCTTTTTGCCGTCTGGGCGGTTTCGAGCGTGTTGTTGAGCATCAACAGCGAGTTGTTGTTGCCATGCTCGGCGCTGTTGCGCGTACGGGCGAAAGCGGCGAATTCGGCCGCGTTGGGCGTGGTGGCGATGGCCCCGAGGCGCTCGCCGGTGGCGGCGAGGTTCTTGGTCGTCGAGAGCGACGAGATCGCCTTGATGCGGCTCTGTGCGCCTATGTTGTTCATTATATAGCGCGATATGGTGCGCCATTTGGGCATGCGGCTGTCGTCGACCTTTACGCTCTCGGCGTAGGCCTCGTCCAGGAACAGGGCTATCTTAGAAGTGTTTAAAAATTTAAGGAAGTCATTGACCGCCTCGCTGTTGAAATCGGTATAGCCTGTCGGATTGTTGGGATCGTTTACTATTATTGTGGTGTTGTCGCAGAAAAGGTCCCACAGCGAACCGCTCTCGTCGAAGAGCGTGAGGGTGGATTTGATCCTCTTCAGACGCTCCGTGAGACGCTCGTAGGCCAGGCGGCCGTCGGGCAGGTTCTCTATCTCTATATCGAATGGGTTGACGTCGAAGCAGTCGTCCGGCAGGAGGTCTTTATATTCCCATGCCTGCACGGCGTTGTAGATGATGTATGGTTTCGGACGGCCATTGGGGTTGAAGAGCAGGTCGCGGATGATCATCTGCACGTCGTCCGACACGCTCGTTTGGTTGAGGTTGCCAAGGGCTGAGAGGAAATTCTTGACTATGTCGCGGTCTTCTTCGCCCAGGGCGAAGTATTTGTCGCGGATGCCCAGGTCGATAAGGAATTTCTCGTACCGGCCCTTGTTGTCGGCCTCGCGGCCCGACTTGGCTATATATTCTTTGTATTTTTCAAGGAACAGGTTGAGTCCGAAATTCTTATGGAAATGATTCTGCAGCGTGCGCTCGTAGCAACTCGGAATGATGTCGAGGATCAGGCGGCAGGCGTAGCGCACTTTGCCCGAGAGCGCGCCGAAGGGTCTCTGGCGCAGGAATTCGCCATAGGTCTTTATCTGGTTGCGACCGCCTCCTTCCAGGATGGTCACTATGTCTATGTGCGGATTGCCCCCGTAGAAATAGCTCTTCATGCGGGACTCGAATTCGTCTATCAGCTCCTGCGTCTGCACCTGTTTGTTCTCGGGACGGTGGCAGTTTTCGAGGAAGAAGATGAAATCGCGCAACTTTTCGAGCGAGTACTTATCCTGAACAACCTGGCGCGAGAAAGCGTCGAGGCGGAAAAGGGCTATGCGCTTCTCCGGATCGCCGCCGCCCGTCTGCTCGGTGAGCATGGCGTCTATCTCGGCGGCGTAGGAGGATATCTGAGCCTCGATCTTCTCACGAAACTCGGCCAGGTAGGCGGCGTTGACGTTTTCGAGGATCAGGCGGAGGTTCAGCTGCGTGTTGGCCGGAGAACCCAATTTTTTGGTATGTACTATATTGAGGGTGTTGATAATGCCGTTATGGAAACAGAACACGAGCGAGGTGTTGGACGAACGCGACTCCTTGGAGTCGTCCACTATCACAAGGCGGGTCAGCAGCGGGAACCACCGTTCGCCCGAATAGTGGTTTATGCGGGCGTGGCGCACCTTGATGGCGAAAATGCTCGTGGTGTCGACGGTCATGCGTTCGTAAAGTTCCTCGGGCGACGGCGAATCCATAACCACCACCGAGGCGGCGCTGAAAACGTCGCCCTTGATCAACTCCACGGCCTTGTCGGCGTTACCCGACACTACGGTGCGTATCATTCCGTTGAGTCCTTTGAAGTTGACGGCCCAGCGGCTGCGGTTCAGAAAATCGGTCTTTTCGGCGTTGGTGGTATAGTGGGTACTCTGCGAGATCATCTGCTCCAGCGTATCCATCAGGTAGTTCCAGTGGGCCTCGTTGATATCTCCCGTAACGCCTATCACGTCGCGGTATTTGCGCAGGTCGCGCACGTGGCCGCCCAGCTGCAGCTGCGACATGAATTCGATATGCGAGCTGTTCACCGGCGGCGTTCCCACAGACAGGTCGTGCGAGTCGCGGATGTTGGACAGCAGGCTGCGCTGCTCGTTGCCAGCGCCGTCCGTCTCCAGGAGGGCGTTTATGCGACGTATGAAACCCTGGCGCTTATTGCTCAGCTCGAATGCTTTGGAGTTGACGTGCGGCACGAGCATCAGCGAAACGTCCACATAGCCGGGAATATCCTCGCGGAAACGGAGCATGTAACGCTCTATCTCGGCCTGCTGGCGCGCCGGATCGTCCGGTTCGTCCATGCACAACGCCACGAAACTCGTCAGGTTGTCGAAAATGTGGCGCGGGAGGAATATCTCGGCCCTCTCGCCCAGCGAGCGGTAAAGATCGAGCAATTGCAACGCCTCGTTGCTTAAAAACGCCTTGGGTTGTCCTACTATCTTCATATCTTGATTTTTTTGTTTTTCGCAGCCCTTATAAATTGTATCTTTTATTACAAAAAATACCGTCATACGATCACAGCGCAAAATTAAGACATTTTTTCGGTTTACAAAACTGTGATGTTAAATATTTTTCATAATATTTGTTTTTAAACATTTTTTAGCAAAATAAACATCCACAGGAAGAACGTGGATATACTTCTCCGCTATTTGGGCGGGGTTTTTGAAGAATTTGACTACCTTTGGAAAATAATTACGATACGCCATGACACACGAAGAGTTGATGCGTTTAGCGATAGATATTTCCGTCCGTAGCGTGGAGAACGGAGGCGGGCCTTTCGGCGCGGTAATAGCCCGCGACGGCAAGGTGGTGGCCACGGGATCGAACTGCGTGACGCTCCACAACGACCCGACGGCCCACGCCGAGGTGTCGGCAATAAGGGAAGCCTGCGGGAGCGAGCATAATTTCAGATTGGAAGGCTGCCGGATATACTCCTCGTGCGAGCCATGCCCCATGTGCCTTAGCGCCATCTACTGGGCTGGCATCGAACGCATCTATTTCGCCAACGACAGGCGGGACGCAGCAAAGATAGGTTTCGACGACTCGTTCATATACGACCAGATACCGGTAGACCCGGCCAAACGCACCGTCCCGTCGGAAAGGCTGCTGCCGCAGGAAGCGGCGCGGGCTTTCCGCACATGGGAAGACAAGGAAGATAAAATCGAGTATTGATGGTAGGTACGCTGGTCAACGCGACCGCAATAGCCGCCGGCGGGGCCACCGGGCTGTTGCTCCACAAGCGCCTGCCGGAACGGTTGATAGCCATTGCATTCCAGGGCATAGGCCTGGTGACGCTTGCCATAGGCGTCTCGATGAGCCTGCGCTCGGAAAACATGATACTTGCCGTGGCGAGCGTAGTGGCCGGGGCGGTGACGGGCGAGTTGATGCGCCTGGAAGAGAGGATGAACTCCGGGGCCGAAAAATTAAAGAAACGCCTTAACGCCGGACACGACCGCTTCACGGAAGGGATGGTCACGGCATCGCTGCTTTACTGCGTGGGATCGATGTCCATACTCGGTTCGATAGAAGACGGGCTGGGTATGCAACCCCGCCTGCTTTTCACCAAATCCATCATGGACGGAGTTGCCTCAGTGGCTCTTACGGCGTCTTTCGGCGTGGGGGCGGTATTGGCGGTAATTCCCGTGTTCCTGTTGCAAGGGTCGCTGACCCTGCTGGCCGGTTGCCTCTCCCCCCTGATAAGCGAAACGATGGTGGCCGATTTCTCCTGCGTGGGCGGCGTCCTGCTCCTGGGATTGGGGATAAATATTTTGGACATTAAAAAGATAGCCGTGGCCAATATGCTGCCTTCGCTGCTTTACATAATAGTACTCTCTTATTTTTTCGGCTGACGGGCTTTGCCGCCCAATGTGTGGCACAAGTATTGAAGTGGTTTATTTCAAATTATTTAACCTATTATGAAAAAAACTATTTCTCAAACAGTGACCGACGCCATGCTGCTCGGTTGCAGCGACTGGGCGGTGTTGCTGCTCAGGCTTTCGGCCGGCGGGATGATGATCTCGCACGGCATAGCTAAAATCGCCAACTATTCATCCATTTCCGCTAACTTTACCGATCCGATAGGGCTGGGCGCCGGATTCTCGTTCCTGCTGATAACCCTTGCCGAGAGCGTGGGTTCTCTGTTCGTCATCCTCGGCTTTTTGACGCGCCTGGCGGCCCTGTCGCTGGTTATTGGCATGACGGTGGCGGCCTTCTTCACATTCCCCGAATTCGCGTTCGCCACATCGGAGCTGGCCCTGCTCTACATTGCCGTATTCCTGTCGGTGTTGGTACACGGCGGCGGCAGATATTCGCTCGACACGCTCATCTGGGGGCGCGCGGCAGGAAACCTGATGTAGGACCATGGAATCGCACGCCATCATACAGTACCTGCTGAAGAACTATCACATCCTTGGCATACTGCTGATAGTTACCGTGATAGCCGTAAAGCTGTTCCTTACGACCCGGCAGGCGAAAAAATTCCTCTCCAAATACGAGGAGAAGCCAAAGCTGGACGAGATAATCAAAAGGCTCGACCGTATGGAAAAAATACTCACCGAACGCCGGCCCCACGCCGGAATGTAACAGGAAACGGCTCCCACGGGGGCCGTTTCCTGTTAAAATACCCCTCATATTTCCCTAAGGTGTTAAGATGTGTGCATCGGGGCGCATGACGCGGATTAATTACTATTTTTGTCATGTTAAACCGTCATCCATGAAAATATCTCTCTTACAGGCCGACCTTCGCTGGGAAGAGGCCGCAATGAACCGCGAACTGTTCGCCTCGATGATAGACAACGCCCCTGCGGCGGATCTTTTCGTGTTGCCCGAAATGTTCGCCACCGGTTTCGTAACCCGCCCCGAAGACGTAGCCGAGACGGACGGCCAGCCTACCCTGGAATGGATGCGCCGCATGGCGGCCCGCAAAGGGGCGGCCGTAGCAGGAAGCGTGGCCGTGGCCGACGGCGGCAGGTTCTTTAACCGGTTCTTCTTCGTAAAGCCCGACGGGGGGACGGAGGTTTACGACAAGCGCCACCTGTTCGCCATGGGCGGCGAGAGCGGGCATTACACCGCAGGCGACCGGAGGGTAATACTGGAATATATGGGTTTCAGGATAATGCCCCTGGTCTGCTACGACCTGCGTTTCCCGGTCTGGTCGCGGTCGGCCGGCGAATGCGACCTGATCCTTTACGCGGCCAACTGGCCGTCGGCGCGCATAGGCGCGTGGGATGCGCTGCTTCGCGCTCGGGCTATAGAGAACCAGTGTTTCGTGGCGGGCGTCAACCGCGTGGGGGCCGACCCGTACAACTCCTACGACGGACACTCGGCTGTGATAGACTATCTGGGCAATGAGATAGCCTCGGCCGGAGAGGGCCGCGAGGCGGTGGTGACGGCGGAATTGCCGATGGAGGCGCTGGAGGCTTTCCGTACGAAATTCCCGGCATGGATGGACAGGGACAAGTTCACTATCATATAACCGGAAGGCGATGAATAAAGGTATTTTCGACCGCGCCCTCGTGGAGGATGTGGTACGCGAGTTAGACATAACCGACCTGGGGGCGGCTTCCATAGGACAGGTGGTGCTGCTGGCCAGGCGGCTGGAGGAGCTTACCGGCATAAGCTTCGTCCGCATGGACCAGGGAACGCCGGGCCTCGAACCTTGCGCTACGGGCATAGAGGCCGAAAAAGAGGCTCTCGACCGTGGCGTGGCGGCCGTATATCCCGCCGCCGAGGGTATCCCCGAGCTTAAAAAGGCGGCGTCGGAATTCATAAAGGCGTTCATGGACGTCGATGTGGACCCGTCGGGGTGCATCCCGACATGCGGATCGGTCTGCGGATCGTTCGCGGCGTTCATACTCTGCACCCAGCTCGACCCCGACAAGGACACTGTACTGTTCATCGACCCCGGATTCCCCATACAGAAAGCGCAACTGGCCATGCTGGGCATAAAATACGAGCAATTCGACGTTTACGCCTACCGGGGAGAGGCCCTGCGCGACAAGTTGGAAGGGTTCATGTCGCGCGGCAACATAGCCGCCATAATCTATTCCAACCCCAACAACCCGGCTTGGATATGCATGGAAGAAAGCGAGTTGAAGATCATAGGCGAAGCGGCCACACGCCACGGGGCGATAGTGCTGGAAGACCTGGCCTATTTCGCCATGGACTTCCGCAAACCGCTGGGAAAACCATTCACGCCGCCTTTCCAGGCCACCGTGGCGCGTTATACGGACAATTACATACTCATGATATCCGGCTCGAAAATATACAGTTACGCCGGACAGCGCGTGGCCGTGGCCGCCGTGTCGGACGCGCTTTTCGGCCGCCGGTATGAATCCCTGGCCCGCCGCTACGGCGGAGCCGGCGTCCTGGGCGGCGCTTTCACAGCGTCCATACTTTACAATATAACCTCGGGAGTGGCCCACTCCGTACAGTTTGCCCTGGCGGCCATGATGCAAGCTTCGGTGGACGGACGGCTCGACTTCGTGTCGCTCACAGGGGAATACGCCCGCCGGGCGGAGCGTATGAAGAGGCTGTTCGCGGAAAACGGCTTCCACGTGGTTTACGACCGCGACGTGGAAGAACCCATAAGCGACGGATTCTTCTTCACGGTAGGATATCCGGGCATGTCGAGCGGCGAGCTGATGCGCGAGCTTATATATTACGGCATAAGCTCCATAACGCTCACCACCACCGGCAGCCAACAGCAGGGCATACGCGCCTGCTCGTCGCGGATGAATTCTGAATCGCTATTCACGACGCTCGAAACAAGGTTAAAGGCATTCAAGACAGACCACGCATGATTTGGAACAGACAGATGGAGTGCGCCTCGCGCGAACAGATGAGGGAACTCCAGGGAAAAAGGCTGCACGAAACGGTTGTGAGGGTTTACCACAACACCCCGTTCTACCGCCGCAAAATGGACGAAGCGGGCCTGAGGCCCGACGACATACAGTCGATAGACGACATAGTCAAACTCCCGTTCACAACCAAGCAGGACCTGAGGGATAATTATCCCTACGGCCTGTTCGCCGTGCCTATGAGCGACATAGTGCGGCTGCACGCTTCGTCCGGCACCACGGGCCGGCCTACGGTTGTGGGTTACACGCGGCGCGACCTCAATGTATGGTCGGAGATGATAGCGCGATGCCTGACGGCCTACGGAGCCACCAACCACGACATATTCCACGTAGCCTACGGTTACGGCCTGTTCACCGGCGGGCTGGGAATGCATTACGGCGTGGAGGAGATAGGCGGCACGGTCATACCTGTATCGAGCGGCAACACAGCCAAGCAGATACAGCTGCTTCACGATTTCGGCCCCACCGCCATAGCATGCACCCCGTCGTATGCATTGTACCTGGCCGAGGCTATAGCCGCGTCAGGCATTCCGCGCGAGGAGTTCAAGTTGCGCATAGGTATCTTCGGGGCCGAGCCTTGGACGGAGAATATGCGCCGGCAGATAGAGTCGTCGCTCGGGATAAAGGCCTACAATATATACGGGTTGAGCGAGATAATGGGACCCGGCGTATCGCACGAGTGCGAATGCCAGAACGGATCGCACATAATAGACGACCATTTCTACCCCGAAATAGTAGACCCCGACACACTCGCTCCCCTACCCTGCGGCTCGCTGGGCGAATTGGTGTTCACCACGCTCACCAAAGAGGGGCTTCCCCTGCTGCGCTACCGCACCAAAGACCTCTGCTCCATAGACGACGCCCCGTGCGACTGCGGCCGGACGAGCGTACGCATGAGCCGCATCGTCGGCCGGAGCGACGATATGCTGATAATAAGGGGTGTAAATATATTCCCGTCGCAAGTGGAGAGCGTGATACTCGATATGGAGGAGTTCGAGCCGCACTACATGCTGGTGGTGGACAGGGTGAACAACCTCGATACGCTGCAGGTGCTGATAGAGGTGAAGGAAGAGTTCTATTCCGACGAGATAAACCGAATGATAGAGCTGCGCAGGAAGATAGCCCACCGCCTGCAAAACGTGCTGGGCATAGCGGCCGACGTGAAATTAGTGGAGCCGCGCACCCTGGAGCGCAGCGAAGGCAAAGCCAAACGGGTGCAGGACAACAGAATAATGAAATAAATCTACGGCCATGATAGCAAAACAATTATCCGTATTCCTGGAAAACAAGGCGGGCCGCATAAACGACGTGGTACGCATACTGGCGCAGGCCGGCGTGAACATGGAGGCGTTCAGCATAGCCGAGAATCCCGATTTCGGCATCATGCGCGTGATAGTCTCCGACGTGGAGCGCGCGGTCGCGGCCCTAAAAGAGGAGAAATTCGCCGTCAAACTCACCGACGTCATCTGTCTGGAATGTCCTAACGTTCCGGGCGGACTGTCGCAAATACTGGAGCTTCTGGCCGCCGAACACGTCTTTATCGAATATATGTACGCCTACGCGCACGGAGATGTGGCCAGCGTGGTAATAAGGCCCACGGACACGGCCAGGTGCGACGAGATACTGAGGTTGGCCTGATAAAGTAAATGGATGATGCGGCGCAAGGAGGAGGCATACGCCGCACGCGCCGCCGCCTATTCTTCGCTTATCTCCATCAGCTTACGCCGGTAGGCGGCCAGTATCTGCGATTTGGATATAAATCCGAGATATTTGCCCCCCTTGTCCACCACGGGCAAAAGCCACGCCCTGGACTCTTCGAAGGCGTCCAGCACACTCGACAGCTGCTCGTTGGGAAGGATGGTCCCGGGCGGTTGGATCATATAATGCTCTATCCCCGTGGCGTATTTAGACTGGTCGAACATATCGGCCCGCAGGTCGTCGAGTTGCACCACTCCCATCAATTTACCGGAACCGTCCACCACCGGAAATATATTGCGGCGCTGTCCCGAGATAAGCCTCACGAGATCTCCCAGCGTGGTGCGAGTGTCTATCGTTTGGAAATCCGTCTCGATAAGACTGCTCAGGTCGAGGAATACGAGTACGGAGCGGTCTTTGTTATGCGTCAGCAGTTCGCCTTTCTGGTGCAGTTTTTTGGTGTAGATCGAATAGGGGTCGAAGTAGTAGCCCACGGCGAACGACGTGGATGCAACCACCATCAACGGCACGAACAGCCCATAGCCGTTAGATATTTCCGCTATAAGGAAGATGGAGGTCAACGGCGCGTTCATCACGCCCGACATAACCCCGGCCATGCCCACAAGGGTGAATGACACCAGCGGCAAATCCATCCCGAGCATCGTGTTGCACACGTAGGCCATCGACCCTCCGGTGAAAGCGCCTACGAACAGCGAAGGGGCAAAAGTACCGCCCACGCCCCCGGACGCGTTGGTAGCCGCCATGGCAACCACTTTGAAAAACAACGTAAGGATGAGGTAAGCGGCTATCAGCCACGGTATAGAGCGCCATTTATAAAAGAGCGAGTTATTGAAAAGCTCCTCTATATTGCCTTTCATGAGGTTCATGAAGGCATCGTATCCCTCGCCGTAAAGCGGAGGGAATATGAATATCAACAGTCCCAGGATGGCTCCTCCCGCCAGCCATTTGCGCCATTGGCGATCCATGCGGGAGAACCATCCCGCTATGGCTGAGTTGACGCTCTTGAAATAGTATGCCATAAGCCCGCAGGTTATCCCCAGGGCGGCGTACATGGGTATGTTCTCCAGTTTGAACGTATTGCTGGCGTGTATCGACAGCACCGGGTCGAATCCCGCCAGGAAGAAGGTGAGCAGCGTGGCGCTGGCGGCGGATATTATGAGCGGGATGATGCCGCTCATGGTAATGTCGAGCATAAGTATCTCCAGCACGAAGATCACCCCCGTTATCGGGGCTTTGAAGATGGCCGCGAGCGAGGCTGCAGCGCCACAGCCCAACAGGAGCGTAACGTTGCGGTAATTCAGGCGCATGAAACGCCCCACGTTCGATCCGATGGCCGCTCCGGTCAACACTATCGGGGCCTCGGGACCTACCGATCCGCCGAAACCTATGGTGGTTGCCCCGCCTACGATGGACGAATAGCAGTTGTGGCGCTTGATGCGAGACCCCTGCTTCGACATTGCGTAAAGTACGCGCGTGACCCCCTCGGAAATATTGTCTTTGACTATATATTTGACGAAAAGCGTGGCAAGGATAATGCCTATGGCCGGGTAGACGAGGAAAAGCCATCCAGCCTGGTCTACGGGAAACCAGCTCACCAAAGCGTACTTTATCCCTCGCAAAAGCATCTCGAAGACATAGGTCCCAAGCCCCGCCAGCAGCCCGGTGACAACGGCCAGCGCTATCATAAGCTGGGTGTCCGTCAGCCTCCGGGAGAGGAGTATGACAGAGGTGTATATGGTATCCAACAGGCGGTGCATCACGAGATATGAACTTTTACGAAGACAAAAAAACGACTTTTTCCGCCGAAATCCAAATTTCCGGCATTACCGGCCTAAAAAACAGGTTGGCGTTAAGATGGGCGGCGCAAAAAAAGCCGTTCATGACGGTAACGACGCTGCGCATAGCGTGCGTAGGGTTTCGCTTATCGTTTGAGTTTCAACCCGGAGTCGAGTCCTGCGCCAAAAAGCGGGGCGGCCCCCTGCGGGCCGCCCCTTCTGGCAACTTGCGCCGGGCGGGATCACAACGCCGGATGGTCGTACCAATCGGCGTTGACGGCCCCGTGGCTTGCGGCCCACTCGGCGAAACCCGGATAGACCTCGTCTATCTTCACCCTTTCGGGCGCGAGTACGAAACCGTGCTTGGGGATCTGTATGGCGAAAGGATACTCCTTGACGGATATGTAAAACGCCATCTGGGCCGGAACAGACTTGTCATCGTTGGTACCGAACCACTCCCAGCTCGCCTTGCCCGAGGGAGCGTAGAGCGTCTCGCCCGGGAAACTGGTCAGGTGCAGCTCACGGTTGCGCGGGTCGGCCCCGTCGCCGTGCAGTATGATAGCGTATGGATTATAGGGAGGGAAGCCGAGCGTGGCGATATCCACGGGCGAATTGAATTCCGTGACCACGTCGAAGATATTAGTGCCGTCGGCAAGGTAATCGGCGCGTATGTCGTCGAAGAGCATTATGTTGGCGTAAGCCTGTCCCGTCTCGAAATTATTGGCGTCCACCTGCCACGGTATGGGCCTGTAATTGTATTTTTGCCTTACCACTACGAAATTGGTGGTTTTGACCATAGACTTTATGTCCAGCGGCGAGACGCCGTACTGGTAGGCGAAACCGTTCTGTATGGTGGCGCCGTTATTCACCGGGCGGAAGCTGTCCTCGACTTTTATCACCTTGTTGTCCGTGCCGGTATGCACTTTACAGGTATACTCTACCACAACGTCGTTCATGTCGAAATCGCCATGGTTGGGCCAGAGGTCTTCGAATATCAGCGTACCTTTATAGGTCGTCACCAGCGGATCGGGATCGGGGGTTACCACAGGGGGATCGACGATGACGCCGCCGCTCGGGACTCCCTTGCCGCTCGGGAAGGTCTCGGCATAGAATACCAGGTCGTTGAAATCGTTGTCGCTCGCGCCCGTGGAGCGATCGGTGTACTCCATGCCGAATATGCAGTTGGCGTTACCGTTATTGGCGAAGGTGACGAACTGCTGGTTGCCGCCCGTAAGGTCGAAATCGGAATAGTACCTCGGATTGTCTTTTATATTGCCGGTCAACGGATCGAAACCGTCCTTGATTACGCAAAACCCTACGACAGTACCGTACGGGAAATCACTCACGTAACCGCTGCCGTTCCAGTATTTGAGATCTACCGAAAACCCGCTTCCCAGACCCCCGCCCTGGCCGTTGAAAGTGGCGTTGGGCAAGGCCATGATAAGGTGCAGGTCGTCTACGGAAGCCGGCGGCGAGTTCTTATTGTAAGAGTAGTAGCACAGCGAATTGAGCGCCACCCCGTCGCTGTGGACGAACGTGAGCTTTACCCTGTGGACGCCTCCGGGTTGGATTATCTCCATCGCGGACAGTTTGTTGAACATCTCGGGATGCGGGACGGAAAGATCGTCGCCCTCGACAAAGACGCTCTCTATCGTGCTGATGACCCTGTCCGGCACGGGAGACGTACCGTTGTTGCTTTGAGGTACGCCCAGCATATTCCACGGCAGGCCCCAGGGTACGTTGACGTCGGCCGGATAGGTGGCCGGCGCACGCGAGGCGGCCGCCGCGGGTCTGTCTTCGTCCTTGGGCATGACGAACGTTAAGAGGTTGCCGTCCACTGGAAGCTCAACCACCGACGGCGCGCCGAGATGCGAAGTGCGCAGGTAGACCCTGGTTAAGTCTGAGGGGATCAGCGCCTTTCCGGTGAATACGCCCTGGGCGTCGGTGTAGGCGCGCAGCAAAGGCTCGAAACCGGCCGGAAGACGACTGTCGGGCGAGACGAAAGGATAGCGGTCGTAAAGCTCGAAATCCACAGGGCGGGTATACCCGCTGAGCTTGTAATCGACCGTAAGGTCGCATACTTTGGTAGTGGCGAAATCGAATATTTCGTTGAATACTACCGGTTTCTTGTCGCCGTGATTTTGCTTCTCGTCGTTAAAGCAGCCGCAGAGGAGCAGGCTCGACGCAAATAATGAAAAATAAGCGGAAGTTTTCATCATAAACAAGTTTTAAGTTACATCCTCGGTTTGCTTTCCACACAGACCTAAAACCTTGTATTATTATGCAAGCTATTTTTACAAATATATGTATAATTTGTTTAATTTCACAATAAATCCTGCACTTTTATAAGGGAATCATATACATTGCGCGTAGCTCATACAGCCACCGCGCAGCATATCAACGCATTAAACGGTCAAAAAAACAGGCTTTCGGGATATTGCCGCCGCGGCGGCAGTATCCCGAAAGCCTGTTTTAATGCAATAAACTACAAAATATGTTGTTCGGCCAATAAGGCGGCAACCGCCCTAAAACGGCGTTATACCCATTATCCTGCGTACTTCGGAGAGCGTAGCGGCGGCGCTTTCACGCGCTTTTTCGGCGCCCTGGCTCACTACGCGCGCAAGGTAGGCGTCGTCGGAGCGGATAGCTTCTATGCGCTCGCGGATGGGGGCCACGGCGGCTATTATGTCTTCGGCCAATTGTTTTTTAAGGTCGCCGTAACGTATGGTGCAATCGGCGTAGCGTTCGCGGAAGAATTTGACGGTGTCGGGCGCGCTCACCACATCCATTATGGTGAAGAGGTTGGCCACCGGTTCGCTCAGCGGCGAACCCGGTTCGACCGGGCCGGCGTCGGTGGTGGCCCTCATGACCTTTTTGCGGATCGCCTCGTCGGAATCGGAAAGGAATACGCCGTTGCCCTCGCTCTTACCCATCTTGCCCGATCCGTCCAGGCCGGGGATCTTGACAAGGTCGCGCCCGAAATTGTAAGGCATGCTTTCGGGAAAAAACTCCACGCCGTACAGGTTATTGAAACGGCGCGCAAAGAGGCGCGTCATCTCGAGATGCTGCTCCTGGTCCTTGCCCACAGGCACCTTGGTGGCGCGGTGCAGCAGGATGTCGGCGGCCATAAGCACCGGGTAGGTAAGCAGGCCCGCGTTTACGTTGTTGGGATGTTTGCGCACCTTCTCCTTGAAGGAGGCGGTGCGCTCAAGCTCGCCTACATAGGCGTGCATGGAGAGCAACAGCGACAATTCGGCCACCTGCGGCACGTCGCTCTGTATATATATTGTGGCCACCTCCGGATCGAGGCCGGCGGCGAGGTATTCCGACAGCACGTTGCGTACGTTGCCGTGCAGCGCTGCCGGATCGGGATGGGTGGTAAGCGAGTGGTAGTCGGCAATAAAGAAGAAGCATTTGTTCTCGTGCTGCATCTTCACGTAGTTGCGCAACGCGCCGAAATAGTTGCCCAGATGGAGCTGGCCGGTGGAGCGTATGCCGCTCAATACTATATCCATTATTTTGCTGTTTTATCTAAATTAGCTCCCAAAAATACGAAAACTTACGCAAATTAGCCTAATTTTGTCTTTTTATATAACTCAACTCGCTTCCGATGAATATATATTGGAGAATTATGGGATTCGCCAAACCTATAGGGCGGTATGCAATCCCTTACTTTTTCTGCACCCTTATTTACGCCGTTTTCTTTCCGCTCACCTTCGGGCTTATATATCCGGTGCTGAATATACTTTTCGGATCGGAACACGTAGAGGCCGTCACCTCGACGCCGGCCTTTACATTGTCGCTCGAATATGTCCAGCAAATAATAATCTACGGGGTATTCCGCTTTTTCGGCCCCGGATACACCACCATGGACGTGCTTGTGGCCGTGGCCATACTGGTAACCGCATGCGCGTTCATAGCCAACCTGTTCCGCTACCTGGCCCAGCGCATTATAGAAACCATGAGGGTGAACTCGCTCATGAAACTGCGCAACGAGGTGTTCGACAACGTGATGGGCATGCATGTGGGCTACTTCGGCAACGAACGCAAGGGAGACATAATATCGAAGATATCGTCCGACATGCAGGTAGTGCAATTCTGTATAACCAACACTCTGCAGGTGCTTTTCCGCGATCCGCTGCTGATAATAGGATATATATTCGTACTCGTGGTCACGTCGTGGCAGCTCACGCTCTTCGCCGTCGTTTTCCTGCCCGTGTCGGCGCTCACGATAGGCTATATCGTTAAGAGGCTGCGCCGCAAAGCCACCAGGGCGCAGGAGACCTTCGCCGATATGGTGAGCATGATGGACGAGTCGATAACGGGTATAAAGATAATCAAGGCATACAACGCCGTAGACTATATAAAAGACAAATTCCACGCCCTGAACCGGAAGTTCGGCGCGCTGACCCTGAAAATATCGCGCCGTCAGCAGCTCGGATCGCCGGTAAGCGAATTCCTGGGCATCGTAACCGTGGCGATTATACTGATATACGGCGGGGGATTGGTCCTGGGCGGAGAACTCGATCCTGCGGGATTCATCGCTTACATAGGTATATTTTCGCAGATAACGCGTCCGGTACGAAGTTTCGCGGAGGCCTTCGGCAATATCAACCAGGGTATAGCGGCGGGCGAAAGGGTGTTCGAGCTTCTCGACGCGCAAAACCAGATAGAAGAGGCTCCCGCCGCCAAAGCGCTTGGAAAATTTTCGGGCGAGGTGGAGTTCCGCAACGTACGCTTCTCATACGCCGACCGCGAAATAATCAAAGGCGTCAGCTTCACCATACGCAAAGGCGAAACGGTGGCGCTCGTAGGCCCGTCGGGCGGCGGCAAATCCACCATTTCCGACCTGATACCGCGCTTCTACGACGCACAGGACGGGGCCATACTGATAGACGGGGTGGACCTGCGCAACTACACCGTAGCCTCGCTGCGCGCCCAAATGGGTGTGGTGGCTCAGGAGACCATCCTCTTCAACGACACCATAGAACAGAACATACGCCTTGGCAAACAGGACGCCACGTTCGCCGAAATAGAGCATGCCGCCCGCATTGCCAACGCCCACGATTTCATTATGGAAACCGAGAACGGCTACCAGACCAACATCGGCGACCGCGGCATGAAACTCTCCGGGGGCCAGCGCCAAAGGCTGAGCATAGCGCGAGCCGTGTTGAAGAACCCCGACATTCTGATCCTGGACGAGGCGACATCGGCCCTCGACACCGAAAGCGAAGCTCTGGTGCAATCGGCCCTCGAAAAGTTGCTCAAAGGCCGGACGTCGCTGGTTATAGCCCACCGCCTCAGCACCATACACAATGCCGACAGAATAATAGTCATAGAATCGGGAAACATAGTGGAAGAAGGCAGTCACCGGCAACTGATGGAAAAAAACGGCCTTTACGCCAAACTCATCGAGATGCAGCACATGTCGTAAAAACCGCACGGCCTATTCCGCAAAAACGTTATCTTTGCACTACGAACCTAAAAACACTACGATGAGGATTAACAATTAATAGTTGGTTCCTTTAAACCGACACCGTAAGATTCAACTAAATTTCGGTTTAATCGGCCTTTACGCAAGGCCACTATTAATTGTATGAAATGGGCATCACAGTCTGCGACCTTTCCTATCGCCACCCCAATCAGCACACGCTATTGGAACACATCGGATTCTCCGTCCTTCATAACGACAAGGTCTCCATTACGGGTAATAACGGGTCGGGCAAATCGACGCTGCTCAAGTTGCTGGCGGGAGAACTTGTAGCCCTTTCCGGCTCCGTCCGTTATTCGTCGCAACCGTATTACCTTCCGCAGCAGATCGGCGCCATCGGGAAAAACGTATCCGAAGCGCTGGGTGTGGCAGAAAAGTTGAATGCACTGAGACTCATATGCAACGGCAGCGCCGGGCAACAGCACTACGACCAGCTGGCCGACGAATGGGATATCGAGTCGAAATGCCGCTCGGCCCTGGACCACTGGGGATTAACAAATGTAGACTACAGCACTCCGGTAGATTCGTTGAGCGGCGGCGAAAAGACCAAGGTATTCCTTGCCGGCCTACACCTCCATAAGCCCGGAATAGTCCTTTTAGACGAGCCTACCAACCATCTCGACCGGACAGGCCGACAAAAGCTATACGACTACATAGCCGGATGCAAAGCGTCGTTGGTAGTCGTAAGCCATGACACCGCCCTTTTGGATCTGGTGGAAACGACCTACGAATTATCGGAAAAGGGGTTGCGGCTGTATGGAGGCAATTTCTCTTTTTACAAAAAGCAAAAAGAGATCGAGGAAGAGTCTCTGGCGCAACGGATAAACGCGGAGGAAACCGCACTCCGCCTGGCCTGCAGAAAGGCCCGGGAAATTAAAGAACGGCAGGAAAAAAGGATTAGCCGCGTAGAAAAAACAACCACGGGCATACCCCGCATCATTTTGCAGGGACGTCAGAGCAAAGGAGAGAATACCGCGGCGAAATTATCCGGCAGGCATCAGGAGATTATAGCCGAAAACCAGAATAAACTGACCGGAATGAGACGGCGGCAACGAAAAAGTTGCGAACTCAAGATCGATTTCGACAACGCCCGTCTGCATGACGGCAAAACGATGGTCGCCGCCACAAACATGAACTTTGGCTACGAAAAAGGCCGGACGTTATGGCGGACCCCGCTAAACCTGGTGGTACGCAGCGGCGAAAGGATTCACATAAAAGGCGATAACGGAACGGGAAAGACAACGTTGATAAAACTGCTGACCGGAGAGCTTACGCCGTCTGAAGGCAAAGTCATGATAACGGATTTTTCATACGTTTATTTAGACCAGCAGTACGGGCAGGTAAATCGGGATAGGAGCGTATTGGAGCTTGCGGAAGAATATAATGAAAACCAACTCGCGGACCATCAAATAAAGACAAGGCTAAACAGAGCCTTATTCCCAAAAGATATGTGGGACAGGAATTGCCTTACGCTAAGCGGCGGCGAGCGCATGCGGCTTTATCTGTGCTGCTTAATGCTTTCGAACCACATTCCCGACATGCTCATCCTCGACGAACCCTCCAACAACCTCGACATGTCAAGCCTGTCGATACTCACCGAAACGATTAAAAATTATAAAGGGACCCTGTTGGTCATATCCCACGACACATATTTCGTCAACCGCATAGAGATCAATAAAAGCATAGAACTCCTATAGATCTGCAAGCTGGCGGCATCCGTCCATATCACACTGCATAGTTAAGGAGCAGTCCTTTCATACGCCGCGCGTCTGAACGCCAATATCTTTTTCGGGATCAGTCCGAAAAACAGGTTGGCGTTCAGATGCGCGTCAAACAAAATAAAGCGCTGCGCCCTACGGTAACGACGCTGTGCATAGCGTGCGTCGGATTTCGCTTATCGTTTGAATTTCAAACCGGAGCGGACTGCGGTCCGTGAGGATTTGAAATGAGAAGGATAAGTGAAAGATGATGCGCGCTATGCGCAGCCAACATATAATTGAGACTGGTCCCTTTTTCGGGTCAGTCTGATCCCATTTAGTATAGCCAATAAAAAAGGGCCAAAACCTGGAGTTCCTAACTTAGTCCGCGCAAAGAGTTAAGGTTGTTTATTAATCTTAACTTTGAAAAATGGGAACAAAAAGGGTTTATGATCGCACGTTCAAGGAGCGTGCGGTAAAGCTGAGTTACGAACGTGATAGCGTCAAGG